>NZ_CP023407.1:0-308750 GCF_003665435.1 Streptomyces fungicidicus
AGGACAGCCAGCCTCGCCAGATTCCGCTCGGCGCTCACGCCCGCGGCCTGGAGGACACACTCGACGAACTGAGACGCTTCGGCTGCACCAAAACACTGCAGACCGCTGTTCAACGTCTATGGGCGGCAGGGCCCGCCAGCCCGGTACAAGCCGCCATACAGCGGTCGGTGACGGCGCCATGGACCCACACCAACGCGTCGTCGAAGCTGGCCCTTCTGCGGCACGCCGGAGACCTCCTCCCGCCCGAACTGGCCGATCAGGCAGGACACCACTGTCTGACCCTGCTCGAAGACCCTGACCCCTTCGCGCAACGCGTACGACCGACGTTCTCCATCGATCACTACGCGCACAGGGCTCTTTGGCGGGTCCTGCCCGCAGCCAGCGACGCGGTCCACGCGGCAGCAGCAGACGTGCTCCTGCGCATCCTGCCCGACCGGCCGGGCGCGCCTGCGGAAACCGACCTGATCAAACTCGCTGCGCACCTGAGGCCTTCTGCCGTCGCAGCCTCCTCCAGCCGGCTGCTCGCGGCCGCAACAGGCCACAGCAGCCCCAGCATGTCCGCCGCGTTCTTGGGCGTACTGATCGCCTGCGGCGACTCCGCGGCCGAAGCCGAGCTGCTGCGCCGCACCGAAACCGGCGACATCGACGCCATCGGCGAAGTGCGGTCACCGGCGGACCTCGCCCCCCGCACCGGCCAGCACGTGATCGGCCTGGCCGCTTCTCACTGCCAGCAGCAACTCGAGGAAGCTCACCGAAACAGCTGGGGACTCGGGGGCTGGGACTGGGCGCGCCTCCTGGCACTGTGCAGCTTTCATTTCCCCGAGCATGCCCGCTGGGACCCCGTCATCGACATCGTGCTCGATCCTCAGGTCGCCCAAGAGCACAAAGCAGGGGCCGTCCGCGCCCTCACCACACGCGCCGACCAGCTCCCCGCCGCAGCTGCCGCCCGTCTGCGGGCTGCCTTCGAGACGGGACTGCCCACAATCAGGGGGGTACCGGGCTTGATCGACGAAGCCGGGGACCTCACCGAGGCAGCCTTCGCCTTCGGCCTCGCCCTCGGCGCCGTCGATAGCAACACGGTGCTCCACCGCATCCTCACCTGGTTGCGCGGCTCCGCCTCACAACGCCAATCAGCCTCACGCCTCGTAACCGCCCTCAGCTACCACACGAACGACCCCGTCATCCAGGGAACGCTGGTCGCTCTCACCGGCGATCCGCAGTACCAAGTCCGCGCCGCAGCAGCCTTCTCCCTCACCCGCGGACTCCAGGAGAACCCCACTCCAGCCGTCGAAGCAGCCATCACCACAGCAGCATACGAACCCGGGTGCCGCGTGCCCCTCGCCATCGCCCACGCCCTCGACCACACATCAGCCCTAGAAACCCACCGCGCCCTGCGAAACGAGCTCCGACAACACATGTCCGCTCTCGTGCGCTCAGCAGCCACCCCCACAGCCAGCCCACCATCCACAACAAACACACCATGCCCCGCCACCACCCCTTGATAATCCCTGTCCTGTAGTCGACGCCCTGACACTGGCCGGGCCCCAGCGCCGAGGAGTAACAGCGCCCGCCACGGGCGGGCGCCATGCTCTCGCCTGCAGGTAGTAGGACAAAGCATCCGCGGTTTACAGCACCGCGAGGACGAAGGTCAGCAGCGCCAGGGACAGGGTGGCACTGCCCGCGAAGGCCACGCCACCGCGCAGCAGAGCGGTGGCATAGGTGGCTCCGTCGATACGAGCGAGCAGACCGGCCGCTGCTCCTACGAGCGTGCAGAAGAGACCGACGACGGCCAGAAGCAGGGCCAGCAGGATCAGGTGAATGGATGAGGTGTTCATGCCTTCTTCCCAGGACAACCGACGACGGGGACTCCGGCGAATTTCGCGGTTCTGGTGTTCACCGGGGTTCAGGGCGAACAAAGATGAACGAAGACGGTCGCCTGGGAGACGGAGAAGCAGGACATGGGGGACGTGTACGAGGATCCGCTGGCGGAACTCGCGCTACGGCTACGCACCCTCAGGGCGCAGCGGGGTCTGCAGATGGGTGGGCTGCAGCAGCGGACCGGGCTGGGGCGGACAACGATCAGCCAGGCGCTGAACGGCCAAGTGGCGCCCTCCGAGAACACACTGGTGGCCTTGGCGAAGGCACTGGGCGCGGATGTGGAGCCATTGCTGGCCTTACGCGACACCGCCGCCCGCGTACCGCAGGTGCGCCAGGGCTTGCCGAGGAGAGTCACCCGCAAGTCGGTGCGGCCCAGAGTGCAGCCCTCGTTCGAGGAGCGGTACCTCAGCTACGTGACAGAGCGGCATTCCCAGCTGACCGTCGTAGGGCTGGACCTGAGCCGGCCGGAACGTGCGCGCTGGCCGCTGGACGCGGCGTATTTGAGCTTGGAACTGGCGGAGCGGCCGGAAAACTGGCCTGCAGGCAGTGAGGAGCCGAACCGGCCATCCGTCGTGGTGAAGCGTGCCGAACACGCGTTGGCCGACTGCCGACGCGTGCTTCTGCGAGGGCTCGCTGGCAGCGGAAAGACAACGCTGCTGCAGTGGCTGGCTGTCGCCATGGCGCGCGACGAGCTGCCGGCAGAACTGGCAGACTGGCGGGGGCGGATTCCGTTCGTCCTGCCGCTGCGGACGCTGGTGAGGCGTGGGCCCCTTCCAGAGCCGCAGGATTTCCTCTCTGCGGTCGGCACCCCCCTGGCCGCCTCACAACCTGAAGGCTGGGCCGATGCCGTACTCGCCAGGGGGGAAGCACTCGTCCTGGTCGACGGCATCGACGAGGTTCCTCAAGAGCACCGAGGCGCCACCCGGGACTGGCTCGAGCGGCTCTTGGCAGCCTACGGGGACGCACGCTTCGTGGTCACCACGCGTCCGTCCGCTGTACCCGAAGGCTGGCTGGCTTCGTCGCGCTTCACCGAACTGTCAGTACGGCCTATGAGTGCCGCTGACATTGGACTCTTCGTCGGCCGGTGGCATACCGCCGCCCGGCAAAGTGCAGCAACCGACGCCGAACGGTCACAGCTGCATGATCTCGAAGCAGCGCTCCAGGTGACAGTGCGTGCTCAGCGTGACCTGGCGCAGTTGTCCAGCACACCCCTGATGTGTGCGTTGATCTGCGCACTGCACCGGGACCGCCGCGGTCACCTGCCCCACAGCCGCATGGAGTTGTATGAGGCAGCACTGTCGATGCTTCTAGTGCGCCGTGACCTTGAACGCAGTATCGATGTCCCGGAAGGCATTCAGCTCACCGAACACCAGAGCGTCCAGTTGCTGCAGCGCCTGGCCTACTGGCTCATCCGCAACCGCCAGACCGAGATGGAACGGACTACCGCGACAGCCCTGGTCGACGACGCTCTGCCAGCTATGCCGACTGTGGCCGAGCAGGGCACAGCCGACCAGGTCCTGACGCATCTGGTCGGCCGCAGCGGGCTGCTGCGCAAGCCCACCATGGACACCATCGACTTCGTCCACCGCACCTTCCAGGACTATCTCGGGGCAAAAGCCGCCATCGAGGCCCATGACTTTCCGCTGCTGGTCAACAATGCCCATGACGACCAATGGGAGGACGTCATACGCATGGCCGTCGCCCACGCCAGGCCTGTTGAAAGCGCAGATCTGCTACGCCGCCTCATTAAACGCGGTGATGCTGAGAACGAGCACCGGCCCAGGCTGCACCTCCTGGCGGCCGCCAGCATGCACTACGCCACCGAAGTAGCCCCTGACACGCGCCATAAGGTCACGGCGCGCGCCGCAGCCCTGATGCCGCCCCGCACTCTCCAGGAAGCAAACACCCTGTCCGCGCTGGGTCCCGGCATTCTGGACCTACTGCCACCCACCGCCGACGGACTGCCCGAAGACGAGATCATTGCCGTGTTGCGCACTGCCGCAGCCATGGGCGGCGACCAAGCTTATGCGTACCTGCAACATTTCGTCCCGACTGTCGCCCCCTCGGTGCCGCGCCACGAACTGATGCTGGGCTGGACCAACTTTGAGGCAGCCGATTACGCCCGCGACATCCTCCGCCTTGTCCGGGATCGCCTGCATGTCACCGTCCGGACTCGTGCGCAGTTTGACGCTCTCCCGCTGCTGACACCGATCGAACTCATCTCGTTCGAGCTGGCACTCACCCCGTCAGACATCCTCGAGCATCTTTCCCCGGAACACACCACATCCCTGTACCTCCGGGGCATGGAGGGGCCCTCGCTGCACAGCCTGTCGTTCGTTCGGTCTCTGGCCGCGCTGCGCTCGTTGGCTCTTGGCCCCTCGACACCCGTCGACGGCCTACACCATCTCGCCAGACTGCCCCTGCAGAAGCTGAACCTGCTGGACCTGCCTGAGGGTTTCTCCTTCCAGGCGCTCAACAATCTCCCACAGTTGCGTGAACTGCTGCTCTATACCGTCCTGCCGTGGAGAACGCTGCATACCCTGCCCGCCTCGCCAACTCTCACAAGGCTTTGGCTCGGCGGCCAGATAGAGGCCTCCATCACCGGCATCACCCAGTGGGCCATGCTCGAAGACGTTGTCGTCAACCATGTCATGGACGCACTGGAATGGGCCGAGCTCGCGGAGCTGCCTCAGCTGACCAGCCTTCAGGTCACCGACGCCGACTTCGCCAACGCCCCCCTCATGGCCACCGTCAATCGTCTCGGGCTCTCTGTGTCTCGGTCCGACATCCGCCTCGACCTGATCCCGGACCGGTTTCCGAATCTTGAGCAGCTAAGGATCAACGCTCTCGCAGACGTTGCCTACGATCTAGCCCCTCTCCAGTCCCTTATGAACGTGGAGATCCACCTCTACAACGCCGATCGCATCTCGCTCACCGGTCTGGAGGGATTCGCTCCAGAACGATTCACGCTCTTCCCCCGTCCACGGCCCATCCAGACGTGACCGTCAGCCCCGTCAGCCGCCGCCGAACGCCACTACGCCACCGCGCAGCGGGCAGCCGCCAGTGCCAACGATCCCCGTGGTCGGAGCGAACGCCCTGGCGTTCCGGACCCCTTCCGCAACTTGAGAAAGGGGGTCGACGAAGAGGAGTAGGCGAGGCTACTAGCATCCTTCGCCGCTCACCGAACTGCTGCCAAGGGTGCGCCCGTACCGGGAGGCCCCGGTCGAGTGGCCGGTGCACTACGCGAGGGAGGACCGAGGAGTCCTAGCCTGGCCCTTCCCGGCAGTCAGCGCTGGGGCGTTCGCGCCCCTACGCGCTGAAGTGTCCGCCGTCCGATGGGGTGGACTGGGCTGCGGTGGCCGAGGGTGAGGACTCGGCGGCGGACTCCGGCTCCGGCTCATCGACCACCGGCGCGACGTCGACGGCCGTGACTACAGCCTCCGCCTCGGCGACTACGGCCTCCTCCGTCGCGGGCGCGGTCTCGGAGGTCACGACCGTGGCCTGGGAAGCGGCGACGGCGCGGCGGTCGCGGTAGTCCTTCAAGACCTTCCACCCAGCCACCGGCACGCCGACGGCAAGGGCACCGAGAATGAAGGCTCGCCGCTGGCCTAGCCGTCGCCCGAGCTGGACGTAGGCCGCCCGTAGGGCATCAGGGCCTCCTAGCTTGCGTGCCTCCGCGCTGAGTTCCGAGTAGTCCCACACCGCGCTCCCCCTCACCTTTCGCTGCTGTCCAGTAACGGCTTGATCATCCCAGGGCCAAGCTGACTCGGGGGCGGATCAGGACAACCGGCCTACCGGACCCTGGATCTGAGGGCGGGGCGTTGTCGAAGCTGCGACCGCACTCTCACCGGCGGCCCCCGCTCCATAGCACACGCGGGCGTAGCGCAGCGCGGTGAGGGTGTAAGGCAGGTGGTGTTCGGCGGCGTCGCGTAGCCCCATCGCCTGGTCGTCGTCGACCGGGGCCGCCGGCGACGTCGCCGCTGGGTCGGCGGCCGGAGCCGGGGCCGGGTCGGGCGCCGCCGTGGTCAGCGTGGTGCTCCAGACGTCAGCAAGCGAGTCCGCGGGCACGGCAGCGGGCTGAGTGTCGGACGTGGGCGGCTTCTGCATCCGCACCGGGCTGGCCTGCGCGGGAAGGGCTGCGGGGTTCGGGCCGTCGGCGGCCTTCTTGCCGCTGGTGGCCCACTCGCGGGCTTCGGTCTCGTGAAGAACAGCACGTGGGTCTCGCCGGCCGAGGGCCGCACCTGGCACCACCACGTCACCCTCGTCACCGCCGCTCAGGCATTCCTCACCCTCAGGCGGCTCGACCCAAAAGTCCGCACACCGGCCTGACCCTCTACCAGGTCCTCGACGTTCTCCGGGACCTGCTGAGGTGCTGGACCGGTACCTGCACCCACCTGCGGACGCCCCCGCCCCGCCCCCGGAGCAGCCACAGACAACCCACAACCTAACGAAGCACTACTACTGTAGGCTCCACGGCCACTTGGACGGGACGTCCTTCACCTGCTCGCACCAGATGCCGTCGGTCTCCTCGATCAGGAACTCAATCCCGGCGCCCGCCCGGCCCGGAGGCTCCAGACGGATCCTCGACGCCCGCCCCCGCAGGAGATCTGCCACCCGCCGCGGTCCACCAGTCCTCGTACCGGTTTCCCGCCTTATCCGCAGCCCTACCGACAGCCCCATCCGGCATCACTTCCCCAGGACACGGCAGCAGGCTTCTCATCGCCAGCAAACCCCAGCAACCCGCGACGTTATCGCCGCCGACAGACACCCGCACGCGCCAGACCGCAGGTGTCAAAAGCATGACTTAACAGCAGGTCACCCCCACAACAAACATCCCTGCCATCTCCACAACATCTAGATAATGGACATCACCGGCGAGCGCGGAGTCGAAGCCGTCTGCTTCGCCGACACCCGCGGCTCCCAGGTCGAGATCGTCCAGAACATCGGCCGCGCGCTCCGGCTCAACCGCGACGGCTCCACCAAGGTAGCCAGGATCATCGTGCCGGTGTTCCTGGAGCCCGGCGAGGACCCGACCGACATGGTCGCCTCCACAAGCTTCAAGCCGCTCGTAGCCGTCCTCCAGGGCCTGCGCTCGCACGATGAACGCCTCGTCGAGCAGCTCGCCTCCCGCGCACTCACCAGCGGCAAACGCAAGGTCCACATCCAGCGTGACGAGGACAGGCGGATCGTCGAGGCCGGCGGCAAGGGCGAAGGCGAGGGCCAGGAGCGGGACGACACCGACGGTGCGGTCGAGTCGGCGCTGCTGCACTTCTCCACCCCGCGCGACCCGGCAACGATCGCGGCGTTCCTACGCACCCGCGTCTACCGCCCCGAATCGCTGGTCTGGCTCGAGGGCTACCAGGCCCTGCTGCGCTGGCGGAAGAAACACGAGATCACCGGCCTCTACGCCGTTCCCTACGACGTCGAGGCGGAGGTCGGAGCGACCAAGGCGTTCCCGCTCGGGCGGTGGGTACACCAGCAGCGCAAGGCCCTGCGGGCTGGGGAGCTGGAGGAGCGGCGCAAGGAACTGCTGGACGCGCCCGAGGCCGGGATGGTGTGGGAGCCGGGCGAAGAGGCGTGGGAGAACAAGCTCGCCGCACTCCGGTCCTACCGGCGAGCCACCGGACACCTCGCCCCCCCCGCCAGGACCAGGTCTGGGGCGAGGGCGAGGCCATGGTGCCCATCGGGCAGCACGCGGCCAATCTCCGCCGCAAGGGCGGCCTCGGGAAAGACCCCGAGCGCGCCGCAGCGCGGGGGGCACAGCTGGCGGCGATCGACCCGGACTGGGACTGCCCGTGGCCACTCGACTGGCAACGCCACTACCGCGTCCTCGCGGACCTGGTCGACGCCGACGGCGTCCTGCCGGCCATCCAGCCGGGTGTCCTGTTCGAGGGCGACGACCTGGGCAAGTGGCTCGCACGGCAACGCGAGGCGAGCACCTGGGCGCAACTGTCCACCGAGCAGCAGGAGCGCCTCTCCAGGCTGGGCGTGCAGCCGCTTGAGGCGCCGTCTCCCGCCCCGACGGCCACGCGGTCGACGAAGGGCCCGAGCAAGGCCCAACAGGCGTTCCAGCGCGGCGTACAGGCCCTCGCTCAATGGGTGGAGCGGGAGGGCCAGCGGCCGGTGCCGCGCGGGGCCATTGAGGAGATCGCGGTCGACGGCGAGACGGAGCCGGTGACCGTGAAACTGGGCGTATGGGTCTCGAACACCCGTGCCAGGCGGGACAAGCTCAGCGCCGAACAGCTCGCCGCCCTCGCGGCGTTGGGCGTCGACTGGGCGGGCCCGGCACCGACGGACGAAGGTTCTGAGCAGCTGGCGCCGACGGAAGCGCCCGTGCCGGAGCAGCGCGACGCGGGCGGCGCAGGGGCGGACGATGAGAGCGAAGCCGAGGTGGCCTGCGGCCTGGCGCGCATGAAGCGCCTCACCGAGCTGACCCGGAAGCACACCAAGGCCGAACTGCTGCGCATGGCCTACGCGGGCGGCCTGGTACGCCACAACTCCCCCGAGCAGTGGCGCAAGGACGAGATCGCCTCCGCCGTCGTGGACCAGGAGCTCAGGGCCGCCGCCCGGGCCGGAGCCGACCAGCCTCCCGCCCCGCCCACGGCTGTCGTCCCGGCGAAGCGGCCGCCGGTACGGCACCACCATGACGAGTGGGACATGACGATGTACGAGGGCGGTGCCTGCACCTGCGACCTCATCGAGCAGTACGGAACGCCCTCCGAACGGGACGACTACTGAGAAAGCCTCTGCCTGCTCCCTCCCACCGCGCCAGACCCCGGGCCCTCTCTTCGAAAGGCCTGGGGCCTCGTGCTGTCGGCACGGGCGGGCGGACGTCGTCTAGGTCGGCCGGGCCGGTGCGGGACCCGCTCGTGGGTCGTCTCCTCCCTAGCACGGAGTTATGAGATGAGATTGTCAAATGTTGACGTCCAGAACGCCAAAGATCGCAATCTGAACACGCAGGGGTTCCGAGCATCAGATGCGGGCCTGCCTGCGACTTTTGGTGAACAAAGGTTTCCTATCGGGGTCATCAGTGTTCACATGTTTTCCGACTAGCCGAGCTGAGCGGGCGTCCGGCCGTGCGTGCGCTCCCGTAACCGACAACCGAACCGCCCACGCTGGGGCGCATAGTTGGGCCCGTGAACACCGAACTGACCGTGCTCAAGCGGGACAAGGCCGTGAGCCAGGGCGACACGATACGGATGCTGCTGGACGAGTCCAAGCGCTCCAGCCGTGCCGTCCCCATCCGGCGTGCGTTCGTCCAGGACGCCCGCCCCGGCCCCCGCCTGGTCACGCAGCCCGGCCCCCTCCGTCACCTGCTGCGCAGCCCCGAGCGGCTGGAGCTCTTCCTCCTGGTCCACTGCGTCGCCGCACGGGGCCCACTCCCGCGCGGTCGCGTCGACGGCGACTGGGGCGTGACTCGCCGGTCCGAGACATGGGGCCGCGCCGCAGGGATCTCGTTCGCCACCGACGGCACGGCGAGCGCCGCGGTCTCCCGGCACCTGGCCAAGCTGAAGAAGCTGAAACTGATCAGCACGGCGCCGGACGGCCGGATGACCCGCATCACCAAGCTGCTCGAAGACGGCTCCGGGGACCCGTACACGCTGCCGTCAGGCAACTGGGAGGGCTCCCGCAAGGACATCTATTTCAAGGTGCCCTTCGCGTACTGGGAGCAGGACTACTACAAGTCGCTGACGATGCCGGCGAAGGCGATGCTGTTCATCTTCATGAGCCAGCGCAGCCGGTCCTTCGTCCTGTACAAGGACAAGCAGTTCGCCTCCTGGTACGGGGTCTCCCCGGCAACCGTCGGGCGCGGCATCACGGAGCTGAAGGCGAAGGGGCTGCTCTACGAGTTCCTCACTGAGCAGTATCTGGACGGCTCCTCCATCTTCGGCCAGAGCACGGGTGTGCGCTGGGCGCTCGCCGCGCCGTTCGACCTGAACGTCAACAAGACCGACCGGGAGGCGGCGGCCGCCGCCTGGACTCCGGCGGGGGCCGCCAGCACCGCGCTGCGGATCGCCTCCGGTGTCCCCGTGCTCTCGGGGACGATGGCCCGGGAATGAACACCGCCGGGACGCTACGTCCCGGCCCCATGACTCCCGGTCCGGCGCGAACGCGGGTCGGGCGCGGCGCAGGCCGCCGCCCCAAAACGGGCGACGGCCCCCTGTTGGAGCAGGGAGCCGCCCAGTGAAGAAACCGACAGTCACTCCCCAAGGAGGCACCATCAGCATGTTCAACGAGCCTAAGGGCACCGACCGACCGGCGTCGACCCGGCACCACCAGGGCAACGACAAGCTGCGTCACATCTGGCCCGCGATCCGGGCCCGGCTGCTGCAGCTGCTGGACGGCGGTCGCCGCCGTCGCCTGCGCGGCCTCGCCCGTACGGCGGGCTACGGCATCGTCCGCGGCTCCGCCGGCGCCGTGGGCGCGAGCGGGACTGGGTGGATCATCTGGTGGATCCAGCAGCGCTGACCCGGCGCACCCGCTGATCCCATCTCCGCCAACCTGGTGGTCCCGGTCCCTAGGCCGGGGCCGCCAGCGGCTCACCCCCTACAACGGTCACTGCACTCGGGCCGTCATACGGGGACGACGGCAAGGACCAGGCGCCAGAGTTCGGACAGCGGCCGCGCCGACGTGCGACACCAGCGAGCGCGGCCCCGATCCCCGGAGCGTCCACGCCGCCCATGCCGCCCTCCATCACCCGCAACTCCAGTTAGGGACATGGGTGAAAGCGGCCTCAACGGGGATGCCCCGAATTCGATCGCACCTGTATACAGGTGCGGTTACCGTCCTGGCATGGACGATTCACTCTCGTTCAAGAGCTTCCTGACGGGTTCCGGAAGAGCCGCGTACAAGGCCATGGAGGACCACGGGCGCGGCGAGTACGACGAGTTCGCTCTCCACGGTGGCGTTGCCGTCGAGCGGCTCGCCAAGGCCGTCCTGGTCAAGAAGAACCCGACCTATCTGGTCGAAATGCGCAACGGGAACTCAGATCTGCTGCTGTACTTCGGCGGTGATTTGGAGCTGGACCAGGACAAGGTCCGCACTGTCGGCGCCAAGGAGGCCCTCCAACGGCTCCGGCGCATAAAGGTGCTCCCGCCTGATCCTCAGCTCGATCGATTGATCGACCTCCGGAACGGCACCGCACACACGACTGTTGGCGACGAGGCCAGGTCTCTGCTGCCGACACTTGCCGAGACCATCGCCATCCTGTTGAAGGCCGTCGACATGTCGGCTGAGCAGTTCTGGGGTCGCTGGATCAGCGCGGTCAACGTGGCCGTCGACAAGCAGCGAGACGCGATCCAGCGGGACGTTGAGGTCCGGATCAAGCAGGCACGACACCTCTTCGATGACCGGTTCAAGGGACTACCTGAGGGCACCAAGGAGAGGGCACTCAAGGAACCCGTCGAAGGCCCTCATGCCGTTGCGGTGTCCGGGGAAGACGACAGGCTCATCGTGCTGATCTCCACTCTCGCGTGTCCTGCATGTGGTGGAGAAGCGCATATCCGGGTGACACCAATCCGCTCGACCACCACAGGGGCGGAGGTAACGGTGGACCTTCTGGACTGCCCCCTGTGTGGGTTGAAGCTGACCGGCCCTGAAGAGATCAAGGCTTCCGGTGCCGATGTCGAGAAGGCCGTGGTGCCATCGAACATCATCGTCTCGTGGGGCATGACCCTGCCGACTCCGCTCGACTTGAGCCGCATAAATACGGCTTGACCATCAAAACTCGCCGACCTGGAGGCCGCAGCCGAGAGCTACGGGTACGGCTACCACGGCCAAGCGCCCACCCCCGTCCTGGCCGACCTGATCGCTGACTTCGCCGGTCTGCGCCCGCTGCTCACCGTCCCGCAGCCCGCCCCGGTACGGGCGCGGCTGTGCGTACGGCCGGACAGATGGCCGGGATGACCGCGGTCGTCCTGCACGACCTGGCAGCCGCCGGGAATCCCGCGCCTGGTTCGCCACCGCCGCCCGGGCCACGGCCGAATCCCGCAATCCCCAGCTGCACGCCTGGGGGCTTGCCCGGGAGGCCATGGTGCCGCTCAACTACGACGCCCCGAAGGCGGGGCTGGCCGGCCCCGCCGACCAGGCCCGCCAGGCCGCAGGGCACCAACAGACCGAGCAGGCCCACGCCGCACTCGCCGGCGCCCTCATGGAGCGGCTCCCCGAGGGCGAGCGGTCAGACACGTGGCTGACGTACGGCGAGCGGAAGCACCACCACGCCTTCACCACGCTCGCAGACGCCCTCCGCGCGAACGAGAGCCAGCAGCGCGCCCTGGAGCTGTCCGCGCCGTCCCGCACCATGACGCGCTCCCTGCTGCGCATCGACGCGGCGGCGTGTTCCCACCGGGACGTCCTGGTGGACGATAGGCGTACGCGGCGACCGCTCGAATCGCCGGCGTTGGTGTTGGACCAGTCCCAGCAGGCGGCTGCCCCGTGCCGTCAGATCCGCCGGCACGCGTTCGCTGAGCAGGGCTTGGAATGCGGGTGAGGGAGCAGGCCGCCACGTGGCCATTACCTGATGGGATGCTCATCGGTTGAAGGTGCATGTGGCAGCAAGGTTCTTCGGCGCACCCGGCAGTCGCTTATCCCTGTCGATATAGCGCCCGTTTCCTGGATCCGTACGGTGGAGAACAGCGGATGCCGTGGGGCGAGGCGGCTGGTGTCGTTCGTCTGGAGGACTGCGGTCCTGTACGTCCGTTTCCACTGCGATCTGGCCGTCGTTTCGCGCCGGGCTGGTGGTGGTCGGCAACGACCGGGCGGCTGGTGCACTACAGGTCGGGTGTCATGCGTACCCAGGTGATGCTGCTGGACCGTGATCCTTCGGTCATGGCGATGGCCTGCCGCCCTGTAGACCTGTCCTGGCGAGGATCTGAGGGGACCGTGGTGTCGCATGCGCCGCATCTGATGGCACGGTTCAGCGACGGCGGCGGTCTGCTGCTCGACTGTGCCGGACGAGGGGAGATCTCTCCCCGGCTCCGGGATCTGAGGGGACCGTGGTGTCGCATGCGCCGCATCTGATGGCACGGTTCAGCGACGGCGGCGGTCTGCTGCTCGACTGTGCCGGACGAGGGGAGATCTCTCCCCGGCTCGCACACCGTGCTGACGTCATGGCAGCGGCGGCACGCGCGGTGGGGTGGCAGTACAGGGTCGCCTCGCCTCCCGAACCGGTTGTCGCCGCCAACCTGGGCTGGCTGTCGGGATACCGGCACCCTCGCTACCGGGACACCGCGCTCTTGGAAGGGGCGATGCGGGTCTTTGCCCGTCCTCGGCCGCTGATCGAAGGAGCCCGTGCCCTCGGGGACACCATCAGGGTTCTCCCAGCCCTCTTCCATGCCCTATGGACCGGGGCGCTGTCAGCCCCGCTGAACGAGCCCTTGCATGAACGGGTGACCGTGACAGCAGGACCAGGCAAGTGGGCGTCTGCGTGACGGCGGCAGTACTCGAGGTGGGGACCCAGGTGCGGTTCGAGGACCGCACCTGGACGGTGGTGATGCTCGAAGGGGCCCGTGTACGGCTGGTCGACTCGGACAAAGCCACGGCAACGGTGCTGGTGAACTATCTGTTCGCTGCTCCCGACTTCGAACTCGTCGGAGCGCCCCGCCCCCAGGTGCCTCCGTTCGGGCTCCTGGAGGAACTGCCTGTGCAGGCACGCGAGCGTGCTGAGGCCTGGGAGCGGCACGTGCGCGAGGTGGAGACGGGCCTTCCGGTGCCGGGGCAGGGCGGTGCGCCGCGGGCGGAGTTCGATCCGGCGCAGCGGACTGTGGCGGAACGGGAGGAGGCCAAGGCAGCGGAGTTGACCGCGGCGGGGCAGCCCACGAGTGCGGTGACCGTGCGGCGGATGCGGGCCCGTTACCGCGAGAAGGGGCTGTGGGGGCTGGTCGACCAGCGCACGGCGCGCAGGCGTTCTGTGGTGGGACGGGCCGATGAGCGTGTGGTCGCTGCGATCACTCAGGTGCTGGAGGCGCAGCGGGAACGCTCCAGTGGCACGCTGAGCCGGCTGCGGCGCATGGTCGGGTGGGTGCTGGAGGAAACCCATGGTTCCGGCGCGGTGGAGGTGCCGCCGGTGACGACGTTCAACCGGCTGGTGCACGCGCTCGCCGACGGCCATGGACTGCTGGGGTCGGCGGCGCAGCAGCGGCGGCGCACGTCGCGGCCGGCCCCTCCCTTCACCCCGACTGTGGCGCTGCGGCCGGGTGAGCTGGTGATGCTGGACAGTACGCCGCTGGATGTGCTGGTTGTCCTCGCGGACGGGGTGACGGGGTCGGTCGAGTTGTCGATCGCGTTGGACGTGGCAACGCGCAGTATCTGTGCTGCGGTGGTGCGTCCGGTGGGCACAAGGTCGGTGGATGCGGCGGTGCTGCTGGCGCAGATGGTCACGCCCATGCGGATGCGCCCGGGGTGGGAGACGGCGCTGGCGATGTCCCGGTCAGTCATCCCCTATGAGCGGCTGGTGTCGTTGGATGCGCGGCTGGAAGGGGCAGCGGCCCGGCCGGTGATCATGCCGGAGACGGTGGTGGTCGACCAAGGTGCGGTGTTTGTCTCTCATTCCTTCATTGCCGCGTGCGAGAGCCTGGGGGTGTCCGTTCAGCCGGCGCCGCCGGCCAACGGTCCGGCCAAGGGCCATGTCGAGCGGACGTTCCGCACCATCGGGGACCGGTTCTCCCAGTACGTGGCCGGCTACAGCGGCTCGGATGTCACCCGGCGCGGCACGCGCGTTGAGGACGAGGCGTGCTGGACGCTTGCGCAGGTGCAGGACCTGCTGGATGAGTGGCTGGTCACCGACTGGCAGCACCGCCCGCACGCGTCGCTGCGCCATCCGCTGGCGCCGAAGCTTGCCCTGTCGCCGAACGAGATGTGGGGCGCGCTCGTGGGAGTCACCGGCTATATCCCGGTGCCGCTGAGCGCGGACGACTACATCGAGCTCATGCCCATCAAGCGGGTGGCCATCAACGACTACGGCATCCGCTTCGACTACCGCACCTACGACCACAAGGTCCTCAATCCGCATCGCGGGGACCCGTCGGGTGCACCGGACGGCAGATGGGAGGTGCACCACAACTCCTACGACCCCAATCAGATCTGGGTGCGGCTGCCCACCGGGTGGGAAGAGGTGCCGTGGATCCACCGCGGCTGTGTCAGCCTGCCCTTCACCGACTTCACCTGGCAGCACGTCCGTGCCGCAGTCGAGCGCCGCTGCGACCGCGTCGAGCACGAGCGGCAGCTCGCCCAGGCCCTGGACCGCCTCCTGCGGCGTGCGAGCAACGGTGACGGGACTCGCCGCGAGCAGACGGTGGCGGCGCGCGCCAGCGCCGCAGCGTCCCTGGCCCGACCGGCCGTGCCGCAGGCGGTCCCGGACCTTGTGGCGGCTCCGACCCTCTCCTACGGCCTGGTGGGTGCCTTCACGCCGCTGGAAGAAGAGGATCAGCAAGGCGAGACAGGGTTCGAGGACAGCTGGGACGAGGACGACGACCTGCCCGGCCCCACTGACGCCGATGAGCCTGCTAGAGACGAACGGCCGGACTCCCCCGCTCAAGTTCAGCGCCCGTCCCGGATCTATGACGCCTACCAGGAAGCAGCACAGTGGTGACAGACGCCCATGCCGACAGCACCCTTCACGACGGAGCGAGGGCCGCGGCGTACGCGCCGCCGACCACGCGGGACGGCTGGCAGCAGTTCGTCGCCACTCCCCCGCTGCAGCCCCATCCGGCCGCGGACGAGGACTGGTCGCTGGAGGAACGGCTGGACTACCACTCCCGGTTCGTGGTGCTGACCACCCCGGCCATGGAACGCATCTCCGGGTCGCTACGGCGCCTGATGCTCCTCAACCGCCGCCAGCAGGGCACCGCACGCCGTGGCCTGATCGTCTCCGGACCGCCCACCACCGGCAAGACCACCACCCTGCTCGAAATGGGCCGCACCTTCGAACTCGCCGAGCAGCGCCGGCACCCCGGCCGCACGGACCGCCTGCCCGTGGTCTTCCTGGCCGTGCCACCGGCCTCCACACCCAAGATGCTGGTCAGCGAATTCGCCCGGTTCCTCGGCATCCCCATCGCGGCCCGCATGAACCAGGCACAGATCACCGACGCCGTCTGCCACCTGCTGTGCCTCCTGGAGACGAAGCTGGTCCTCGTGGACGACGTTCACCTGCTCGACACCCGCACCCGGTCCGGCGCGGAAACCTCCGACCAGATGAAACACCTCGGCGAGCGCATCCCCGCCACCTTCGTCTACGCCGGCGTCGACGTCGACGCCTCTCCCCTGCTGACCGGGCCGCGCGGCGTCCAGCTCGCCGGCCGCTTCACCCTGATCCGCAACACCGCGCTGCCCTGCGCCACCGAAGAGCAGCGCGAGATCTGGCGCGCTGTGGTCACCGACATGGAAGAAGCCCTGCGCCTACGCCACCACACCCCGCACACCCTGGCGCGGCACGCCGGCTATCTCCACCAGCGCACCGGCGGCGTCATGGGCAGCCTCTCCCACCTCATCCGCGAAGCCGCCCTGACCACCCTGCTCAACGGCAGCGGAAAGATCACCAAGAAGCTCCTGGCCGGCATCCAGCTCGACATCCGCGCGGAACAGCAAGCCCGCCCGCCCCGAAAACGCATCCCGCGCCCGCGCAGCCACAACGCGGGATCCTGACAGGTTGGAGCGGCGGTGACGAAGACCACCAGCGGGCGGCAGGCGCAGCCACTACAGCGCGAGCAGCCCGAACTCTCCGGGCACGCAGGGGCTTTGGGGGCAGTGCGGGTAGCGCCGCTGCACGGTGAGACGACGCTGTCCTACATGGGCCGAGTCGCCTCCCGCTACCGGCTCACGGCCAAAAAGCTCATCGGCGCACTCGTGGATGGGGGACGGCGTCCCAACCTCTTCACCGTGCGGCCCGACGGCGAAGTCGTCTTCAACGCCGAGGCCCGGGCGGTGGTCGCAGCCTTCTGCCGCATGCCTGAAGAACACTTGCGCCGTGCCCTTCCCGCCTGGGGCCGGGAGGTTCCTTCGAGCAGGCTAGGGAGCGGGCCGGCCGCCTGGGTCCGCACCGCAGCCACGATCCCGCCGACGGGCCCGGGTGCCGGGCCTGCACCGCGACCGCCACACAGGGCCGGGAAGAAGCACGCCGCTACCTCCTGCCGCACGCACGGGTCTGCGTCAAGCACCAGTGCTGGATGCTCGAAGCCCCCGTCGTCGACGGAGCGACGGCAGGCCCCGGGCAGCTGGACGTGCGGCATGTGCCGCAGGTCGCAACGGCCCAGCGTCGTCATGTACGGCTGCTGCGGCGCAGCCCGCACGCCGGCGAAGCGTTCGCTGTGGCGCAGGCGGTTACGGCTTCATGGTGGGACAAGGCCTGGCCGGAAGAGACCCTCTGGCCCGACCAGCTGCGGCTAATGGCTCACGGCAACGGCCTCGCCTGGCGCGTAGCGGCGCGGGATGCGGTGACCTATCCGGAAGCCGTCACGCTGGCCGCGACCCTGGCCGATGCGGGTGTGCAGCAGCAGCTGCTCGACGAGGCGGGCCGGCATCAACCGCACTCGCTCGCCGATGTCCCCCGCCTCGTCGGCGAACTGGCCCGGCGTCTTGAACGGCCGTGGATCGCCGGCCGCCTCGCTGCGATCACGACAGGACCGCTGAACACCTGGGTGCGCGCCTGCGTCCGCAGCCAAGCCGGACACAGACCGAAAACGCAGAGCATGTGGCGCATCTCCCCGCCCCACCGGCCCACCCCGGTTTCCCAGCTCCTGGCGGACAGCAGTGACCGGGGCGAGACACCTGTGCAGCCCGATCCTGCGTTGCTCCCAGACAGCGCCGAAGGCGCGGCCCGGGGGTTCGCGCGTGGGCTGCGCCATGCTCGTACCTACGCCGCCGAGCACGGCCACCTGTGCGCTCCCAACACAGTGCAGATGGAAGGCTTCGCCGTCGGCCTGTGGCTCGCCAACCAGCGCGCCGCAGGACCCGAGCTCGCTCCCGAACGCGCCGCCGCCCTCGACGCCCTCGACCCGTGGTGGAACCCGCCCTGGAACCTGTGGTGGCAGCGCATCTACCACCGTGCTCAAGCACACGTCCGAGCAGGACAGCCCCTGGCTCCTGACCTCGGATTCCCCGGCACACCCGAGGGTCTCGGAGAGTGGCTGTATGACCAGTGCGCCGACTACCCCCAGCTCCATCCGCAGCAGCAACGCCTCCTCACCGACATCGGCATCACACCGGAGCAAGCACGCGCAGCAAAGCCTCGGCGCAAGAACATCAAAGCTGTTCGCCACACCGCGCTGGATCACGCCCGCGCCTACGCCGCCCAGCACGGCCACCTGTGCGCCCCCACCTCAGCCAGCCAGGGCGGCTTCACGGTCGGCAAATGGCTGCACAGTCAACGGGTACGTGCCCGGCGCGGCCAGCTCGACCCGGTACTGAACCGGACGCTGACCGACATCGACCCCTGGTGGAACCCGCCCTGGCCCACCGACTGGCAGCGCGAGCACCACCATGCTCACGCCGCCGTCACGGCTGGCGCTCTCCCAGACCCCGAAGCCGGATTCCGGAACTTCGACGACCGCACCGGGCAGTGGCTGTACGCCCAGTGCGTCAACTACACCGCCCTCCAGCCCGGCCAGCAGCACCTCCTAGCCCGCCTCGGCCTCACCGAACTCGTCGCAGGCACGGCCGTGCCCAACCCGGCCACCCGGCATCCCGCCATGGAAACAGGGCTGCACTACGCCCGGGACTGGGCAGCCCAGCACGGCGACCTCGACATCCCCCGCACCGCCCCCCACCTAGGTTTTCCACTCGGCCGCTGGCTCGCCACACAACGACACCAAGCCAACCTCCACCGCGACCTCTTCGACACCCCCTGGCCGCACGGCGAACACCTCGCCCGCATCGATCCGTACTGGAACCCGCCCTGGGGCATGAAATGGCAACGCCGCTACCAGGCCGCCCGCACACAACTCACCCCCGGCCAAAACCTCGCCCCCGAGGAGGGCTTCCCCGGCACACCGGACTGGACCGGACAGTGGCTGTACAGCCAGTGCGCCGTCTACGACGACCTCCACCCCCGCCAGCAGCAGCTCCTCGCCGACCTCGGCCTCACCGCCGAAGGTGCCCGCACCGCCCGCCCCCGCCGCAAAACCCAAGCCGCCTCCTTCGCCGCCGGCCTCGCCCACGCCCGCGCCTGGGCCCAGCAACACGGCAACCTCGCCGTCCCCGAACCCGCCCGCCACGACGGCTACCGCCTCGGCACCTGGCTGCGCACCCAACGCCGCCGCGCCAGCCGCGGAAAACTGCCCGCCGACCGCATCAAAGCCCTGGAAGCCATCGATCCCCACTGGAACCCGGCGGGAGGACTGCGCTGGCAGCAGGCCTACCTCACCGCCCGCACCCACACCACCGGCCGCTCCCTGACGACGACCGCAGACCTCGACGCACTCCCATCGGCCACAGCGAAATGGCTGTTCACCCAGTGCTCCAGCTACGGCAGGCTCCACCCTGAGCAGCAACAACTGCTCGCCGAGACCGGCCTCACCAGCGAACGCGCCCACGTCTTGGCCCCACCACCGAAGCCTTCTCAACCGCCCTGCTCTGTCCGCCCCCGCCTGAAGAACCCGCCCTCATCCTTCAACGCCGGCCTGCCCTACGCTCGGGCCTGGGCCGCCCAGCACGGCAACCTCACCTCAGCCTGTTACCGCACTGAACACGACGGCTTCCCCCTGGGACGGTGGCTGTACAAACAACGCCGAGCCGCCCACGACCACCTGAAACGAACCGGGAATACCTGGCTCCACGATCCGCAGCTCACCGCACTCGACCCGTGGTGGAACCCACCCTGGCGGGTCACCTGGAACCACAGCTGGCACCTAGCCCACACCCACTACACGGCCGCCCAGCCCTTCCCGAACAACACCATCAAATGGATCCGCACCCAGCAGCGCGCCTGGGCTCAGCTCCATCCCCACCAACAACACCTCATGATCATCATCGGCATCCACGGCCCCACACCGCTATGCCGCTACAACAGCCGTCCAGCAATCCTGACCGACCAGCCAACAGAACTGATCAACATCCACGAGACCAGCCCGAGGCAGGAAAGCCGCAGCTCACAAGCCCGCCCAGGCCCCGCCCGCAAGCAACGCCACACACCCCGCCAGCACCCACCACACCGCCGAACCCAACCAGCCAACTGATCAGCCCAGCTCAACCCTCCGGCCACCGATCAGAAAGAACGAACCACGACATCACCGACACGCAGCTCCAGGCCGCGCGGCTCCTGGGCGTGGAGGGCCGCTCGGACGAGGTTCGCGGGGCTCGGCTGGCCGCGCTGCAGACGGCGCTGGTGAAGGCCTCGGCGGAGGAGGGCTTTTGTCGGACGCTGGTCTTTCACCATCAGGTGAAGGAGGCCGAGGCGTTCGCAGCCGGGCTCCTTGACGTCGCCGGGCGGCTGCATGCCGGTGCGCCGGAGCTGTATCCGCGCACGGTCTGGGCGGACTGGTTGTGCGGCGAACACACACCGGGCCACCGGCGGCGGGTGCTGGGCGAGTTCGCGGCTGGGATCGCCACGGACGGCACGGTCGTGGAGAAGGGCTACCTGGGCTCGGTGAGGGTCCTGGGCGAAGGCGTGGACACGAAGAACTGTGACTCCGTCTACTTCGCCGACGTGCGCGGCTCCATGCCTGATCTCGTCCAGGCCGTCGGGCGCGCCCTGCGCCTGCAGCCCGGCGAGGGCAAGGTCGCCTCGCTCGTGGTGCCGGTGCTGCTCGGGCCGGGTGAGACGGCCGACAGCATGCTCACCTCGCGTGCGTATGGCGGGCTCGCGAAGCTGCTCGAGGCGCTCAGGGCGCACGACGCCCGTGTGGTGGAGCAGCTCGCCGAGCAGCAGGTGCCAAGCGGCGTCCGGGGTGTCCAGTCCCGTTCGAGCGGGGCGGAGGACGAGGGGGCCGACGGCGACCGGAGCGGCCGTGGTCTGTCGGTGCCGCCCGGGAGCTGCTGAAGTTCTCGACGCCGCGTGACCCGGCGCAGCTGGCCGCGTTCATCAGCCTGCGGGTGATCAACCCTGAACACGCTCACTGGCGGCGCGGTGTGGAGGCGGCCGTCCTCTACCACCGACTGCACGGCGACCTGCGCGTGCCGTTCACCTACCGTGTGCCCGCCGGCGACGGTCAGGAGGCCGGGGCCGAAGGGTGGCCGGCCTCGCTCGCCGGTTTTCCCCTAGGGCAGTGGATCGCGGACGCCAGGCGGTTCTACGCGCGCGGGGACATGGACGAAGGCCGCGTCGAGCAGTTGGAAAAGCTCGGCATGGTGTGGTCGCACTACGACGTCGCGTGGGAGGAAGGCCTCGCCGCGGCGCGCGGGTGGGCTGCGGAGAGCGGGCACCTGTTGGCGCCGACCGACGCCACCTACCAGGGATACCGGGTGGGCATCTGGTTGAAGAACCAGCGGGCCGCAGCCCGGAAGGCGCAGGAGATCGAACAGCGGCGGGCCGAAGAACTGCCCGCTGCGTCGGCGGCCGGCGCACTGCCGGAGGAGCGACGCGAGCAGTTGGAGGACATCGACCCGTCGTGGTACCCCGCGTGGCCGGTGGAGTGGCAACGCGCTTTCCACCTCACCCGGCTCCACCTCGAGGCCGGCGGCGCGCTGCCCACCTCGCCGGGCGAGGTCGTACACCAGGGCGAGGACCTCGGCCGGTGGGTGCGGGCGCAGCGACTCGGCTGGGACAGGCTGACGACCGTGCAGCAGTGGATGTGCGAACACGTTCTCGGGATCGAACCCGCGAGCGAGGACGAGAAACCGCCCCCGCGCCGCACGCAGGCTGACAAGTGGGCGCTGAACTACGCCGCCGCCTGCCAGTTCTACGAACGGGAGGGGCACCTGCGGGTGCCCAGGAAGCACATCGAACGGCTCGCCATCGACGGTAGCGACGGCGGCGAGGACCAGGAGGAACGAGAGCTCAAGCTGGGCGCGTGGATCGGGAACCAGCGCAGCCGAGCCTCGACCCTGCCGCCGGAGCGGGTGGAGCAGCTGGCCGCCATCGGCATGCGCTGGACATGAGGCGAACAGGCTCCGCCGCCCAGGCGCAACCGCTGCGCCGCCAAGCCGACCGTCAACAGCCTTCCGCCGCAGGCACTAAGAACGCCTAACACAATGAGGTGGATCGGTTCTGGTGGCCGTGTCCGGTCGGTGGGTTCGGCGTTGTCCGGGTCATGAGGGCTTCGCCGTGGATCGTGTCGGATGACCTGTGGGAGCGGATCGAGCCGCTGCTGCCGAAGCGGGAGAGGCGGTTCAGGTACCCGGGCCGCAAGCCGGTCCCGGACCGACAGGCGCTGTGCGGGATCCTGTTCGTGCTACACACCGGCATTCAGTGGGAACACCTGCCTCAGGAGCTCGGCTTCGGGTCCGGTATGACCTGCTGGCGACGGCTGCGGGACTGGAACAAGGCTGGCGTTTGGCAACGGCTACACGAGGTGCTACTGGCCGAGCTGAATGCCGCCGCCCGCCTCGACTGGTCAAGAGCGGTCGTCGACTCCAGCCACGTCAAGACCTTAAAGGGGGCCCCAGACCGGACCGTCGCCAGTCGACCGAGGACGGGCCGGCTCCAAGCATCACCTGATCACCGACGGCCACGGCACCCCGCTCGCGGTCATCCTCACCGGCGGCAACCGCAACGACGTCACCCAGCTCATGCCGCTGCTCGGCGCCGTCCCGCCTGTCCGCGGCCGGCCGGGACGGCCCTGCCGAAAGCCCCAGTCGGTCTTCGCCGACCGAGGCTACGACCACGACGTCTACCGCGACCAGGTCCGGGCCCGCCGGATCCTGCCCCTCATCGCCCGACGCGGCACACCCCACGGCAGCGGCCTGGGCGTCTACCGGTGGGTGGTTGAGCGCACCTTCGCCTGGCTCCACGGCTTCAAACGACTCCGCGTCCGCTGGGAACGACGGGCCGACATCCACGAAGCCTTCCTCAAGCTCGCCTGCTGCCTGATCACCCACCGACAAGTGCTGTCCCTGACCTGACCGGCACTCGCCCCAAGTCGACAGACCGCCCCGGCAAACTGATCGCATGGACCGAGACACCCTGCAATCCGCACTGTCCCAGGACGTCAGCGCGTCTGCCCGCGCAGCCCTGGCCCAGCTGGAGGCAGGCGCGGACTTCGAGGTCTTTCTGAACCAAACAGCCTCTGCGCAACAGCTTTGGGACATCTGGTCGTGGCGGCACGAAGTCATGCTCGAAACGGGCGTCACGCCTCGGCCCGGACTTGTGGAAGCCATCGCCGGACTCCAAGCCGCAGGAACAGCCCGGGTCTACATGGCGACCGTCACTGGAACGCGGAGACGTTTCACGATCTTCCTGTCGGAAGACCTCACCCAGTGCGTTGCCTGCTGGTGACTACCTCATTGTGTTAGGCGTTCTTACAGCGGCTAACACAATGAGTTGATCTGTCGGTGGGTGATGAGGCAGCAGGCGAGTTTGAGGAAGGCTTCGTGGATGTCGGCTCGTCGTTCCCAGCGGATGCGGAGGCGTTTGAAGCCGTGGAGCCAGGCGAAGCTGCGTTCGACGACCCAGCGGTAGGTTCCCAGTCCGGTGCCGTGGAGGGCGCCGCGGCGGGCGATGACCGGGACGATGCGGTGCTGGCGGACCTGGTCGCGGTAGATGTCGTGGTCGTACCCGCGGTCGGCGAAGAGTGAGTCGGGCTTGCGTCGCGGGTGCCCGATCCGGCCCCTGATGGGCGGGACGGCGTCGATCAGTGGCATGAGCTGGGTGACGTCGTTGCGGTTGCCGCCGGTGAGGATCACGGCGAGCGGTGTGCCGTGTCCGTCGGTGATCAGGTGGTGTTTCGATCCGCTTCGGCCACGATCGACCGGACTCGGCCCCGTGAGGCCCCCCCCTTTTTATGGCCCGCACGTGGCTGGAGTCGACCACGGCACGCGACCAGTCGAGGCGGGCCGCCGCGTTGAGCTCGGCCAGTAGCACCTCGTGCAGCTGCTGCCAGACGCCAGCCTCGTTCCAGTCCCGCAACCTCCGCCAGCACGTCATGCCCGAGCCGAAGCCCAACTCCCTGGGCAGGTACTCCCACTGGATGCCGGTGTGCAGAACGAACAGGATGCCGCACAGCACCTGCCGATCCGGCAGCGGCCTTCGTCCAGGGTGACGAAACCGGCGCTCCTTGCGCGGCAGCAGCGGCTCAATCCGCTCCCACAGAGCATTCGACACGATCCACGGCGAAGCCCCCATACCCGGACAAAGCCCATCTCCGGACACGGACACGGCCAACAGGCCCTATCCACCTCATTGTGTCAGCCATTGTAAGACCCCGCGGCGAGGTCAGTCGTCCTCGGCGAAGAGGTGCGCGTCCTTCGACTCGTTATACGGGCGGCACTTCTTCAGCTCGTCGTCCCAGACCATCCTGTTGTTCGGGCTGTTCCGGTCTTCAGGGCAATCACGCTCGATGGGCTGCAGCCCCGCGTCGACCGTGATGAACCTGGTGGGGTCCCGAGGGTGGAGGTAATCGCCGGGCATCATGGCACTTGCGTCGTACCAGGGAGCGATCCTCGATGTTACGGCTTCCTCGTCAGCCATGGCCTCGTCCTTTCTAAGGGGGCATCGCCCGCACTGTACAGATCAACTCACGTCACCCGAGCCCAGTTTGAGAGTCTTCGTCCCGAAGGGCGAATCAAGCCGTAGCGCAGGGTGGTCGTGCGCGGTCTTCGAAATCGCGAGGCCGCCGGTTCGAATCCGGTCGGGCGTGGAAGCGGCCGCTGGCCTGCGGAAGGTGAGCGGCGTCACCTCGGCCGACGGCGTGCTCCCGCTCACCTTCGCCTCCGGGGGATCGGAACGGCCAGTAGCGGTGGCGGCCGGTCGCGGTGACCTGGTTCGCGATGCGGCCGTAGGCGCGGAGCTTGCCCCTCTACAGACTCAGCTCGTCCGGGGGCTGCTGGGCCTCCTCCTTCACCGGACGCCCGTTGACCGCAGTGATGGTCAGATCGTCGTGCTTCGTAAGGGCGCGTGACAGGGGGTGGATGGCGGTAAGGAGCCCGGTGGATTCCTTCACCGACACTTCGTAGCACGGGAGGCCCCTGATATGGGTCACGGCCGAGACCACTCGGCCAGCGGAATCGATCTTGTTGGCAATCGCAACGATCGGCACCTCCCTCCCCCCAGACAGGACAGCCCGCAGGTGGCGCACCCAAGGCTCAATGCGCGCAAAGGTGTCCTTGCTGGTGCAGTCGAACACGGCCAAGGCAGCGTCGGCGCCGATAAAGAACCCGTCCTTCAGTGGGGAGCCCGCATCGTGGCCGCCCACATCCCAGATTTCGAGGACGATTCTGCCCTCGGTCGTCTCCAGCGGCAGCCGGGAGACCTCGCAGCCGGTCGTCGGCCCGTACTCGCTCACGAACTCGTCCGAGAGCAGGCGCTTGGCCAGAGCGGTCTTGCCGACCTTCGAGTCACCGATCAGCACAACCTTGTAGCGCACCTCAGCAACATCAGACACGGCGAACTCCACTCCCTATAAACCGAAGATGATCAAAAGCTCACTACCCGCTTCTCACCTGCCACATCCTCTCGCAGAGTGTGCAGCACGTGCTGCATCCCGCGCAGCGCCTTGACGGTCCGGGACTGGAAAACGACCGAAATGCCGGGCCCGTCACTCCTTCCTCGGAAGCAGCGGCACGATCCACGGTGAAGCCCTCACGGCACGGACAACCCTCAACCCGCCTGCAAGGAACGGCCATCAAGGCCGATCCACCTCATTGTGTTAGCCGCTGTGAGAACTACCTACACCCCACCCAGCCGCACTCCATACAGAACACATAATCCCAGCTCACACACCCGGCCCACCGCACACGAACCGCCCACCCGGCCTCTCAACAAACCCACAACACACTAACAAGCCCTCTTCGGAGCGTTACCTGCTAAGGGGCCGCCTCCGAGCATGGCGCCAGCTATGCATGCAGTGGTGACGGCCTCACCCGAAAGCCCATCCGAAACTGATGGCCACAGCTTCTCCCCATTGGCCATCTTTGAACTCCATCGCGGCCTTCACGAAACCCATTGGGATGAGAGCGTCAGCGACATCACCGAAGCTAAGCAATCACACACGGAGGGAACCGTCGGCCGCAGCTGCGTTCGCCCGTCCGAGTACGTTGCACTGGGCGACAGCCCTCGCCCCGAACTTTTTCCGGAGCGGTATGAGGGCGAGCCCTGCAATGATCGCGAGGACCGCAACAAGTACCCGCACGTCGTTTCCTCCTACGTCATTGGCGTCGATCGAGTTGTAAACAAATTTCCTAGAACTGCACTTGTAGACCACCGCTGCACGTTGGGCTGGAGACGTATGTCCTATGAGCCTCTGCGCGTACGGTTGGACGCTTCATCTGCGGCGATTGCGAAGCAGGCCCGTCACGACGAAGATCCCCACAAATACGGCAACGACGATGAAGGCCACCTGCCCCCATACCGGCAGCTCGGGACCGCCTCCGGGAGCTGCTATGGGGATGTTCATGCCTTTTTGGTGCTTTTCGGCCGCAGTGGCTTTATCGAGCAGGAGCGACGTCGCTTGTCGATGGGTCGGCGGCGTTGCCCAGCCCCAGTGGACCTGAGTGTGGAGCTGTCCGATGTGGCCGCGGTAGCTGTCCACCCGGTTTTCCTCAAGAAACGGCTCGCGTCCGCTGCCGGCACCAGAACGAGCCAGGCCCAGCACACTGCAGCTAGCTAGTTTTCCCTCTTGGTATGGCGGAGCAGTAGCAGGCCGCACGCCGCTGCGGCAAGCGGGGCCACGTGAATTGCTGCGAGGCTGGCTCCCGACGCAAGCATAATGATGACCGAGACAGTCATAACCGCCGCGAATCCGACTAGGAAATAGGCCAGGATTCGCAGGATTCCCCTCGCCTCGCTATCCATTTTTCGGCTCACTTCCGACGCCAACGCGCTACGGCTACCATGATGACAACGATGGCCATGGAGCCCAGGAATATAGGAATCTCCCAGCCATCAGGAATCCAAGCTCCCTTTCCCGAAGCGTCGGCAAATTGCAGCACGATATCCGGCTCCTTCCTATCTTCAACGGTTTTGGCCGCTCCCGGGGTGGCGCATGACCGCCACCCCGGGTCGGGTTGGCGCGATCTTTTTATGACCACGCATCCTTTGTCTGGTCCTCAGCAAAGTTGCCCGCTGCGTCTCCGCCGACAGCACACGGGACCGCAGCGGCTGCGCCTACTACGGGACCTCCTCCAAGCGTGGCGCCGGCTACGCACGCAGTGGTGACGGCCTCGCCGAAAGCCCATCCGAAACTGATGGCCGCGGCCTCCCCCCATTGGCCTTCTTTGATTGCGCCTCCGAACTGGATCGCGGTCTTCACGTCGCCCATGGGGGTAAGAGCGTCAGCGACATCACCGAAGCTGAGCAATCCGGTGGGGTCGATGCGGTTGACCGGGTCGCCTTCGGCGTAGAGGTAGGGGTTCTTCTCCTGGCCGGAGGGGTCGGGGCTGGTGAAGCGGCCGATGTTGGGGTCGTAGTAGCGGGCCTCGTAGTGGTAGAGGCCGGTGGGGTCCTGGTAGCCGCCGGCGAAGCGGTAGGGCTGCGGGACCTGCTCGCTGGTCGTGGTGCGCTGGACGCCGCGGGGGCTGTAGGCGTAGGTGTTCACCTTCGTGCCGGCCTCGTCGGCGAGCGCGACGACGGAGCCGAGCGCGTCGGTGAGGTAGTAGTACGACTTGCCCCCGGTCGTCATGGAGTTCAGCGTGCCCCCGGGTTCCCGGTTGAATCCCATGTCCACGCCGGCGGTCGTCTCGGCCGAGAGGCCGAGCGGGCCGTTGTGGAAGAAGGTGTCGCCGAGCTTGATCCGCTCGCTCTGATCGGTCGAGCCGTACTGGCCGGCGTAGGTCTTGGCGCCGACGGTGATCGACGTCATCTGGCTGTAGTCGGACCACTGTTCGCCGGTGCGCGTCCCCTCGGGTGTGGAGGCGGCGGCGGTCTCGTTGCCGAGCTTGTCGTAGGACCAGTTGGCCGTCGAGCCGTTCTTCGCGGTGATCTGCTGGGCGTCGTTGACGGTGTAGGTGGTGCCGCGCGGGCAGCCGGGGTCGACACCCTGGCTGGTGAGGTTGCCGGCCTGGTCGTAGCAGTACTGCCAGGAGGCCTTGAGGGTGGTGCCCTGGTCTTCCCTGGCGTAGGAGAAGCGGCCGGCGCTGTCGTAGGTGTAGGTGGTCTTCAGCCCGGTGACCGCGTCGGTGCGGGTGCGGATCTTGGCGCCGTCCTTGCCGGCGTTGGAGTAGGAGTAGGCGAGGTCGACCAGGGTGCCCTTGGGCGAGGTCGCCTTGATCTTCTCCGGACGGCTCGACTTGTCCGGGGTGACGCTCTGGACGGTGCCGCCGGGGTAGGTGGTCGTGGTGCGGAAGTCGTTGTTGTTGTACTTGTACGTGGTCTTCTTGCCGGTCGGATCCTTCAGCTCGGTGAGCTTGTTGACCTCGTTCCACGTGTAGTCCGTGACGCCGGCCGGGTCCTCGTAAATGTCGACGTTGCCCGCGGGAGTGTAGGTGAGCTTGGTCTGCGACCCGTTCTGCAGCGTGCGGATGGTCTCCCGGGAGAGCGGGTCGAACTCGTAGGTGGTGACGCCGGTGCTGTCGTCGCGCTGGCGGAGGTTGCCGTCGCCGTCGTAGTGGTAGCGGACGGTGTCGTTGGTGGAGGAGACCAGCTTGATCCGGTCGCGGTTGTCGTACTCGTAGACCGTCTTGATGCCGCGGCCGTCGGTCACGGTCTCGGGGCGGCCGAGCGCGTCGTAGGTGTAGGTCGTTTCACCGAGTGGGGCGGGCGGGCTGACCTTGGACAGGTTGCCCTTGGCGTCATAGTCGAACGATGTCGACACCGACTTGGTGGCCGACATGGTGGTGGTGACCTTGCAGGTCTGGCCCTCGAAGCCGTCGCAGGTCGGGGTGGCGGGGTTGTAGTCGAAGGACCGCTTGCCGCCGCCGGTTCCCGTCACCGCGACCGACTTGGTGTTGCCGGCCGTGTCATAGGTGTAGTCGCTCTTCTCGCCGTCGGCGCTGGTGAGTGTCTTCGGCAGGTCGGCGCCGGCGATGGTCTGGTAGCCGGTGAGGGTGGCGGTGGCGCCGGTGGGCAGCCTGGCGGAGGTGGGGTTGTTGCGGGTGTCCCAGCCGTAGGCGGTGACGTTGCCTGCGCCGGTGCCGACGCCCATGGCGTCTTCGGCGGTGTCGATGTTGTGGTTGGCGTCGAAGGTCCGCTTCCGGGTGTGGCCGAGGGCGTCGGTGACCTTGGTGACGCCGCCGTCGACGTTGTGCTCGTACTTCGTGGCGTGCTGCTCAGGGTCGGTGACCGTCGTGGTCCCAGCAGCGGACGGGTCGGTGTTCGAGTACGCGTAGGTGTACGCCGGTCCCGTGTGTCCCGAGCCGTTGAAGTCGGTGGCCCTCAGCATGGAGCGGACGCGGTTGTCCTCGTCGTAGGTGAAGACCGTGACCCGCCCCTCCGGGGTGGTGATCTTCGTCAGGCGGCGGGAGGGGTCGTAGTCGAAGACGGTGGACTTGCCTTCCGTGTCCGTGGTCTTCACCAGATCGCCGGCCTCGTTGAGGTCGAAGACGGCGGTGCGGCCCGTGTGGTCCTTGGCCTGCCACTGGTTCGGGTACGTCTTGAGCAGGTCGACCCAGCGGCCCGAGCGGGTCTCGGTGAGCTTGAAGCCCTTGTGCTCGCTGCCGTCGTCGTGCTGTTCGACGGTGACGGTGCCGCGGTTCCTGTCGGTGACCTTCGTCAGCGTTCCGTGCTCGTCGTAGGTGTCCTTCGAGCCGGACTTGCGGTCGCTGAGGGTGTAGGTGCCGTCCGCGTTCTTCTTCAGGTCCTTCGAGTGGCCCTTGGGCGTGGTGTAGGTGCCGTCGGCGTTCGCGTCGAAGCGGACGGCGGCGCCGGTGGAGTCGTAGAGGACGACTTCGTTGCTGAAGAGGTGGAGATAGCGCTCGTACTCCTGCCACCACCGCTGGGAGACCTTGCCCCAGGGCGCGTCGAAGGAGTTGTACGTCCGCGCCAGGCGCAGCGTCTTGCCCACGCCCGCGACCTGGAAGTCGGTGCCGGCGAGCATCAGGTTGCCGGTGGACAGGTTGATCCGGGCCACCAGGGAGTCGGTGATCCGGAAGTCGGACATCTGGTGCCAGGGCACGGCTCCCTGGTCCTCGGGCACGTACACCGTCACAGCGGCGTCGGACGCGGCCGACCGGGACGACGCCTTCGGCGGCGTCGGTGGCTCACCGGTAAGGGCGCGCTCCTTCTGCTCGGCCCGCCAGGCGGCCTGCTCCTTGGTCGGCGCGGCCTCCTCCTGACCAGGCACCGGCCTGGTGTCACCGACCTTGACGGGTGGTTCCTCGAAGTCGGTCTTCTTGCCCCAAGACGAGGTCGGTCCCGGATCCGCCGGCGACGGTGCGGCCAACGCCGGTACTGCCGGGGCCACCAGGGACAGCGCCGCGAGCGCGGCTATCAGCCCGAAGCGCGACGATCTGCGGGCACGCCGAAACGGCGTGCGTATGGCACGCGAGTGCATCAACTTCCCCCCACAGGAAGACAGACACGGCAACCCCAACGGTCACCGCGGACTCACAACCTGTCACAAGAAGCACACAAAACAGCCCGCCCTCCCCCCGAAACGCATATGCATTCCGTCCGGAATAAGCCCCATCGCTTCTATGAGTCATACATGAACGAAGAGGTATGAAGCGGACGCAGATCGGATGGGTGAAGCGGTTCCGCTATCGATCCACCTGGAAAACCTGGCTTGAATCGAACGAATTGACCTCTTCCCGGAAGCAAGTGGTCAACGAGAGGCGCTTTCAAGACAGGTTCAGACCTGACTTGATCTTCCCGTCGAGCCCGGCCCCCAAGGGTTCCGTGGTCGTCACGGCACGCCACCGAGCCCCAGGAAGTTGTCTTAGAGCAATGGTCGAACGTGGGGCAGGGCTGCAAGCCCTCCCCCACGGCATGCACACTTGCCGCGCCCTGCATGCGTGGTCCCCCAGCCCGCGGCAACCGCCCCTGCTGCAAAGGACCCCTGACATGAGCGTGCCCGGAAGACGCCGAGCCTGCCCGCACCCCACCCGCGGGCGCCGCGCCGACACCGACCGCACCGCTCGCGCCGTGCAGCGGACCGGCCGGCTGCTGTGCTGGAGCCTGGCCGCCGGCATGGCCGGCGCCGCGACCGAGGCTCTGTTCCACCCCGGAGCCGGCTGGTGGCCGCTCCTGTGGCCCCTGCCCTGGTACCTCACCCCCGCCAGCGCCCTCACCTGGGGCATCCTGCGCCTACGCGAGAAAACAGCACGCCGGCCACCAGACGACCACGACGACCTCCCGGCGGAGGAGCACGGGCAAGCAGCCTGATGCACAGGCGCGCTGACCCTGCTGCGGTCGCTCCCCCACGCCTTCATCAGGCTGCCCCGTAGCGCTGCAGTCCCGCCCCCCAAACGGTCTGCCGCAGAGGCAAGACGGTGCTCAGCGCAGGAAGGCCCGGACGGCTCCCGGCCATGCCCGCAGTGCGGCCCGGCCTCTGGGACAGTGCTCTCGCCGTGCGTAGGGTCGGACGGGTGACGAGGAGGCAGACACCCCCGTGCCGGTGCCCTCTGCGGAGACGGCTGCCGCGGCGGCCGCGTTCCTGGACGGGCAGAAAATCACCGCTTCCCAGTGCGGGGGCTGCGGCAAAGAGATCTACGGCATCAAGGGCCGGTACTCGTGTGCCTGCGGGTGGACGAACCCCTGGTGGGAGGGGCACGGGGACCTGCCGGCCGCCGAAACCGACCCCGACTGGCCCGGCCACGTCGCGCAACCCTGACCCTGCGTCCCCCCCTGGTGGGGCTGCTGATGGCTGCTGGTGCACCGTGCCGGGCTTGTACGCCTGTGCGCCCTGCCGCGCGCGCTCCCGGCCTGCCGGGCGGCGTCGCACGGTCGAGCGTATGGCGGATGCGCAGGTACAGGCGTGTGCGGGGCGCGGAGACGGTTCGGACTGCCCGAACGGGGAGAACGACGACATCGGTGTGCTGGTGGACGGGGTGCGGTGCGAGGAGTGCCAGCACCACTACGAGCTGGACCACGCGGAGTCGGCACGGCGGCTGCCCGTGGACGAGGGGTTGACGCGGCCGCACGGAGACCCGCGGGAAGCCGGGCCGGGGACCGCGGCGTAGACCGATGACCTGCCGGCCCTGGTGGAGTGCTGATGGTGCCGAGGGGACTTCACTAACGCCGGTCCACATGCCGACACAACGACGTGCCCGAGCCCGCCTACCGCGCATCTTCGAACGCAGAACGGCCCGCGGGGCGGTGTGCACCTGGCGACGGGACTGGGCGTGGACCGGCCGGGCGGGTGGGGTGATGCGGTCAGCCGGCGGGGAGGACCGAGGACGATGGCAATGCTCACGATTGCGCTCCGGAGGACCCCTGCGTCGGCCGAGAGGCCGGTCAGACGGGGCCCCCAAGGTGAGGATCGCGGCCGACCGGATCCAGGCGCGCGCCTGACGGGGGCGGAGCCGGGTCGTGGAAGATCCGGCTCCGCCCCCGTCAGGCGCGGTTCGAAAGTCTCCGCTTCTCAGGTTGCCGCCGCGGTCTCCGCGAGCTTTTGGAACTCTCCCAGGTCGTAGTTGGCGAGCGTGGAGTCCAGGTTCGTCAGCGCGCCCAGGTGTTCGATGAAGCCCTTGGGGTCGTACTCGATCTGGAGGGTGACCCTGCTCGTCGTGTCGCTGAGCCGGTGGAAGGTGACGACGCCCGCGTGGTCCACCCCCTCCGTGGTCCGCCAGGCGATCCGGTTCTCCTCCACTACCTCGGTGAGCTCGGCGACGAAGTTCCTGTCCGCGCCGGGCAGGGCAAGCTGCCAGGCGAATCGGCGCTCGTCCAAGGGCTGAACCAGGCGGACGTGGCTCAGGAACGACGGCCACCTCGTCACGTCGCTCCACAGGGACCAGGTCACGGACACGGGGGCATTGATGTCGACCGTCTCTACCAGGGAAGAGGACACGCGGCACCTTCCTCGCTCGCTCGGGCCTGGGCTTGGTCCACCGCAGGCGGTACACGGACGGGTCCCTGTTACCCGCAAGGGGTCGCCGCACACGGCAACGACCGGAACGGCTACCTGGTTTCGCTCGTGAATGTCGACGAGAAGCGGTTCTGGCTCACTTTCCGTGGAGGGCTAACTGAACGTAATGTCGACCTCCTATGACCAGCGGTGAGAGGCTGACGTGAGCCAGTACTACGACTTGGTGTGGGCGATCGCGTATTTCCCCACGGGAACGTTCACGTAATTCCCCAGGTGCTCGTCCGTCAGCACGCAGTGAGGCCCTACTAGGTGTGTTGTTCGGGCAGGTTGGTGACGCGGCTGGCTGGTGGGTGGCCGCCGATGCCGGTGTGGGGTCGGTGGTAGTTTTACCAGTCCAGCCAGTCGGGAAACGCTGTCTGGCGTTCGCGGTCTGTGGTGTAGGGCCGGTGGTAGGCCCATTCGTCGAGCAGGGTGCGGTGGAAGCGTTCGACCTTTCCGTTGGTCTGGGGTCGCCAGGGCTTGGTCCAGCGGGGGCTGATGCCCAGGTCGTGGCAGGTCTGGCGCCAGGTGTTCTTGGTGTGGGCCCAGGCGTTGTCGGTGAGGACCCGTTCGATCGTGATGCCGTGTGCGGCGAACCAGGCGGCGGCCCGGGTGAGGAAGCCGGCGCAGGTGGTGGCCTTCTCGTCGGGGAGGTCTTCGGTGTAGGCGAGGCGGGTGTGGTCGTCCAGGGCGGTGTGCAGGTAGGCGTATCCGGTGCCGTTGCGGCGGTCCTGGTTGGCTCTGCCTGCTGCGCGGCCGAGGACCTTGTGGCCACCGCCGTCGGGGATGCGGCCGAGTTTCTTGACGTCGATGTGGGCCAGTTCCCCGGGCCGGGCACGCTCGTAGCGGCGCACGGGCTCGCCAGTGGCCCGGTCCAGCGTGGCCAGTGCGGGCAGGCCGTGCCGCAGGAGGATGCGGTGCGCGGTCGAGGCGGCGATGCCGCAACGGGCAGCCAGCCGCACCGGACCGATCCGGTGTTCGAGTCGCAGCCGCACCACCTGCTGTTCGACCGGGGCGGGCGTCTGGCGCGGGCTGTGGTGGGGGCGGCTGGAGCGGTCGAGCATCCGGGCCGGGCCCAGTTGCCGGTAGCGGCCCGCCCACCGGGCGGCGGTGGTGTGGCTGACCTGGAAGCGTTCCGCGGCCCGCCGCAACGGCCAGCCTTCGTCCACGACGCACCGGGCCAGGCGAAGCCGTCCGGTCGGAGTCAGCGGGGCGTTACGGTGGGACACGAGGGCCTCCTGCGGTCGGTGCAGATGTCGCAATCCACACCGAACCCAGAAGGCCCTCACCCGTTCAAGCACCCAGCACGCGTGTCACCAACGTCCCGGGACAGCACAACTAGGGCGTGTGTCGGAAGTGCTCTAGGTTGGCTGACGTGACTGGGCGGGGGCGGAGTTATCGATATGTCGGACCGGTCGAGCTGAAGGCTGCAGTACGGCCTGGTGACGGCGGGCGTCGTATCGGCTCGGCGGCTGACTTCGACGGCTGGATCACGGAGCAATCGGCGGCCGAACTGGCCGAACCGTTCACGTTCGTGGTCGGCGTGGACGGTGTGCTTCGGCTGGCGCCGCGCCGGAGCGAGCACGTGGCCTGTGCCGGCGGAGACATGGTCCTGAGCGCTGGTGAGATCAGCTTCATGCGCGAGGCAGACCGGTGGACCGTGAGCGAGGTCAGCAACCAGTCCACCGGCTACTGCCCAGATGTCACCTCCTGGGCGGAAGTCGCCCGCGCCCTGGACGCTGCAGAGCTCCAGCGGCCATCCGGCTTCACCCACGAGGTGGTGTTCCGGCGATGCCCCGACTGCCAGGAGCGCAACATCGTCCGTGAGGACGACTTCGTCTGCGTCTTCTGCGGCAGCGATTTGCCCGCGGCATGGAACGTGGATCCCGCCACGTGACGGCCCAAAGTCACAGCCACTCGCTGATGGTCGCGACCAGCACGGTCGCCTCGTAGCGGACGGCGAGCTTGTCGTATCGCGTGGCGACAGCACGGTGTCTCTTGAGACGGTTGATCCCGCACTCGACCGCATGGCGCTGGCGGTAGTCGGCCGGGTCGAAGCGCGGCGGCCGACCGCCGCGGGAGCCGGGCTTCTGGCGGTTGCGTGCCTGGTCGGCCTTGTCCGGGATGGTGCATCGGATTCCGCGTCGGCGCAGGCAGGCGCGATTGTTGCGGGAGGCGTACACCTTGTCAGCCCGCACCCGATCGGGACGAACGCGTGGCCGACCCGGCCCGAGGCGGGGCACGCGAACCTTCTCCAGCACCGGTTCGAATTGCGGCGAGTCTCCACGCTGCCCTGCCGTCACCACGATCGACAGGGGCTTCTGACCCTGTTCGACGGCCAAGTGCAGCTTGGTGGTAACCCGCCGCGCGAGCGCCCCAACCCATGATCACGAGACTCGGTGAACACGCCACCCGGCGGTTCCTTCTGCAGATCACCCTGCCTGCGAGCTCCGGCCGCATGCTGGTGAGCGCGGCAGACCGTGGAGTCGACGCTGAGGTCCCACGTGATTGCGCCCTTCGCATCGGCCAGGGACTGGAGGCGGGTGAGGATGCGGTGCCAGGTGCCGTTCCGCTGCCATCCACGGAACAGGTCGTAAACCCGGTTCCAGGGCCCGTACTCGACAGGGATGTCCCGCCACGGCACACCGGTCCGGACACGGAACCGTATGCCGTTGATCAGCTGCCGCCGAGGCCACACAGGCGGCCGCCCCACCTTCGTCCCCTTCGGCAACAACGGCCCCAGCACCGCCCACTGCTCGTCCGTGAGATCTCCCCGACCCATGAACCGTGATCATTCACAGCCCCAAGATCCACTTTCGACACACGGCCTAGAACGGAAGGGGTGAGGGCCTTCCGTTCCTTCGTGAGGCGCTTCCCCGGAGCGCGTCGGTCGCCAGGCGGTGTGTGTGGGAGGGGAGGCCATCGTCCGGCACGCTGCGGTTGGTCTGGCCCTTGCCGTGGATGTCGGTGAGCTCGGTGGCGATGCGGTTGTGGGTGGTCGTGGCCGGCACCCGGGCCGCTTTCAGCGGCGCGACCGTGTGGCGGGTCAGTTCCGGACGACGGCCACCTGCTGAGTGAGGAATCAGTTCCTGGAGCCGGCGATCGCGGTGACGCGGATCTCCACCCGCATGGCGGCGAGGCCGAGCACCGTGACTCCGGTTTCGGTCCAGATCGGCGCGCGTCCGTCGAGGCGGAGACGGAACTGCTCGGCCATGATGCGGTTGACGTCCTCGCTGATGGCGTCCTCACCGGGTGCGACCTTGTGGTATGAGTTGACGTGGATGACGTCCTGCCAGGTCGCGCCGACCGTGTCGAGCGCGCGCCCCACGTTCTCGAAGGCCTGGACGATCTCGTCCTCCAGCGAGTCGGGGATGTTCAGGTCATCGTCCACGCCTCCTTGGCCCGAGATCTCGACCCGGTCCCCGACGCGGACGGCGCTGCTGTAGCCGAGGGCTTCGTGAAGCTTCTCGCCATAGCCCGGAACGACGCCGAAAGTGACGGTGCTCATGGTTCTCCTTCTTCCTCTCTCCAGAGGCATGTTGCCCCCGCATGACTTCACGCGTAAAGTGAATCTAGCAGAAGATGACTTCAAGCGCAAAGTGATGGCGGGGTCTTCCCGAGAAGCGGGCAGCCCCAGGAGGAGGGTTCGTGAGCGACACCGTCGAGCATGAGGGTGACGGGGAACTGCGCTGGCTCAACGGCCAGGAGAAGGCGGCGTGGACGGGGTTGATCTCCCTGGTTCTGCTGCTGCCGGGCAAACTGGAGTCGCCGCTGCGGGAGGAACATGGCATCACCTTGTTCGAGTACCTCGTGCTCAGCCATCTCTCCGAGGCCCCGCGACGCCAACTGCGGATGGGTGAGCTCGCCTTCCTCGCCAGCGGATCGCTCTCCCGGCTGTCCAACGTCATCAAGCGGTGCGAGCAGCGCGGCTGGGTCGTCCGGGCCCCCGACCCGGCCGACGGGCGTTACACCCTTGCCGAACTCACCGACGCCGGTTTCGACATCGTGCGACAGGCGGCACCCACACACCTGCGCGCCGTACGCGGTCTCGTCCTCGACTCCCTCAACACCGCCGACCAGAAGGCCCTCGCCCGCATCGCGGAGAAGATGCGCATCGTCCCCGACGACTTCGCCTGAGGCCCGCTCCGCGTGACGACCTCGGACGAGGTGTTCGGGGTCCGCCGTCCCGCCAGTCGCCTGACACAGGCGGGATGCACGGTGCCGGCCGGCGAATGACCCCGGGCAGGCCGATTGGCGCAGCCTGCTCCGGGTCACCGTTGCATCTCCCACAGGCCATGGCCGCGTGGAGCGGTGTGACGGGCGCGGACTCAGGTGATTACCGCCATTCCCTGGTGGCTCGACTTCGCCGCATCCGCCGTCATCCGGCAGACCTGCTTCATGCATCCTGGACCACGCGTCGGCCGACGCCGATACTTTCCTCGTCGAGCCGCTTCGGCCCGCAGGCGCGCCGACCGGGCGCCGTTCAGGGACCGACGACGGGTCGCCGGGCGTGGGTCTGTACGGTGAGCGGTGTAACTCCCGAGCTGGAAGCGACAGTTCATGACTGACGTGACGAGTGGCACCGAGGCCGGGAAGGCCGCTGTGAGTGGGAGGAACGCGGTGGATGACGGGCTGGTGGCCGAGCTGGTGGCCCGGGCCCAGGCTGGTGGGGCGAAGCTCACCGGGGAGGATGGCCTGCTGCAGCAGCTGACCAAGCGGGTGCTGGAGTCTGCCCTGGAGGGCGAGCTCACCGATCATCTGGGACACGAGTCCGGTGAGCGGGCCGAGGGCGGCCGGGAGAACTACCGCAACGGGCACCGCTCCAAGACGGTGATCACCGAGTCGGGGCCGGTCGAGATCGCGGTGCCCAGGGACCGGGCCGGGTCCCTCGAGCCCCAGTTGGTCAAGAAGCGGCGTCTGGGCGGGGGGACGAGATGGTCCTGTCGCTGTCGGCGAAAGGGCTCACGCACGGGGAGATCTCCGCGCATCTCGCCGAGGTCTACGGCGCGGAGATCTCCAAGTCCACGATCTCCACGATCACCGACAGCGTGATGGCCGGCATGACGGAATAGCAAAACCGTCCGCTGGACAGCTTCTACCCGGTCGTCTTCATCGACTGCGTGAACGTGAAGGTCAGAGACGGACAGGTCGCCAACCGGCCTGTCTACATGGCGGTGGCGGTCACCGCCGAGGGGCACCGGGACATTCTGGGCCTGTGGATCGGCGACGGCGGGGAGGGCGCGAAGTACTGGCTCCAGGTCCTGACCGAGATCAAGAACCGCGGTGCGGCCGATGTCCTGATGCTGGTCTGCGACGGCCTGACCGGCCTCCCGGACGCCGTGAACACTGTCTGGCCTGCGACGATCGTCCAGACCTGTATCGTGCACCTGCTGCGGAACAGCTTTCGTTACGCGGCCCGGCAGGACTGGGAGAAGATCGCGAAAGCGCTCAGGCCCGTCTACACCGCTCCGACCGAGGAGGCCGCGCTGGAGCGGTTCGTGGAGTTCACCGACGCCTGGGGCGGGAAGTATCCGGCGATCGTCCGGCTTTGGGAGGCGGCCTGGGCGGAGTTCGTTCCCTTCCTCCGGTTCGACGTGGAGATCCGCAAGATCGTCTGCACCACCAACGCGATCGAGAGCATCAACGCGCGGATCCGCAAGGCCGTCCGGGCCCGGGGACACTTCCCCACCGAGCAGGCCGCCCTCAAATGCGTCTACCTGGCCTTCATGAGCCTGGACCCGACCGGCACCGGACGCAAACGCTGGACCATGCGTTGGAAGGCCGCACTCCAAGCCTTCGACATCACCTTCGTCGGCCGGCTCACCGCCGGCCGACGCTGAAGAAAACCGACCGAGTTCCACCGTTCGCTACACAGACCCCCCTCATGCGCTGTCACGGTTACTGGACCACGAGGCCGGTCCGGTCTGCCGCCGTGTGTGTCACGCAGGGCCCGTCGGGTGCGGGCACGCGGTCTCCAGGTTCAGGTCCAGGAAGTGGGCCGAACAGGAGATGCACGGGTCGTGGTTGCGGATGACGCGTTCGCACAGCCGGGTGAGTTCGGCCTCGGCATCCTGTCCGCGGTCGAGTGCGGCCTGGACGCTCCGGCGCAGGTCCTCCTCGATGGCGCCCTGGTTCTGGGCGGTCGGCGGAATGATGCGGGCGTCGGTGACACGGCCCTCGCCGTCGAACGCGTAACGGTGGTAGAGCAGACCCCGGGGTGCCTCCGTGGCACCGTGCCCTACGCCGCTGCGGGCGGGCACGGGCACGTACGGGCTGGCGGGCCGCTCGTACTCGGTGATGATCCGCAGGGCTTCCTCCACGGCGTAGAAGACCTCCACGGCGCGGACCAGGATGCTCCGGAAGGGGTTCCTGCACACCGTGCCCGGGCCGGTGCCGTCTCGGCCCTCGCGCAGCGGGGGATCGTCCAGTCCGGCCGCTGCTGCTGCTTCCAGCGCGGTCGGTGAGAGCAGGTGACCGCTCACGGCGTAGCGGGCGAGGGAACCGGTGAGGTGCCGGCGTCCGTCGAGACGCGAGTGGAGAGCGGTGGAATGGGGCACCTGCGTTTCCGTGACGTGGTCGCAGAACGTCCGGAGGGGGAAGCTCCAGGCAGGGTGTGTCGCGTCGTACGGGACGACGGTGGGCACACCGGACTCGATGGCGTAGGTGCCCGGCTCGGCCAGGGCGAGCAGGTCGGCCTCGCATTCGGCGTCGGGGAAGTCGAAACCTGCCACCCACTGGACGGTGTCCCAGGCGTCGTCGAGGGCGACGCGCAGACGCTCCGCGAGGGGGCGGAGCTCGGTGCGGGTGGGAGTGCGGTGGAAGCCGCCGAGGCGCACGCTGACGGGGTGGACGGCCCGTCCCCCGAGCAGCTCGACGACGGCGTTGCCGGTCTGCTTCAGCCGCAGTCCCCGCCGCACGTGGGCGGGCTCGGACCGGGACATGCCGATCACGTCGTCGTGGCCGAGGAAGTCGGGTGCGTGCAGCAGATAGATGTGGAGCGTCTGGCTCTCGATCCATTCTCCGCAGTACAGCAGGCGTCTCAGCCGGGCGAGCCGGCCGTCGACGTCCACACCGCACGCGTCCTCGACGGCCCGGCAGGCGCTCAGCTGGTAGGCGACGGGGCAGATCCCGCAGATGCGGGAGGTGAGGTCGGGGGGTTCGGTGTGGGCCCGGCCCCGGAGAAGGGCTTCGAAGAACCGCGGGGCCTCGTAGATGCTGAGCCGGGCCTCGGTGACGGTACGGTCGTGGATCCGCAGGCGCAGCGCGGTCTCTCCCTCGACGCGCGTGAGCGCGGGAACGCTGAGGATCCGGGAGGTGTCCGGGGACTGGCTCATCCGGGTCCTTCCTCCTCCACCGCGGTGAAGGCGGTCACGTTGAAGGTGTGCAGGTACCTGGCGATGTCCGCGTCGTCCATGCCGTCGCGGTGCATCAGCGGGACGAGCGCGGGGAGGTTCGTGGTGTCGGCCGGTCCGAAGCAGCCGTAGCAGCCGCGTCCGTAGGTCGGGCAGAGCGCTCCGCAACCCGCGTGGGTGACGGGTCCCAGGCAGGGCACACCGTGGGCGACGGTGACGCAGACGTTGCCGCGCCGCTTGCAGGAGAAACAGACGGAGTGGTTCGGGATTGCGGGTTTCCGGCCGGCGAGGAACGCCGTGACGACTTCCAGGAGCTGGCCTCGGTCGATGGGGCAGCCCCGCAGCTCGAAGTCGACGGGTACGTGCGCGGCGATGGGCGTGGAGGTCGCGAGGCTCTGGATGTAGTCGGGGCGAGCGTAGACGGTGGCCAGGTATTCCTCGATCCCGGCATAGTTGCGCAGTGCCTGCACACCCCCCGCGGTGGCGCAGGCGCCGATGGTGACGAGATACCGGGATGCGGCGCGGACTCGCCGCACGCGTTCCAGGTGTTCGGGCGTGCTGACCGACCCCTCGACCAGGGAAAGGTCGTACGGGCCGGAGGCGACCGCGCTGGAGGCCTCCGGGAAGTGGGCGATGTCCCACTCGTCTGCGAGGCCCAGCAGTTCGTCCTCGCAGTCGAGGAGGGTGAGCTGGCAGCCGTCGCACGAGGCGAACTTGAACACGCCGAGCCGGGGGCGGGATGGGGCGGGGGGAGCGCTCATCTCACAGTTCCCTCACGGTGAGCAGGGGTTCGGCCAGGTCGTAGCCGACCACCGGGCCGTCCCGGCACAGCAGCAGGGGTCCGAGCTGGCAGTGTCCGCAGTGGCCGGTGGCGCAGCGCATCGTGCGTTCGAGGGAAACCTGTACGTGGCTCGGGCGCACACCTCGGCGGATCAGTTCACGGGCGGTCGCACGGATCATGACCTCCGGGCCGCAGAGGAAGGCAATGGTCCTCCCCGGCCGGAACCGGGCCTCATGGACAAGCGTCGTGACGACTCCGACCCTGCCGCCCCAGTCGTCGGAAGGACGGTCGACGGTGACGGCGCTGAACGGCTTGCCCCAGGCGGGGAACTCGTCCTTGAAGAGGAGGTCGTCGGGGGTCCGGGCACCGGCGAGGACGTTCAGCCGCCCGAACCGGTACGGCTGGGCAAGGACCGTGTCGATCAGGGGCCGCAGCGGCGCCAGGCCGATACCGCCCCCGATGACGAGCAGGTCACGACCGCGGGCGGCCTCGATGTCCCAGGGCGTACCGAAGGGCCCGCGCACTCCGACGAACGCGCCGGCCGTAAGCCCGCACAGGGCACGCGAGACAGCTCCGACAGCGCGCACCGTGTGCGTGAGCCGGCGGCCGCCCGGGGCCCTGGACAGGGACACGGGAATCTCGCCGACGCCGAACGCGTACAGCATCGCGAACTGGCCCGGCGCGAACACGTCGACCGGCTCCCCGGCGGGATCCAGCACGAACGTGACCGTGTCGTGGGTCTCCTCCCGGCGGTCCACCACCCGGTAGGGACGAGGGATCAAAGACATGACGCCGGCCCGCCCGTGGACGGTCCGTACAGATCGAGCAACCGAGTGCGGGTCGCACGGAGCCGGTCCCCGATGGTCTCCGCGACGAGGGTGACCAGCGCCAGGCCCAGCGCCGGGCGTTCGACGCACAGGGCACGTACCGCGGGCGCGTCGAACTCCCAGGCCACAACCGGGGTTCTGGTCTCGGCACCGAGGTGCCACTGCCGAGGCGGGCACAGCCATGACCAGCCGAGCAGATCGCCCGTGCCGATGGTCTCGACGACCGCGCGTCCACGACCGGGCACGTGGACGTCGAGCGCGACGGTGCCGGAACGGATGATCCAGAAACGGTCAGCCTCGCCGCCCTCCTCGAAGATCCGCGTGGCGGCGGGGAACGAGGCGTCGCGGGCGAGATCCATCATCGGCTCGCGGTGCTCCGCGGGCAGCGCGGCAAGCAGGCCCGAGCGAGGGAGACCGGCCGTGCGGGTCACGGCGCGGCCTCGTTCCGCGACGCCTCCCGGTGCAGCGCAGCGGCCTCCTCGGTGAGGTCGATGCCGGTGGGACACCAGACGATGCAGCGACCACAGCCGACGCAGCCGGAGCTGTCGAACTGGTCGTGCCAGGTTCCCAGTTTGTGCGTGAGCCACTGGCGGTAGCGGCTGTGCGGGGTGGCCCGTACCGGGCCGCCGTGCAGGAGCGAGAAGTCCAGGTCGTAGCAGGAGTCCCAGCGGCGCCACCGCTCGGCGTGGTCGCCCGTGAGGTCGGTGACGTCCTCGGTGGTGGTGCAGAAACAGGTGGGACAGACCATGGTGCAGTTGCCGCAGCTCAGGCACCGGGACGTCACGTCGTCCCAGCGTTCCGCCTCGAGGCTGTCCCGCATCAGGGAACGCAGGTCCACCGGGGGCATGGAGCGGCCCATGTGCTCGGCGGCCTCCCGTACGGCCCCGGCCGCGGCAGCCCGCACGGCCTCGTCGGCGCTGCGGCGCGGGAGTTCCGCAAGCACCTCGGTACCCTCCTCGCTCCCGCTGCAGCACAGGAAGCGGTGGCCGGAGTCATCGACGAGTTCGGTGAGCGCGAGATCGTACCCGGCGTCCGCGCCGGGTCCGGACCCCATCGACACACAGAAGCAGGTGGCTCCCGGATCAGTGCACTCGACCGCGACCAGGAAGGCTCCCGTCCGCCGGGAGCGGTACTCGGGGTCCTGGTAGCGGCCACCGACCATGACCCGGTCCAGAATGCCGATGGCCCGTAGATCGCACGGCCGTACGCCGAGGAACGCGTAGGAGACGCTCCTCGGTTCCTCCGGGCGCACGACCGGTCCGCTCACGGGATCCCGGTCCACCGTCCATTGCCGGACGCGCTCGGGGTGCAGATACGTCTTCCACGACTGCGGCCCCGCGCTGTGCGCGAAGGCCGCCCCATCCGGACGGCGGCAGATCCGGTAGTGCCCCGCCTCCAGTTCGACCCCCCAGCCGTAGGGCAGCTCATCCGCGGAGTCCAGTTCGTCCAGGACGATCGCCCCGTCGCGCACGGTCGGGCCGATCACGGTGCGACCGCGCCTCTTGAGGGCACGCACGAGCGCGTCGAGTCCGCCGCGGTCGAGCACCGCCTCCGCCCGGTCGCCGGAGTCCGCTCGGTCGTCTTCGCGGTCGTTCATCCGCCTGTCCCTCGTCTCCGCGCGCCGCGTCACCGTGCCGTGCGCTGAGGGATGGGGCCCACCCTGACCCGAGCACCGTTGCACGGAGTGTCGCTGTCCGTGGACAGAGTGTCAGGCCGCTGGGGCCCATGCCCGGATCTGGGCGGCGTGTCATGCCCGACTGGTGTGCTCCCACGCCCGAACGGCCGGTGCGCCACTCAGTCGGCGTGGTGGCCGCTCGACGACGGTCCGCCACGCTCCTCGAGGTCGGCCATGATCCGTCCGGCCAGCCGGGGCACCGCGTGCGCCACCTCCGGGGTCAGTCCGAGGCCCGGTGAGTGGTCCGCTCCCTCCACCGCGTACAGAACGAGACGGTGCGGAAGGCTGCCGATGCTCTCACCCAGCCGTAGGGCTTCGGCGAGGCCGAGCCCGTGGGTGCTGTGCCGTCCGGCGCCGGCACGCAGAACACCGGCGGGGTCGTCGCACCATCGGGCCGTCCGCCCGGGACGCGCCGAAGGGGGAAAACAGGCGTCGACGACGACCGCGAGACCGACGTTCTCCCACAGCGCGATCAACCGGCCCGGTTCGCCGTCGGAACGCGCGAGGACGGTGTCCACCGGCAACCGGCACCTCATGCCCTGCTCTCCCAGCAGCGCAACCACGGCCCACCCCACCCCGTCGTCGCGGCGGAACTCGTTGCCGATCCCGATGACGACCGTACGGGCCAGCGGCTTCATCGACCTGCTCCATTCCCTCGGCGGCTGCTGGGACGCGGCCGAGCGGTCGGCGGGCATGTCCCCGCAACGAAGGGTGGGTGGGTGAAGTCATACGCGTGCTGGTCGGCGGGGCTGTCTGGTGAAGATCGTCGGTCAGCGGGCAGCCTCGTGCCAGTCGAGGAGCATCCGAGTGCGACTACCAGGCTGGCTGTGCACGCTTGTGTCCGACGGCCTCTTCGAACCCCGGGGGGGCTCACCCACAGGCTCACGTCGTCCACGCCCTCGGGTTCCTCGACGAGGAGAGCTGCGGCGTTGTCCAGGTTGAGCCATGCCTGCCAGCGGTGGCCGCTGGTGTCCAGGCCGGCGCAACGGTCCATTCGACCAAGGCGAACAGGTCCTCGTCCGCCCAGACACCCTGCTCCAATGGAACATCCTCGTCGAATACCAGCGCACCCTACGAGCGATCACTGACATCACCGCGGGGCGGCGTGGGGGCAGGACGGGGGCAACTCTGCGGACAGGCAGTGCCGTTGTCCCTATGGTGGGTGGTGAGGGACGGTCGGCGCTCGATGAGGGTTCGCGTACGCGGCCCCCGTCGGACAGCCGAGCGGGAACACCACTTATCACGTCGTGAGGGGACGGCATGACGGCGACAGCACCAGCGGGCGGGACACCGGAACCTCGGCCGCGCCCCGCCGGGAGCAGCGAGGGAAGCACCAGTGCGAGACCGGAACGGCAGAACGGAAGTCCGGACGGGACCTCACCGCACGCCGCGGTGCCGCCCCCGCCAACCCGGCCCCCGGACATGCCGCCTCCGCCTCCGGCGTCCCCCGGCGCGGGCAGCGGGGTCGACGACGACCTGCGGACGGTCCTTCCCGAAGCGCTCGGCGTGCCCGCCGGAGCATCCCGGCGCAAGAGGAGGCTGTGGTTGACGGTGGCGGCGGTGAGCGCTGTGCTGGGAGTTCTGGCTGGGGCGCTGCTGGCCTACGCCATGATCGGGCCGAGCGTCACCAAGGAGAACGACTCCAACAAGGCGTACGACGCCTCCCAGCCGCCGTTCACGGTGTCGGTGCAGCCCGAGCAGAGTGAGCCCCAGCAGTGGGCGATGGTGCTCGACCGGACGCTGACCGACGAAGAGATCCGGAAGATGAAGGCCAGTTCGGACGTCTTCTCCTACCTCAAGTCCCTGGGCGGCCGTCCGCTCGCCTACGCGCCGTCGCTGGAGCACGCTCCGCAGCGGTACCGGGAGCAGCAGGCGTCCAGTGGGGGCACGGAGTTCTCGGACACGCTCAAGATGACCGTGATGAGCACACGGCAGTACGCGGTGACCATCAACGACTGGAAGGTCACCGACCTCACGTGCCGGGAAAGTACCGCGCAGGCCGTCGTCGGCCTTCCGCCGCAGGGCGGGGCCGCCTACGAGGGTATCCGGCTGCACCTTCCGCCCCGCGCCGACGAACCGGTGCTGACCGACGACACCGAAGGACAGGGCGAGCCCTATTTCGAGAACCGCTTCGTCGAGGTCGGCAACGGCCAGTCCTCGGGCGGGCTCCGGGCGGAAGTCATCGCGCCGCGGGGACAGATCTGCGAGTGGGGCGTCCAGGTCCACTACAACGACACCTACCGGCCGGAAGGACGGTGGGTCCAACTGAAGGATGACAAGGGCCAGCCGCTGCGCATCCGTACGGAGTCGGTGCCCGAGAACCCCCGGCAGAGCTGGGTCTTCGGGTCCATGCCCTGGACGTCGTGTGACGACATGCCCGAGGAGGCGCAGTGTTACGGGCTCTGACGGGCAAGGCCGCGGTCCTGGCCGCCGTGCTGGCCGTCCTGGGAGTCCAGGGGTGCGGTTCCTCTCAGCCCGCGGAGGAGGAAGGGCCGGAGCCGGGTCCCTCGGCGCCCTACTGGGGCAACCGCGGATACACCCTTCCGAACAGTCCGTTCACCCGCGAGGACACGGTCGTTACCGTCACGTGCAGCATGGGCGCACGGTACGCCGGGGTCAACGTGCAGGCATGGGATCCCGAGCGGTGGGAACTGCGCGAGACGCGGGGCTTCTTCATCCCGGTCGACGCCGCGTTCACCAACTACCCGGACGTCAAAAACGTCAACAGCCCTCTCGTGGATCTCTGCGGAGTGAGTTCGGACAGCCCGTCGCCCTACGCCGTGGACGATCTGGAGTACCTGACTCCCCGGGTCCGTGCCCTGTTCGACCTGGCGTACACGCGTATGGCGGTGGTGCTCCGGGACGCGGAAGGCAGGGCGACGCACGCCGGCTACGTGGAGAGCGAAGGCAACGCCGACGACTTCGTGCGCCTGAGCGACGCGGAGGGCGACGACGAGCAGAACGCCGTGATGGCGCCCGACGGGCGCAGCGTGTGGTTCACGTACATCACCGCCGACGGTGAGCGCAGGATCGGCTCCCGGTCCACGGAAGGGGAGCACCGGCTGTCGGACGAGGGCCCTGCGATCGGGCACGACCTCCCCCTGACCGTTACCGGAAAGCCGCCGCGCGCCGTCCAGGCCAACATGGTCCACCTCGCTCCCGACGGCCGCCGCCTCACCGCGACCGCACCGAAGATCTACGGGCACATCTTCCACACCCGGGATTCCTCGGGCCCGCTCAACGCGGCGTCGGGCCGCTCCGCCAGGCTGCTCAGCGGGTGCGTCGGCATCGTGGGCTGGGTCGCGGACGAACGGGTGCTGTGCCGCACCCAGTCCGGCAATTTCCGGACGGTGGACGCCCGTAGTGGCCGCGCTGAGGGGAACGCCGTCGCCGCGATCCGGGAGGACGACGGGAGGGTCACCGAGGGGATGGTGGTCTCGGCGGACGGTGAGAAATTCATCGTGTCCGTTCACTTGCCCAACGACCGCTCGGGGCGGCCGTTGGGTCTGGGCGACTTCCGGGTGGTGTCGACCTCGGGGGAAGGGGTCGCGGTTCCTGTCTCCGCCGATTCCTTGACCAGCGACACGGTGTTCCTGGAGTGGCGCTGAAGCACGCGGGTGCGGGTGTACAGGCGGGGGCTGTACGGGGGAGGGCGAGCGCTCGGCTCCGGTGAGGAGTAGCGGGCTGAAGAGGAGCGAAGGCCGCGGCCGCGGTGCGTGCACCGCTGGGGCAAACGCCCAGTCGACCGTGACCGCAATCCCCTGTCCGAATGGCCTCCTGCAGGGGCCGCGAGCCAGCGGTCAGTGGATGGTGTTACGTTCCGCGGCATGACCGATCATGCGCTACGGCTGCTGCGGCAGGACCGCCGTCTGGCCGAACTGGCCGCCCTCCCTTTCGGCTTCGACCTCGACCGCGCAGCCCACGGTCATGTCGAGGAGGTCCGCCTCGCCTCGGGCGGGCCGCTGGAGACGGTGGCCGGGGACGACGCCGGCGGCACGTACTTCGTGTGCGCGGACGGCTCGGTGCTCTACGCCGACTCGGAGGGCGCTGCGGGGATCATCGGCTCCAGTGTCGACGAGGCCCTGGAGCTGGTGATCGGCCTGCCCGGCTGGCGCGGCTGCACACGTCTGTCGCCCGACGACGGCGAGGAGAAGATCCTGGCGTGCGTCGCGGAGACCGAGGACGAGATCCGTGAGTACTACGGAATCGACGAGGAGCGGGCCGAGCTCCGTGCGGCGCTGGGCTTCCCTGACCGCTCCCCGGTCGAGCTGGTGGGTAGACTGCGTGCGGCACTGATGCGCACCGAGCCGGACTTCGTGCTGCTCAACGCGGATGAGGGGTGCGCCTATGACCGGTTGGGTCCGGCCGGGCCCCCGCTGTGGGAGACCGTGCTCGCGGCGGGCCGCGCCAATCTCGCCCGCCTGCGGGAGGGCGACCACGCGGCATGGCGTGAAGTCGCCGAGGACCCGGTCCGCCGCCGGATCACCCTGCGGGCCGCGCAGTTCGACCGGGTCGAGGGCGATCTGGAACTGCTGCGGCACCTGCTGCGGCACGAGACACGGTCCTCGATGACGGACGAACTGCGGCTCGCGGCCTTGCTGGTAGGGCTGCGCGGGGACACCGGAGATCTGCCGCTGCTGCATGAGGTCCGGGAGACGGACTTCGACACGGCGTGCGGCCTGGGCGGTATGCCGGAACCGGGTGCGAGCGCGGACGAGTTGCGGCAGTGGGCGCGGGAGCTCGACGAGTCGATTTTCGGGACGGACCCGTCGGACGAGCCGGTCTCCACATGGACCGACCTGGCACGGGACCAGGGGATGACGGAACTCGCGCGGGTGACGCTGATCCGCGAACTCGACAGAATCTTCATGGACCAGAGCGCACTCCGCCGCCCCGATGCGCCCCGCACCCTGGCCACGGCTCCGCTGAGCGGGCTCGCCCGGGACTTCGAGGAACTCGGCGACCTGCCCCAGGCGCTGCGCGCCCAGCGCCTGTACGCCGCCCTTCAAGAGAAGGGGTGGGACCGGGTCTCGGCTGGGTACACCCTCGCCCGCCTGGAGCGGGAGGCGGACGAGCTGTCGCAGGCGGTGGACAGCCTGGCCGCCGTGCGCGACGTCCTGGCCACCCCGGGCGACGACTCACTGGGCTATTGGCAGCAGGTCAACCTCGGCCGCTTCATCGCCGAGGAGCACTACCGGCTCACCCTCGCCCTGGCCGACGCGCACCGCTCCGAGGAGGCCCGTGCCCTCCTCGTCGCCGCCGACGCCGTACTCGGCGAGCTCTCGGACAACGCCGCCAAGGGCGTCCGCGAGCTCGCCGAGCGGACCGCTGCCCGGGTGCGGGAGGTCGACTGAGAAGAGGCATGGTGGGCGGCCGGCCCGCCGGCAAGCGGTGACTGCCGAAGCAGCTCCGAGCTCGCCGATGCCGGTCAGCTGCCTTGGTAGATCGTGGTGCACAGCAGCGTGGCGCCGTCGTTCACCAGGGCGGCCCAGTACCGCGTCTGGTCGCCTGCCACCCGGCGGCAGTTGTTCGCGTCGGCGCCCGCCGGGGCGCGGTAGACGCCTGTGATGTGCATGATCTGGTTGTACGGGACCGGTACCGGCTCGCGTCGGCAGGCCACGGCCGTCATCAGGGCGAGGGAGATCGAGTCGCCGGACTGCCGACCGAGAATGCAGTAGTTGGCGTGGTAGACGCGGGTGAGGCAGAGCTTCGTGCTGTCGCCGGTGGTGGCGGAGCGGTAGCTCCAGTAGGACTTCCCATAGCTGGTGGGGCAGTCCGTGTTGATGGAGGTCACCTGGACCTGCGCCTGCTCGCCGGCGCAGGACACGGGGTCCGGCGGAGCACCGACGCTCCAGTCGACGCTGGTGCCCCCGCGGCCCGTGTCGTAGACCGCCAGGCAGTCGCCGACCGAGATGGCTTTGAACTGCTTCTCGGTGGGATCCGGAGCGGGTGTCGACCGCTCGGGGTCGGGCTCGGGCTCGTCAGCGCCCCCCGCACCGGTTTCGGAGTCGTCGGGGATGCGGCCGGTCGGCGAAGACGTGTACGGGGCCGAGCTGGAACTGGAGGGGGGCGAGTCGGCCAAGAAGTCCTTCAGCTCGCCCGCGTTGCTCAAGCCCAGCCAGCCCAAGATCGACAGCACGGATGCGATCCCGCCCACCAGTGTCCATAACTTGGCAGTGGAATGATCATTGGATGCGCCTGCCACCATGCCCTCCCCCGCTGAGGCTCAGGCGATGTTAACCATTCTGGCGCTGCCGAGAGCCGAACTCCCTTTATTCCAATCCGTCGGCCCCCATTCGCGCAGATCCAGCACCGGCGATACGGGCCCTGGGGTGGGGCGACCAGGGCGACTTCAGGAGTCGGGAGAGGGGAGGCGCCCCGTATCTCCGGCGATTCCCTGACCAAGGCACGGGGACTCCCGGGTGCGGAGCTGCCGATTCCTCCACGCCCCGCCGGGTACCCGCAGCGCGTCCGGCGATGTCTGGAGCGGACGGTCTCCGCTGGTGGAATACCCCCCTAGGTATAACTGTTAGAGTGAGTGAGCAATACCCCGTGGGGTACACCCTTCGAGAGGAGCCGTGAGCCGTGTTCTTCGTCGACACCTTCGAATTCGAGGGTCTGGGCAACCGCAGCTACCTGGCCGGCGGACCCCATGCCGCAGTGGTCGTCGACCCGCCGCGCGACATCGACCAGGTCATCGCAGCCGCCGCCAGGCGCGGGGTGCGCATCGCCTTCGTGGCCGAGACCCATCTGCACAACGACTACGTCACGGGCGGCCTGGAGCTGGCCCGCGTCACCGGCGCCCAGTACTTGGTCCCGGCCGGGGCGCATGTGTCGTTCGCTTGCACCCCGGTCGCCGACGGCGACACTGCGGGCGTGGACGCAGGTCTGGTGCTGCGGGCGATCGCGACCCCCGGGCACACCCCGCACCACACCTCCTACGTGCTGGAAGACGACGGGCGCGGGGTTGCGGTCTTCACCGGTGGATCGCTGCTGATCGGCACGGTGGGTCGCCCCGACCTGGTGGAGCCGCGGCTGACCGAGCAGCTGGCCCGGGCCCAGTACGCCTCCGCGCACCGGCTGGCCGACGAGCTGGACGACGAGGTGCCGGTGCTGCCCACCCACGGGTTCGGCAGCTTCTGCTCCTCCTCCCAGGCCGAGGGGGACGCGACCACGATCGGCAAGGAGCGCACCAGCAACGACGCGCTCACCCTTGATGTGGACACCTTCGTCGCGCAGATGCTTGCCGGGCTGGAGGACGTGCCCGCCTACTACGCGCACATGGGCCCGGCCAACGCCGCCGGCCCCGCGCCGGTCGACCTCACTCCTCCCGGACGTGCGGACGCCGAGGAGATCGCCGCCCGGCTGGCCGCGGGTGAGTGGGTGGTGGACCTGCGCAGCCGCATGGCGTTCGCCGAGGGGCATGTGGCCGGGTCTTTCAACTTCGAGGGCGAGGGCAAGCTCGCCACCTACCTGGCCTGGCTGATCCCATGGGGCAAGCCCGTCACCCTGCTCGCCGACACCCCGGAGCAGATCACCGACGCCCAGCGGGAGCTGGTCCGGGTGGGCATCGACCGCCCGGCCGCCGCCGCCACGGGCGACCCCGCCGGCTGGGTCCGTCAGGGCGAGCAGCTTGTCTCCTTCCCGCGTGCCCGTTTCGCCGACCTCGCCCAGGTGCGCGAGCGTGGCGACGAGGTGGTCGTACTGGATGTGCGCCGGGACTCGGAGCGCGTAGGCGGCTACATCGACGGCTCGGTCCACATCCCGATCCACGAGCTGCACGGCCGCGTCGGCGAGGTGCCGCAGGGGACGGTGTGGGTGCACTGCGCCGGCGGGATGCGCGCGGCGATCGCCGCTTCCCTGCTGGATGCCGCCGGACGGGACGTGGTCGCCGTCGACGACGGATTCGACGCCGCGACGGATGCCGGACTGTCCCTGATCTCCGGCTGATTCCGGCCGCTGCCCGCAAGGAAGGAAGCGTGTGATGTTCCTCTTTCGCCGAAACGGATCCCGCGTCACGGTCGACGAGGCACACGGCCGCACCAGTGGCGACCAGCCCGACGCGGTCCTGCTGGACGTCCGTGAGAAACCCGAATGGACCGCGGGCCACGCCCCGGCCGCCGTCCACGTACCGCTGACGGAGCTGGTCGCAGGTGGCACCCTGCCAACAGAGGCGGAGGGCCGGCCGCTGATAGTGATCTGCCGCAGCGGACACCGCTCCCAGCGGGCCGCAAAGCTCCTGACCGAGCGCGGAGCCCAGGCGGTCGACGTCGAGGGCGGCATAAACGCGTGGGCCGCCGCCGGGCACCCGGTCGTCGACGAACGCGGGAACAGCGGCCGGATAGCGTGACCGTACTCGTTCTCGCCCTCATCGCCGGGGCCGTCATCGGTCTCGCGCTCGGAGCCCTCGGCGGCGGTGGCAGCGTCCTTGCCGTACCGGCACTGATCTACCTGCTCGGCTTCACCCCGGCCGCCGCCACCACGGCAAGCCTGATCATCGTCACCGTCACCTCCGCCACGGCCCTGTACGCCCACACCCGCGACGGGAACGTGGCATGGAAGACGGGAGCGCTGTTCGCTGCGGCGGGCATCGTCCCCGCCTTCCTCGCCGGGGCCGTTGCCGGGCGCCTGCCCGAAGCGGTACTGACGGCGGCGTTCGCAGTCGTCGCCGCGCTGGCGGCCCTGCGCATGCTGCGTCCGTCCGCGTCAGAGCCGCCGGACCGGGTCCGTCCCGGCAAGGCGGCCGGTGCCGGCGCCGCGCTTGGCGCCGTGACGGGCTTCCTGGGCGTGGGTGGGGGCTTCCTCGCCGTGCCCGCCCTGGTGAGCGTCCTGGGACTGGCCATGCGGCGGGCGGTGGGCACCAGTCTGCTCGTCATCACGGTGAACTCGCTGGCCGCGCTCACCGCCCGCACCGACTCCGGTGGCGGGCTCCACTGGGAGATCATCGGCCCCTTCACCGGAGCCGCGATTCTCGGCGCCTGGGACGGCAAACGGCTCGCGAGAAGGATCACCGGCACCACCCTTCAGAAGATCTTCGCCGGCGTCCTGCTGGCGGTGGCGGCCTTCATGCTCGTCGACGTGATCGTCTGAACCCGAGGGCCGGCAGACGACGACTCCGACACGCAGGGACATCCGCCATGACCACGCCCACGGCCCTCGCCACTGACGAGGCGCGCGACCAGATCCTGCGTGCGCTGCCCGACAGCCAGCACGTCGCCGATCCGAAGCCGGACACCTCCCCCACGGCCGACAGCTCGCCCAGGTCGAAGGACACCCGCCCGTGAACACCACACCCCCCACCAACACTCCGGCCGATGCGGGCGGGCGGCCCGTACGGCTCGGGCTGCGGGAGAACTGGCCGCAGTTCACCCTGCTGGTCGTCGTCAATGTCTGCGTCGGCGGCCTGGTCGGCCTGGAACGCACCACCGTCCCGGTCATCGGCTCCGAGACCTTCGGCCTGACCAGCGATCTGGCCGTCTTCTCCTTCATCATCGCCTTCGGCCTCACCAAGGCGTTCACCAACCTCGCCGCCGGAGCGCTCACCGCTCGCTTCCGCCGCAAGCAACTGCTCGTGGCCGGCTGGCTGATCGGCATCCCCGTCCCCTTCGCCCTCGCCTACGCGCCGTCCTGGGGCTGGATCGTCGCCGCCAACGTCCTGCTCGGCCTGAACCAGGGCCTGACCTGGTCGATGACCGTCAACATGAAGATCGACCTGGTCGGCCCCTCACGCCGAGGACTCGCCACAGGACTGAACGAAGCCGCCGGCTACACCGCCGTCGGCGTCACCGCCCTGCTCACCGGCTACCTCGCCACCGGCTACGGCCTGCGCCCGATCCCCGAGCTCATCGGCGTCGTCTTCGTCGTAGCCGGACTGGCGTTGGCGCTGGCCGTCCGCGACACCGCCGCCCACGTCGCCCTGGAACTTGCGAGCCACACCAAGGCGCTTCCCACGGGCGAGCACACCGGCCTCAGGACCACGTTCACCCGCACCTCCTGGCACAACCGCTCCCTGCGCGGCGCCAGCCAGGCCGGCCTGGTCAACAACCTCAACGACGGACTCACCTGGGGCGTCTTCCCTCTGCTCTTCACCGACCACGGACTCGGCCTCGCCGCCGTCGGCCTGATCAAGGGCCTCTACCCCATCCTGTGGGGACTGGGGCAGATCTCCACCGGCCACCTCGCCGACCGCGTCGGCCGCAAGCCCCTCATCGTCCACGGCATGCTCGTCCAGGCAGCCGGCTTCGTTCTCGCCCTCGCCCTGCTCGACCGGCCCCTGCTCGCGGGCATCTTGTCCGCGGTCCTTCTCGGCGTGGGCACCGCCATGGTCTACCCGGCCCTCATCGCGTCCATCTCCGACCACGCACACCCCGCATGGCGCGCCAACGCCCTCGGCACCTACCGCTTCTGGCGCGACATCGGCTACGCCGCCGGCGCCCTCGTCGCCGGCGTCCTCGCCGACGCTCTGGGCCTGAGCGCCACCGTGATCGCCGCAGCGGTCCTGACCGCCGTCTCCGGGCTTCTCGCCGCCCGCTGGATCACCGAACACCAGCCCGCCTCCCGCTGAACGAGCAGCCTTCCCCGGCCGCTCGGGGCGGGCTTCGGGCCCCGCGAGGCGCTTGTCGCGCGAAGCGCTGCCGTGACCGGCCGGTCACGGGGCCCGGTGGTCAGGGTCGCCGGGCGGAGTCCGGAGCGCGCGTCACCTGATCGAGGTCGTGGACCGCTTTGGCCAGCAGGTCGAGCATGGCGATTTCGGCACGGGCGGGGTCCTGGTCCCGGACGGCGTCCAGGACGGCCCGGTGGCTGGGGACCGGGTCGTCGATCTGTTCATGGGCGTGCACGACGCGGTCACGTACGCGCAGTCCCGGTTCGAGCAGCAGGTCCATGCGTGCCAGCATGTCGTTGCCGGTCGTGTTGAAGGGAGTGCGGTGGAACGACGCGTCGGCCTCGGCGGCGTCCGCAGATGAGTGCGTGTGGGCGCGTGCCTTCGCGGCCAGGGCGGTCTGCAGTGCGTGCAGGTCCTGTTCGGTGCGGTGGAGCGCGACGCGGTGGGCCGCGGGGGGCTCGATGACGGAGCGGACGTCCGCCAGGTCCCGCATGAGGCGCTGCCTTCCCGGTGCGCGTCGACAGCCGGAGCTTGTCGCGGGGCAGCCACGCCGACGGACGGCCCACCGGCACGGCACTCGCCCGTGAGCACGGCGCGAACCATGCCGAGGCGCCGAAGGGGCCCGAGCCTTTGCGGTCGGGCCCTGGCGACAAGCCGTACTCAGGCCCGGGTGTCGCGAGTGGCCGCCGGAGCGGTGAACGCGGCGTGCAGCAGGCGGTTGAGCTCCTGGTCGAGACTGCGTGTCAGGGACGGGTAGGCGTGCTTTCCCAGGTGCCTGTGCTCGATGACCCTGCGGAAGTCGCCGCCGAAGACAGGAGCCGCGGCCTGGAACACCTCCGCTTCCCTCTCGCCCAGGGTCTGCAGCACGGGTACGTCGATCGGCTGGGCCTTCTCGAAGACACCGGCCCGCTCATGGGCGGGTGACCGCCAGGCCGACATCGCGATGAAGAACCGTACGTCACCCAGGCCCACGTCACTCCCCCGGGCCTGGCGGTGGAGTGCCGCGGAAGCCATCGCGGCGCCTTCACCGAACCCGGCGACACCGGCGAAGGGGCCGTGGTCCTCCGCGACCGATCTGAGGTACCGGAGGGACGAGTCCAGGGCCGCCACGGGGTCGTCGTCCCCCATCTCGGCGGGCGTGCTGCGATATCGGTTCCACAGCTCAGGGAAACCCGCTTGCCACCCCCGATAGGTTCCCGTGACGTCGTAGAGGCCCTCCTCGACCAGGGAGTCCAGGCCCCGGAGTTCGAGTTGCTCGGCACCGGTGAACGCCGGCATGGCGTAGGGCGCGTCGGCGATGACGAACTCGAGGTCTTCGCGTCTCGTCCAGCCGGCCTTCTTCAGCATGGCCCGTGCGAGGCGGCCGTCGGTCCCCCGGCCCGGCAGGAAGAGCACCCTGTGGCGGCGCGGCACGTAGATGCTCACCGGGCCGAAGCCGTCGCGCCTGACACGTCGCTCCACGGGAGACGCGGGGTCCCGCCGGTGGAGCAGTGAGATCGTGGGGGACATCATGTGCCAGAGGCCACCGCCCTCTTCCACCGCCTCGCCGAGCAACGTGGAGTACGCCTTCCACTCGGCTTCCCGCTCTCTTTGGAAGCGGTCGAACGGGCAGAGTTCCGCGGTCCTCGACGCGACGTTCTTCTTCGCACGCTCGATGTAGTCCCACAACTCCACGAGCAGCCGTTCGGTGGACGACTTCTCGGGACTCCCCACGGTGATTCTCGCGAACAGTTCCTCCAGTTCGGCGGGGTTGTCGCGAAAGCGCAGATACGCTTCGGCGAATGCCTGCAGGAAGAACACGTAGCTCGAGCAGAGCAGGGATTTGGCCTTTCGGGGGATCTGCGCGCTGTCGTTGTAGGCGAACAGATTGGGGTCGCCGTCGATCCACAGTCCTTCCACCCTGCTGTGCTCACCGAAGATCCCCGCCAGGACGCTCCGATCCGTGGTCGATCCCAGGCAGGTGACCAGTACGTCGGCCTTCACCTCCCTTCCGCTCGCGGTGACGACCGAACGGGCCGTCACATGATCGATCTCACTTTCCAGGACGGTCACCCTTCCGAGCGCCTGTGCCAGGAAGTAGAGGTCCGAGGCGGCAGGAACCGTCGACTGGTCCAGGACGAAGCTTCCGTCCGCGTCCCGGGAGAGAGAGGGGAGGGACTCTATGTCGACGCCGCAGAGCGCGTAGAACGGCCGCATGATGTCGACGACGTCGTTGAGCGGTGTCGCTCCCTCACTCGAATTGATCACCCAGTTGCAGAGGGTGGACACGACCAGGTTCCGTCGCCGGCAGACGATCGTGACATGACGCGCACCGTTCTCCAGGGCCGTTCGCATGTTCTCCAGGGCGAAGGCGCCGTGTCCGACGATCACGACCGACGCGTCGGTGAACTTCTCCGGTGGCGTGTCGTCGGCCACCCCGAGTCCGATGTGGCCCGTGAAGAGGTGCTCATCGCGAAAGTGGTGCGTCACGGGCCGGTGGAGCCCGCCCGTGAGGGCCGCCACACCACCGACGCGGACGGACTTGGTGACGCCTCCCTGGACGTACACGGCCTCGTACTCCCGCTCCCGGACCTTCCGGACGGAGACCACTTCGCAGTTGAAGCGAATCGGCTCCTTGAGCTCGGACGCGACGGCATTCGCCTGCCGCAGGACTTCTCCCCTGTCCGGGAACACCGACCGCCACCGGTGGTCGCCGTGCGCCGTGGGCAACGCGCTGTCGAAACTGTATGCCGGCGAGTCGATCTGGACTTTGGAATCGGTGTTGGCCAGTGAGCTCCACACGCCGCCGGCGCGGTCGCTCTTCTCCAGCACCATGACCGCGACACCCATCTTCTCAAGTCGCCGCGCGAAGCCGATGCCACCCAGACCCGCCCCTATGACAAGGACCGGGAGACGCGGCGACGGGGGCTTTCGCCCGGCACCGGGAGTACGGTGCACGGCCTGGTGCCGCACGGGCTCCCGCCGCACCTGGGCACGGTCGCTCGACTGCTTCCGCATCTGCTCGAAGACGTACCCGACCAGGGAGCGGACGTCTGCCGACTCGACGGCGAATGCCGTCGGCAGTACGACGTCGAGATCGGAGGCGATCCTGTTCCGCAGCAGGACGCCGCCCAACGAGTCCAGACCGGATTCCGAGAGTGTGGCGCTGTCCTCGACGGGTCTTCCCACGACCTCCCGGGCCGCCGTGCGGACGACCTGCTCCACGTTCGTCCGCGCCGGTGCGGGCGCGTCGGCCGCCCTCCGGGCGGTGAAGCGTGACACGAACCTGTTCCTCGGCGAGAGCGTGTCCCAGTCCACTGGGGAGACGCAGACCGATCCCCGCTCGGGCCCGGCGAGCAGCCGGTCCAGCGCCGCGCGCCCGAGAGCGTCGCCGATCACTCCGAACCCCGCGGTCCTCGCACGCTCGACCGCTCCGTGACGCGTGGCGATGCCGGCGTCGGACCACACCCCCCACTGGATCGAGAGCACCGGCTCACCTCGTGAGGACCACGACTCGGCCAACGCGTCCAGCGTGGTGTTCGCCGCGGCACAGCTCGCCTGGGCGACGGCCCCGAAGACCGAGGAGGCCGAGGAGAACAGCACCAGGAAGTCCGGCGGCGTGAACACGCTCCGGAGATTCTTCGCGCCCTCGACCCTGGCCGCGTAGGCCTGCCTGAGCTTCTGCTCCGACTGGTTCGCCAGCACGCCGTCGGCGAGGATTCCCGCGGCGTGAATCACCCCCGCCACCGCCGGCATACCGGCCTTCGCCATGGCGTCCCGCGCCAGACGAACACTGCGCGGATCGCTCACATCACACGCCAGCAACTCGACGCGCGCCGATCGGCGCAGGGTCGCGACCTCGGGCGGCTCGGCCGGCTCGGCGCGCGGCGACCGGGACAGCAGCACCACGTGCCGTGCACCCCGGTCCACCAGTAACCCGGCCGCCACCAGCCCCAGAGCCCCTGACCCCCCGCTCACCACGTATGTCGCGTCGGGACGGGCGGCGAAGCGCTCGTCGCCGAGGGGGTGCCGCCGCAGGCGCGGCACCTGGAGGACACCGGCCGCGGTGAACCGGTAGTCCTCCTCCAGACGCTCGCTCCGGCTCAGGGTCAGCGCTCGGGGGAGCTGCTTCCTCGACGCCTCGACGCAGTGGAGCGACAGGTCGGGCCGCTCCAGCCGGGCGGTCCGGCCGAGCCCCCACAATCCCGCGTCGTCGGCCGCGTCCGGCGTCGGCAGGAACACGATCCTGCGCGGGGTCGGTCCCTGCGAGCAGGCCTGCAGCAGGCGCAGGCCCGCCGCCACATCGGCCTCTCGCCCGTCGCTCAGCAGCGCGACGCAGCCCCAGGCCCCCTCGAGAAGCACGTCGCCGAGCGCGTCCGAGGCGCGCACCACGCGGTTGACCCACCCGTCGGGCAGGTCGATGTCGACGTCCGAGGAGGACAGCAGCAGGTGGGGACCCGGCAGCGGCACCCCGGAGGGCGCGTCGGCCTCGACCCATGCCGTCGAGTAGAAGCAGTCCGAGGCCGCGGACGGGGGCCCGGCCGCCGCGGAAACGCTCGTGGACACGCTGATCATTTCGGCTCTCCCTGTTCGTGGGGCTCGGCGGAGGTCTGGGGTGCGGTGTACGGCGGGCTCCGGTCTCAGCCGCCGGCCGTCCCGCTCCTCCCGAGGTCCCGGAACTTCTTGGTCGCGATGCTCACGCAGAGCGACGGCGACAGCCTGAAGAGCCACCAGAACAGCTTCCAGACGGCGGGAACGACGATGATTCCCTTGTTCCGGGCGACCGCGTCGAGCGACTTCGTGACGAATTCCTTCGGTGAGATCGGCTTCTGCTCCTCCCACATGTCCCGTGTCATCTCACGGGTCACGCCCTCCACGCTGCGGCCGTACACACCGCCCTCGATGAGGGGGGTCCGTATGACGCCCGGGCACAGCACGCTCACACGCACCCCGAGCTGGGCCGCCTCGATGCGCAGATTGTGCGAGAGGCCCACCACGGCGTGCTTGGTGGTGACGTAGGAGGTCGTCCCCGCACTGGGGACCAGGCCCGCCAGGGACGCGGTGTTCACGATGTGGCCGAAACCCTGGTCGATCATCAGGTTGTACGCGGCCTGAACGCCGTTGACGACACCGCCGACGTTGACGTCGATCATGCGCCGCCAGTCCTCGACGCGGTAGTGCCGGGCACCCGCACCCATGCCGTGGGTGATACCGGCGTTGTTGAACAAGTAGTCCAGACGTCCGGTCCGCGCGACGGTTTCCTTGACGAGTTGTTCGAACTTCGCGTGGTCGGTGACGTCCAGCCATGCGGCGGTCGCCTTCCCGCCCGTCTTCCGCAGAGCGGCGGCCACCTCCTCGGCCTGCTCGATCTGGAGGTCCGCCAGCACCACCTCACAGCCCCGGGCCACGAGTTCCTCGGCCAGGGCGCGCCCGATCCCCGACGCGGCGCCCGTGATGATCGCGGTGGCGTCCCGGTAGGTTCTGATTCCGCTCGATGTCGACATGACCGCATGTCCTTTCCGGATTCCTTGATCGTCCTCAGCCGCGCAGTGCGGCCGTCTGCTCCTGGAACTCCCGGAGCGCTTTCAGGTCCTGTCCGAAACGATTGACCGTGGGCACCTGCACGGAGCCGCTGCCCGGCGGCAGGATGTACTTCACGAACGTCGCGAGTGTCGCGCTGGGGCCGAGGTCGATGAAGGTCGCGTCGCCGGCGGCGGACATCTTCCCGATGGTCCGCGCGAACTCCACTGGACTCCTCATGGCGGCCCATATGCCGTCGGCCGTCACCTCGGCGACCTGGCCCGTCGAGGCGGACGAGACGATGGGAATCCTCGGCGGAGCGAACGTCACGGCCTTGAGGATGCCGCGGACCTGTTCCCCGACCGGGTCGATGAGTTCGGTGTGCACGCCGCGGTTGACCGGGAGCCGCTGGCAGACGATCCCCTGCTCCTCCAGGGAGCGTTCGAGCCGTTCCACCGCCCCGACCCGGCCGCTGACCACGACGTTGCCGTCGAAGTTGCGTCCCGTGACCCGGCAGTCGGTGAACAACCCGGCGTGGCCGTGCAGGAGTTCCTCCGTGGCGAGGACCGCCAGCATCGCGGACGGCGGGGTCCGGTCCACCAGCGTCCGGGCGAACTCGACGGCGAAGGAGATCCCGAGTTCCAGCGGCAGCACCTCCGCGACGACGGCCGCGGTGATCTCACCCAGGCTGTAGCCCACGAGGACGTCGGGCCGGTACCCCATTTCCTGCACCACCCGTGTGAGGCTGTACTCCACGCAGAGCAGAGCGGCGTTGGAGTCCGCCAGCGAGTCGAACGGATCGCTCTTCGCGCGGCCCTCGTCGAAGATCGTCTCGACCACCGACTTGCCGAGAACGGGCAGGGCGATGTCGTCGCAGTGATCCAGCCAGAGCCGGTAGCGCGGGTGCCGTTCATAGAGTTCGCGGGTCATGTGGAAGTACTGGGAGCCCTGCCCCGAGTACATGAACACGGTCGCCTTCGTCATCGCCGCTCCTCTCGCGCGTCCCGGTCGTGGGCCCGCGATGCCGTGGCGGTCAGCATTTCTCTAGGCAGATCGCCGCGCTGACCCCGCCGAAGCCCATGCTGAGGCTCACAGCCGTGCGCACCTCGCAGTCCTCCGCCTTCTCGCGCACCCAGGGGAACGTCTCGTCCAGCGGATCGACCAGGTTGCGGGTGGGATGCAGCTTCCCCTCCCTCATCTGCAGGAGCGTCGCCACGATCTCCACCGCCCCCGCGGCGGTGAGCCCGTGTCCGGTGATCGACTTGGTCGCGTTGATACGGGCGTGGGCAAGTCCGCAGCGCGCGAGTGCCTGTAGTTCGACCGCGTCCCCGGTGGGCGATCCGGTGCCGTGCGGGTTGACGTAGTCGACGGCTGACGCGGCCAGGCCGGCTTCCCGCAGGGCCGCCTGGACCACGGCCACCTCTCCCTCCACGGAGGGGTGGGGATTGCGGGTGCCGTCAAGCGCCCTGCCACCGCCGCGGAACCGCGCGTACGGCGTCGGACGCCGGCACCGGTCCGCCCGCTCGACGACGACCGCGGCGCACGCCTCGCCGAAGACGAAGCCGTCGTGGCCCCGGTCGAAGGGGCGGCACGCCGCGGCCGGGTCGTCGGCCCAGCGCGCGGAGCCCATGGCACCCATGGCCCGGAACGCCAGGCATTCCCAGTACGACAGGTCCATGAGCGCGCCCAGGGCGATGCAGACGTCGACCTCGCCGGACTGCACCGCCCGCACGGCCCCCAGCACCGCGAGCAGACCACTGGCCGAAGCGCCACCGAGCGTGTGCGCGAAGCCCCGGATCGGGAACTGCTCGGTGCAGAACCCGCACAGGTCGGAGTCCATGAAGCCCATGCCGTACGTCGGGCGCAGGAACTCGGGACGGTCCGCATGGCGGGCGTGCAGGAGGGTCAGCTCGCGTTGCTGGACGTTGGACCCGCCGACCACGAGGCCGATGCGGGACGGGTCGGCCTCGTCCAGTCCGGCGTCGTGCCATGCCTCGTGGAGCGTGGACAGGGCCGCCCTGGCCGAGAGCGACGCCGTGCGCACGCTGCGCGCGGTGATGCTCCCGGGCAGGCTCGGCTCCCCCATCTCGGCGCCCAGGAAGACCGCGGTCGCGTCCGTGGAAGGCGCCGGGGGCAGCCGTCCCGGACGCTGCATGGGCCCGAAGGCGTGCCGGCCCTCGAGAAGCGCCGCGACGAAGGCGTCCTTGCCCTGGCCCACCGCTGTGGTGACGCCCAGGCCGGTGACGACGACGTCGCGGCCGTCAGACCGCAGACTTGTCATGGATGAGATCCGCCAGCTCGCCCATGTTCTTCGCGTCCGCCAGTTCGACGAGGGGGATGCTCATCGACAGCGACTCCAGCGTCATGACGATGATCTCCGCACGGTCGATGGAGTTGGCCCCCAGGTCGCGCAGCGAGTCGGAGGGGGCGAATCGGTGTCCTTCGAGTTCGGGGATCACCTCGCGGGTGTGCTCCACGATCAGGTCGAAGACGCGCGTGTCCGGCATGTGGTCAGCCTCCTGTGTAGTGGGACGTGATGAGTGCCCGGACCTCGGGCTGGTGGAAGGTCTTCTCGTGCATGGCCACCTCGCGCTCGATGTAGCGCGGGAGCTCTGCGCGGAGTTCGGACACCAGATGGCTCTTGAGCGTGACCAGGGAGATCCTGGGCTTCTCGGCCAGGGTGCCGGCCAGTTCGAGGGCGTGGTGCAGCACGTCGGCGCGCGGCAGGACCGGGAAGGGGACGCCGCGTTCCTTCAGCTCGTGACCGTAGTAGGTCTTCGCCGAGAGCAGCATCTCCCCGGCCAGGCTCATGCCGAGTTTCCTGGGCAGGATCAGGGTCGCCCCCATGCCGGGAGTGAACCCGTACTTCATGAAGTTCGTCGTGTAGATGCTCTCCTGGCTGAGGATGACGAAGTCGGCGAACATTCCCATGGCGAAGCCGCCCCCGATGCCGTGGCCCTGCATCGCGGCGATGACGGGTACGGGACAGTCCAGCGCGAGACCGTAGATGTCGGCGTCGGTGAAACTGATGCGCCGCTCCTGGATCAGCAGCAGGCTCTCCTTGGTGCCGCCGCTCGCGAAGTAGTTGCCGTAGCCGGTGAGGACGACGGCCTTGCACCGTTCGTCGGCCGCGACCTTCGCGAAGGCGTCCTGCAGGCCCGTGATGAGCTGATCGGAGAAGGTGTTCTTGTGCTCCTGGTCCTGCATCGTGATCTGGACGACGGAGGGGGCGATCTCCCGGTAGTCGACGGGTGGGCCGTGCATTCCTACTCTCCTTCCCAGGGGAACTGCCCTGTCTTCACGTAGCGTTCGATCTTGCGCAGGTTCTCCGCGTCGGAGAAGACCTCCTTGTTGGCCGCGACGGCTTTGTCCCGGGAGGGGAGCAGGATGTCGTCGAGGTCGCGGAGGTACTTCTTGTAGCGGGTCACTCCCGTCTTGGGCAGGTAGCGCAGCCGCAGGAGGTGCCGGCGCAGCGGGTTGCCGCTGTCGTCCGCGCTGACGTCGACGAGTCCCCAGGTGGCCGCCTGCCGGGCGGTGAACGGTTGGGTCATCAGAGTGAGGTAGTTGGACCTGGCAGGGCCTACCTTCCTGGTCAGGAAGGGCAGGACGCAGGCCGGCATCAGCCCGAAAAGGAGCTCGGACAGGCTGAACGTCACCGTTTCCGCGCACACCACGATGTCGCACGCCGCCACGAATCCCACTCCCCCGGCGTTGGCCTTGCCGCGCACGTGCGCCACGGAGACGAACGAGCCGAAGGCCAGGGAGAGCCACAGGTCGTACAGGGCCGCCGCCGGCGATTCCCCGTTGTCGGCCTCGCCGCCCCCTGCGGCGAGCTCCCCGAAGTCGGCGCCCCAGCAGAACACCTCGGGCAGCCCTTCCAGAACCAGGACGGTGGCGTGTTCCTCGGCGAAGCGCACCACCTCCGCGCACTCCTGGACCAGACGGGTGCTGATGGTGTTGCCCGCTTCGGGCCGGTGCAGTTGGAGGTGACAGATCCCGTTGTCGAAGCGGACCTTGACGGTCTCGTATCCGGCCTTGTTCAGGACACCCACTCGTACTCCCGGTGGAACTCATCGATCCGCTTGAGGAAGAGGAGTTCCCGGCCGTTCCCGGTCCGGGCCTGCGGAACGATGTCGGTGCTCAACAGCGCGTTCCGGGTGCCGAATTTCACCGCGTGATTGGCCTGGAGCAGTGAGTCGTACTCCGGCATCGTCAGCTCGTACCGGGCGTCGAGGTGCTTCTCCATCTCGAGAGCGCGTGTGCGGTCCTGGCTCTCCTGGCGGGCCACGCCGCTGAAGAACTCGGAGCAGCAGCCGGAGCCGTAGGAGAAGACGCCGATGCGCTGGGGGCCGGTGAGATCCGCGTTGTCGATGGTGCTGGCCAGCGAGAGCATGGTGGTCGCGCCCATGATGTTCCCGACGCGCTGGCAGTACGTCAGGCCCGGGTGCATGCGCCGCTGGAAGTCCTCCTCGATGACCGCCGGGCGCGCCTTGGCGACCTTGCGCATCAGGTTGCGGTGGGCGCCCTTGATCATGCCGCCGAAGGGCGTGTGGAAGGCGAGATAGCCGAAGGTGGAGACGAAGTCCACGTCGCCGACCCGTCGCTGGTATTCGAGGAAGGATTTCTCGCAGCAGTCCAGGTACGAGAGCAGCGAGAGGTCCGCGTTGCCCGCTTCGCTGTCGGGCAGGGGACGGCAGGTGTCCATCACCTCGTAGCCGTAGTAGCCACTCGCGCCGACGTCTATCCGGAAGATGTGCGGGGTGTCGCTGACGATCATCGCCACGGCGCCGGCGCCGCCGCTCGGTTCGGCGAAGGACCAGTCCTCGGAGAGCGCGTCACCGCTCTCCGCGACCATGAAGCGGGTGATGTCGGTGGCGATGACCAGGGCTTTCGCACCCGGTGAGGTGCCCGACAGGATGAAGTTCGCCGCCGTCTGCAGCGCTGCGACGCCCGAGTAGCAGGCGTTCTTGATCTCGAAGAGGCGGCAGTTCCGGTTCAGCCCCAGGAGGTCGTGGAAGTACGTGCTCATGGACTTGCCGAAGTCGAACGCCGACTCGGTCGCGGTGATGACCAGTTCGATGGAGTCCCGCTCCTCGGGCGACAGGGCGTCGATGAGGGGCTTGGCCGCGTTGACGCCGAACGTCACGGGATCCTCGTAAGGCAGCGCGACGGTCTTCTCCTTCATGAGGAGGTTGTCGAACCTCGCGGTGTCGAGCCCGCGGTGGATCGCCAGCTTCTCCACGTCGAGGTAGCAGGAGCCGGCGAAGACGTTCAGTGCTTCGATTCCAACTGTCGTCATGACTTCTCTCCCTGGGGATTCCCGTCCGGTTTCATTCCGATTCACTGCGCGGCCGCGACCGGCTCCAGTTCCCGGAGGTCGAAGTACCCGCGGTATCCGTTCATGTAGACGGCCGCCCGATGCCCGAAGAGGACGGTCGCCGCCGTAGCGGTCTCCAGCTCCCCGTAGTTTCCGGTGGTGGAACGGAAACGAGCACCTACCGCATACCGTTCATTCCACTTCCGCACCATCTCTCCGGCGTTCTCCGGCTTCTTCGAAACCTCGGGCAGCGGTTTATCCGTGTTCTTGATTTCGCGACGTATCTTCGCCAGCAATTTCGTCAGCACGTTTCCGTGGCCAATTTCCTCGAACTCCACCCCCGGCTGCTCGAGAAGGTGCTCCATCGAGTCGGACCACCGCACGGCGCTCACCATCTGCCGCGTCAGGCTCTCCTTGACGAGGTGATCCTCATACGCTCTCGCCGTCACATTGGAAATCACCGGAATACACGGCCCGGACAGGTTCATCCCTGTCAGGAACTCCTCGAACTCCGCACGCGCCGGCTCCATGTACCGGGAATGGAAGGCCCCGCTCGTCCGCAGGGGCATGAACAAGTGCTTTCCGGTCTGGAACAGCGGCTTCGCGGCGTCGATGTCCTCGGCCCGGCCGGAAATCACGATCTGAGAGGGCGTGTTGAAGTTCGCCAGATCGACGGAGTCGAGTCCGTTCTCGGCGAGGATGGTGCGGATCTCCCGCTCCGACGCGTTCAGCACGGCTGCCATACCGCCGCCCGAAGCCCGGCCCATCAGCTCTCCGCGCTTACGCACCAGCCGCAGGCCCGTCTCGAAGTCGAACACCTCGGCCGCCAGCAGCGCGTTGTACTCGCCGAGGCTGTGACCGGCGACGACGTCCGGAACCATACCGGTCTCACGGATCTTCTTGTAGTACGACAGGGCGTTGACGACGTACATCGCGGGCTGCGTGCACTGGGTCCGGTCGAGCAGTCCCTCGGGATCCTCGAGGCAGAGTTCCTTGATGGAGTAGCCCAGGATCGAGTCGGCCGCACGGGTCAGATCCGGAAATTCGTCGAAAAGGGAAGCACCCATTCCCTTCTGCTGCGCCCCCTGTCCGGGGAAGACGTAGACCTTCATGGGCAGTCCCTTCTCGTCGTCTTTCTCCGCTGTTCGCGACGGCCGCGATCTTGTTGCGTTCTCACCCTGCCAGAAAATCGGCACCCGCGGCTACCTGTATCCCGAGAGAATCGAGGAAGCCTCACGCATCAACTCGCGTGCGATCCGGTCCGGATGGCGGTTTCTCCAGTTTTCCCACGGCGTGCCGCGCGCCCATTGATTAAAAGCTCCCAGTGCGGGGCCCGTGTGGATCTGCACATTTGCCCGGTCGACATCGGCGTCCATGAACGAGAGCCGACTGGAGTAGCCGTAGTACCAGCGGAACATGAGGGCCATGCGCCGCTTCGGGTTGCGCTCGGCCCGCTCGATCTCCGACTCGCGGCCCGTCTTCCGCAGGTGCTCGCAGGTTTCCCGCCAGACCTCTTCTGCACTCTTCTTGAAGTAGGCCTCCTGGATCTGTCTGCGGGTCTCCTGCGGTATCTCCTCCCACGATTCATGGCTCTTGTACAGGGCGTGCAGCCGGTTCGCCCGTGCCGGGAACAGCACGCCCTTCTTCAGGACCTGGACCAGGGCGCCGATCTCGAACATGTCACCCGCCGGGCAGTAGTCGGTGTCCTGGACGTCGATGGTCTGAAGGCGGTCCTTCACCGCGTCGCCGACCCCGGCCTCGACCGTGCACTGATTGATGGAGCCGGTCATGACGAAGTCGGCTCCCATGGCGAAGGCGGCGGCGACCGCCTGCGGCGTCCCGATCCCGCCGGCGAGTCCCAGACGGATCTTCTCGCCGTACCCGAACTCCTGTGCCGCGCGCCGTCGCAGGCTCTGCATCGACGGCAGCAGCACGGTGGACACCCCGCGGTCGGTGTGGCCTCCCGAATCCGCTTCGACGGTGAGGTCCTGCGCCACCGGAACGCCCCGGGCCAGCGCGGCCTGCCGGCGAGTGACCCGGCCCTCGGCCACCAGCCGTTCGACGACGTCCACCGGAGCGGGCCGCATGAACTCGCGCGCCACCTCGGGCCGCGACACCTTGGCGACGATCCGCGTCCCCCGTTCGATCGCGCCTCCCGGCCCGGCCCGCAGCCCCGACAGATGGAACAGGACCAGGGCCTCGGTGACCTTGATGAACGCCGACGCCTCGATGACGCTCACTCCCTGGGCCAGCAGCATCTCGACGTTGGCCGTCTCACGTGCCGGGTGCTGGAGGTCGCACAGCAGATTGACCCCGAAGGGCAGGCCGGGGTCCAGATGCCTCCGGATGTGGGCGATGTCGCCCGTCACCCGCTCGGGGCTCAGGCCGGCGGCACCCAGGAAGCCCATGAAGCCGGCCCGCCCCATGGCGACCACCAGTTCCTTCGACGCGATACCCCGGTACATCGACCCCGCCAGATAGGCGTAGTCGACGCCGAAGTCCCGGCGGAAGGATGCGCAGCCGAGCCGCCCCGCCGCGTCCCCGTCCCGTTCTCCCTCCGCGCTCACTTCGTGTCCTGCGCCTTCTGGTGGCGGGTGACCCATGCCTTCGCCACGGGGACGCGCCTGTCCCGCCCGGCGGAGTAGAACAGCTTGCAGAAGGACCTCACCGTGGTGAGCGCCGCCGGATCGCCCAGCATCACGAAGTGGTTCGCCGAGTCCACGTCGACCTGGTGGAAGTGGGGCAACTGCCGCTCCCACCCCGCCCAGTAGACGGCGTCGTCCAGGACCGCACCGTCCTTCTGCGTCGAGAACAGCGGCTCCATCTCCCCGTAGAACAGGCCGCTGCGGTTGCGGAAGTAGAAGCAGGCGACCGACTCCGGCCGGGGAAGCGGTGCGATGTCGTAGTCCAGCAGTCCGTAGGCCTCCTGAACCGCGAGATTGCGCAGCACCCGGTCGCGCAACGTCTGCGGGTCCCCCTTCAGCCCGCGTGTGCGGGCGAGGGTGAGCATCTGGTCGAGCAGGGCGACCTCGTCCTGGTCCCAGTCGACCTCGCGGCCGGACACCAGCGTGCTGGCGAAGTCCTGCGGCGCCGGCTTGGACGCGGCGAACAGCAGGGCGTTGACCTGCTGCAACAGCATGTCGGTACGCGACATGCTCACGTCCTGCACGCTGTCGTCGTAGGTGTCCACCATGACGATGCTCTCGACCGTCGCGCCCTGTTCCTGGAGACGGCGCGTCACCTCGTAGGCCAGCAGGCCGCCGAACGAGTAGCCGCCGAGGTCGTAGGGCCCCTCGGGCTGGACCGTGCGGATGATCCGCGCGTAGTGCGTCGCCAGCGCCTCGATCCCGTGCAGCGGCTCGCTGTCCGTCATCCAGCCGCGGGCCTGGATCCCGTGGAAGGGCCGCTCGACGCTGTCGGCGATCGACGCGTAGACCTCGACCCCACCGAGCCCGCCGTGGAACCAGAAGACCGGTCGGCCCTCGCGTCCGCCATTGAGCCGAACGACCTCCGGGATGCGCAACGGGGCGGCGGGCGCCGTCCCGGCCGCTCCGGGGCCCGGCCCGAACCGCCGCATCAGGTCCCGGGTCGACCGGCACTCGTTCAACGCGCCGAGATCGGCCGTGGGGTCGACCTCGGCCCGCAGCGCCTGGAGCAGCTGCGTGGCGTGCAGGGAGCTGAAACCGAGATCCTCCAGCGGTGTGGCGGGGTCGAGTTCGTCCGTCCGCATGCCCAGCAGCCCGGCGACGATGTCCGTGATCCGGTTCGTGGACGCCCCGGCCGGTGGAGCCGCCGCAGGAGCGGCGATCGCGGTCGCGGCGTCGCCTCCCGGGGGTGCGGGCACCCAGTACCGCTTCCGGTCGAAGGGGTAGCCGGGCAGCGACCGGAGGATCCGCGGGACACGGTCGCCGCGCCGTACCGACCCCCAGGGCACCGTCCCGCCCCGCGCCCACAGCAGGGCGAGCTTCTCGAGGTGGTTCTCGGCCAGCAGCTCGCGCACCAGTGCCTCCCCGGCCCTTCCGCCGAGCAGCAGGTCGAGGTCCGCGTCGTCCCGCCCGGCGCTGCCGGTGAACAGCGGTACGGGCGCGGTTCCCCCGGGACCGTCGAGGTAGTGGGCGAGGCCCGCGGCGACCTCATCGAGGCTGCCCGCCACCAGCGCCAGCCGGCAGGGCATGGCCTCGCGCCCGCACCGGAGTGTGTGGGCGAGGTCCTCGAGGGACAGGTCGGCCTGCGTGGGCAGGAAGTCCAGCAGGCGGCTCGCGACGGCTCTCAGCCGGTCCTCGGTACGGGCGGAGAGGACCACGATCTGCGGTGTCGGGCCGGTGTCCCGGGTCGCCGGTGCGGCGGTGTCGTGGGCCCCGGGCTCCGGCAGGTACTCCTCCACGACCAGATGGGCGTTGGTGCCGCCCGCCCCGAAGGAGTTGATGGTCGCCCGCAGCGGGTACTCCCGCTCCTGGCCGTCGAGGTTCACGACGGGCCGGAGCCACGGCTGCGGCTCCTGCGGCAGGTAGAACGCGGTGCCCGCGAGCTCCACCCCCGGATTGAGCCGGCCCTCACCGGCGAAGGGGACGAGCCGGCGATGCGCGAGCTGCAGGACGACCTTGCTCAGCTGGGCCACGCCCGAGGCCGCCTCCATGTTGCCCAGCGTCGACTTGACCGTGCCGAGGGCGCAGAACCGCTCGTCCCGGGTGCGCTCGCCGAAGGCGTCCCGCAGCGCCGCGAATTCGATGGCGTCGCCCATCTGGGACCCGTTGGCCGATACCTCGGCGTAGCTGATCGTGCGGGGGTGGACGCCCGCCCGCTCCAGGTTCTCGGTGATCAGCCGCTCCTGCCGCGCCGGGCTGGGCACCATGGGCCCGCTGGTGCGGCCCTTGTGGTTGGTCGCGCTCGACCGGACGACGGCGAGGATCTCGTCCCCGTCGCGGACGGCGTCGGCAAGTGGCTTCAGCAGCACCGCGCCGACGCCCTCCGCGGGAATGAAGCCGTCGCCGTCCAGGAGAGGCCGGCTGCCCGGGTCGCTGCCCGTGAGGCCGGTGAGACTCAGCCCCAGGTACTTCTTGGGGTGCAGGGAGAGATTGACGCCACCGGCGATCATCATGTCGCCGCCGCCCCGGCGCAGTTCCTCGCAGGCCATGTGGATCGCGACGAGCGACGAGGAACAGGTGGTGTCGATGGCCAGGCTCGGCCCCTGCAGGTCGAAGAAGTGCGAGACCCGGTTGGCGATGGCGCTGTAGCTCATGACCGACGTGATGGACTCGTGCACGAGATCGGACGACAACAACTGGTAGTGCTGGTACATCGCGCCGACGTAGACGCCGACCCGGCCGCCGTGCTCCTCGCGAAGCCGGTCCCGGGTGTAGCCGGAGCTCTCCAGCAGGGTCCAGACGCACTCCAGGAACAGGCGTGTCTGCGGGTCCATGATCGCGGCCTCGCGCGGCGAGACGTTGAAGAACTGTGCGTCGAAGTCGGCCGCGCCGTCGAGGAATCCGCCCCACCGGGCGGGGGTGCCGCCGGGCAGGTCCCGTCCGGAGTCGTCAGCGGGGCCGTGCTCCCAGCGGTCCCGGGGCACCTCGGTGACGCCGTCGCGGCCCGCGACCAGGTTCTCCCAGAACACGTCCAGGTCCTGTGCGCCGGGGTAGCGGCCGGCGAGTCCGATCACGGCGATCGCGTCCTCGCGGGTCGCCGGCCGTACCGGCTGCGCCGTGGCCGCCGGTGCCTCGGCCGGCGCCGGAGGCCGTACGGCGGTGACCGGGGCCCCTCCCCCGGGCGGGGCGGACCGGCCGGGCTCGTTGTCGTCGTGGAGGCCGACGACAGCCCGTACCGCGTCCGCGTGCGCCCGGAGGAAGTAGGCGCTCAGCTCCTGGATGTCGCGGTACTCGAAGAAGAGCGTCTTCGACAGCGAGCCGAAGTCGGCCTCCAGCCGGTTGGTGAGGGAGAGCGCGAGCACCGAGTCGATGCCGAACCGTTCGAAGGGCGCCGCCGGGTCGATCCGGTGACCGGGCATCTGGAGCACCTCGCTCAGCGTCTGCCGGAGCCGCGCGACCAGGGCGGCACGGACGTCCGCTTCGCCCGTCGCCTGCGGGGACGGGGCGGCAGCCGCGCCCGTCACCGGGACGCCCCGCCGGGGCGGCACGGGCCGGGACTCCCCGGGCGCCGCCGGCGGGCCCAGCACGGTACGCCTGATCCGGTCGGCGTCGCCCGCGACGACCAGGACCTGGTCGTGCGGCGCCCCCAGAGCGGCGTACAGCGCGGCCATGCCCTCGGTGGTCGGCATGGGCGCCATGCCCAGCCGCTCGCGCATCATCGCCTCGGTTCCGGGGTCCACCCGCATCCCGCCCCCGGCCCACAGCGGCCAGTCGACCGACACGGAGGCGCCCGAGCGCTCACCGCGGTCGGCAAGCTGCCGCCGGTGGTGGGTGTACGCGTCCAGGAACGCGTTGGCCGCCGCGTAGTCGCTCTGCCCGGCGTTGCCCAGCACCCCTGCCGCGCCGGAGAACGACACCAGGAAGTCCAGCGGTACGTCCTTGCTGGCCTCGTCCAGGTTCACCAGGCCGGCGACCTTCGGCGCGAGGACCTCGCGGCACTCCTCGGCGGTCTTGCCCCGGACGAGGCCGTCACGGAGCACCCCGGCCGCGTGGACGATCCCGTGCAGGGTGCCGTGTTCCCGCAGGATGCCGTCCACCAGCGAGCGCACGGCGGCGGCCCGTGAGACGTCGGCCCGCACGTAGCGGACGTCGGCTCCCAGGTCGCGCAGCGCGTCCAGGACCGACTCCTGCTCGGGACCGAGCGGTGAGCGGCCCGCCAGGACGATCCTGACGTCGCGCACCGCGGCGGCCATGTCCCGTGCGACGAGCGTGCCGATGCCGCCCAGTCCGCCCGTCACGAGGTAGACCCCGCCGCTGCGCCAGGGCACCCGCGACTCGGCGGGCGTGCCGGCCTCGCGCCAGCCGAGGGCCTCGACGCGGCCGGCGCGGAATCGCAGGCAGGAGGCGTCGGGATGGCGGCGGGCGGCAGCGAGCCGGGACATCATCTGCTCGGCCGTCTCGGCCGGGTCGACGAGCACGACCTGCGGCAGCAGCCCCGGCGCCTCGGCCTGCGCCGACTTGAGCAGCCCGAGCAGGCCGCGGGTGGTGTCGGGTCCGCTCTCGTCCGGGACGACGAGCTGAACACGGAGCCCCTCCCCCACGCCCTCGGCCATCACGCGGCGCAGGTGCTCCAGCGTCTGGAGGGTGTACTCGGTGTACCGCTCCGCGATCCCGGCCCCGGCGGAGGCCAGCGGAAGCAGCCGCGCCGCCGGTTCCCGCCGGGCGAGGAGTTCGCCGAGGCCGGGCAGGTCGGGCAGCAGCACGGCGCGTTCCTGCGGCTCGGTGTCCGGGCCCGTGCCGGGTGCGGTTTCCCGCCAGACCGGCAGGAAACCGACGCAGGACACCGCGTCGGACCCGGTCCCGCCGACCTCGCCCTCCAGGAGGCGGTAGGACATGCCGCGGATCCGGACGCAGACCCGTCCTTGGTCGTCGCAGAGGTCGATGTCGAGCTTGAAGACCGTCCCGCCCGCGCGGGAGCCGGCGCTGTAGCGGATCCAGGCCCACATCGACTCCTGGCTGCTGCCGAGCACGTCGAGCTCGTCCAGGGCGAACGGGAGGGAGGGCTTCATGCCGGACACGTCGAGCGCCGTGGCCTGCCCGGTCGCGAGGCCGATGCCGAGTGACGCCTGCAGGGTCGCGTCGAGCAGGCTCGGATGCAGGACGAACGCGTCACGGGCCGCGCGGACCGAGCCGGGCAGGACGAGGCGGGCCAGGACCTGGCCGCGGCCGACGTGCAGCCGCTCCAGGCCCCGGTGCGAGGGGCCGTAGCGGAACCCGATGGCCCCGTAGGCCCGGTACAGCGCGGCCGCGGTCAGCTCCCCCTGGTCGCACGCGGCACGCAGGGCCGGGACGTCGAGCGTCGCCTGCACCACCGGCCTGCGCACCACCTGCCCCTGGCTGTGCACCACCGGGGCGGCACCCGGCACCGTCGGGGGCGTGCCGGTGATCTCGTAGTCGGCCCCGTCGGGGCCCTTGGGGGCGAGGGACGTGACGAGGGTGACGGGCTCGGCGTCCACGGCCACGGGCCGCGCCCACACCACGTTGCGCAGCACGATGCCGTCGGCGCCGCCACCGGGCGCGGGCGTCCCCAGGGTCAGGGCGGCGGCGGCCCGTGCCATCTCCAGGCAGGCGACGCCCGGCAGCACCTTGCGTCCCTTGACCACGTGGTCCGTGAGGAAGTGCTCCTCACCGGTGAACCGCGTGCGGTAGCGCCGGGCCTGGAAGTCCGAGACGTCCTCGTGCAGCAGCGGGTGCGGCTCGGACGTGCGGGGGCGGGCCGGGGCGGGCGTCCGCTGCTCGGGCACCCAGTAGCGGTCACGGGCGAACGGGTAGGTCGGCAGCGGTACGCGGGTGTGGTGGTCCGTGGCGAAGAGGGCGGCGTAGTCGAGGTCGTAGCCCTGGACGTAGAGGTCCGCGACGGTCGACAGCAGTTCGGCGCGCGATGCCGGGTCGGTGGCGGCCTGCCGGAGGCAGTCGTTGCCGAGGTCGCGCAGCGCGGCACGCTCGTCGATCCCCTGGGCGGGGACCTCGCCGGTGCTCAGGCGGGGGCTCCGCCCCCCGTCGAGCCAGGTGCGCAGTGTCCCGACCAGTTCCGCGCCGTCCCGTACGACCCAGGCCAGCCGGTGCGCGAGGTGTCTGCGGCCGAGGAGGAGGGTGAAGGAGATGTCGCCCGGGTCCAGGGCGGGGCGCCGTTCGCAGTGCTCGATCAGGCGCTCGGCCTGCTCGGCGAGTTGCCCGGCGGTGGCCGCGGAGAGGGTGACGAGGTGCGCGGTGGACGCGGTGGAGAGGTGGACCGCGCCCGGGGCCTCCTCGAAGACTATGTGGGCGTTGGTGCCGCTGACCCCGAAGGAGCTGACCGCGGCACGTCGTGTGCCGTCGGTCCCCGCAGCCCAGGGGCGGAGCTCCGTGTTGACGTAGAACGGGCTGTCGGCCATGTCGATGTGCGCGTTCGCCTGCTCGAAGTGGATCGACGGCGGGATGGTCCGGTGTTCGAGCGAGAGCAGGACCTTGATGGCTCCGGCGACGCCGGCTGCGGTGATGGTGTGGCCCAGGTTGGACTTGACCGAGCCCAGCGCACAGTAGTCCCGGCGGTCGGTGTGCCGGCGGAAGGCCCGTTTCAGTGCCCGGTACTCGATCGGGTCGCCGAGCTTGGTGCCCGTTCCGTGCGCCTCCACCATCTGGATGGCGTCGGGGCGGATCCCGAAGGTGTCGTAGACCGAGCTTTCCAGTCGCTCCTGGGAGGCGGCGCTCGGTGCGGTGATTCCGTTGGACGCGCCGTCCTGGTTGATCCCGGAGCCGCTGATGACGCCCCGGATGTGGTCGCCGTCGGCGAGCGCGTCGCCGAGACGCTTGAGCACGAGGACTCCGACGCCCTCGCCGGGCACGAACCCGTCGGCCCGGTCGTCGAAGGTGTGGCAGCGGCCGCTCGCGGAGAGCATGCCGGCGCGGCCCGCCAGCACGTAGAACTGCGGGGTGCACTGCAGGGAGACCCCGCCCGCCAGGGCCATCTCGGTCTCACCGCCCCACAGGCCCTGGCAGGCGAGGTGGAGGGCGACGAGCGAACTGGAGCAGGCCGTGTCGACCGCGATCGCCGGGCCCTGGAGGTCGAGATGGTACGAGATGCGCGCCGGCATCGCCGAAAGCGCGTTGCCCCACATGGACTGCGGGGGCACCTCGGGGCCGAACAGCTGTGCGTAGCCGCTCTCCTGGCAGCCGACGTACACTCCGACGCGCCGCCCCCGGGTGCCGGAGCCCGCGTGACCGGCGTCCTCCAGGGCTTTCCACGACTCCTCGAGGAAGAGCCGTTGCTGCGGGTCCATGTAGGTGGCCTCGACGCCCGAGATGTTGAAGAAGCCCGGGTCGAAGCGGTCGATGCCGTCGATGAAGCTGCCGCGCTCGCAGCCGGGCGCACCGGCCGGGTGGTGGCCTGAGAGGTCCCACCGCGAGACGGGCCCGGTGAGGTCGTGGCCCTGTGCGAGGTGCTCCCAGAGCTGTTCGACGTCGGCCGAGCCGGCGAACCTGCCGCTCATGCCGATGACGGCGATGGGCTCCCTGGACGGGGCGCCCGCGGCGGTCCGCCGGGCGTCGGGCCTCGTTGCCGGCCGGGCGGCCCGCCGGGCCGCGGCCGGAGGCGCCGCCGTTTCCTCGGGCGCGCCGGGCCGCCCGGTCGGCAGCGGGGCGGCCGGCGCCTCCGGACGGGCGTGGTCGACGATGTACCGGGCCAGCCGTGTCACGGAGCCGTGATCGAAGAGGTCGGTCGTGGCGAGGTCAGTGCCGAGCGCACGGTTGATCTCCTGGATGAGCCGCACGCCTATGATCGAATCGACGCCGTAGTCCATGAAGGCGTCGTCCGCGGCGATCTGTGACCGGTCGATCTTCAGCGACAGTCTCAGCTGCTCGAAGATCACGTCCCTGACCCGCTGTTCCGGTGCCTCGTTCGGTGCGGCGGTCTCCCGGGCCTCCGGCCGGACGGAACTCCCGCCGACCTGATCCCCCGTCGCGGCCGAGACCTGCGGAGCCTCCTGGGTCTTCCGGACCTCCTGCCGGACGAGGCCGTCGCTCTCCGCGGCGACCACTTGGTAGCCCAGCTCGTGCAGCCGCGACGCCGGGAAGGACACCGATCCGTAGCCCTCGTCGTCGAGCACCTCCTCCCAGGTCTCCGGGGAGAGGCCGGGACCGCCCGGCATGCGCAGTTCGTCGTCCTCGTGGAGCCACCAGCCGTCGAGGAGGCCGAAGGTCAGGTGGGTGAAGAGCGAGTGGGTGGAGATCTCGTTGGCGAGCAGGACACCGTGCCGTTTCAGCGCGCCCTTGGCGTTGCGCAGTGTCCGGCGGATGTCCCTCGTCGCGTGCAGCACGTTGGTGGCGAGGACGAGGTCGTAGGAACCGGGGGTGACGCCCTGTGCCGCCGGCGGTTCCTCGACGTCGAACAGGCGGTATTCCAGGTAGGGGTACCGCGGCCCGTACTCCTCCTGCGCGTGCATCAGGAAGGACTTCGACAGATCCGTGTAGGAGTACGTCTCGACGTGCGCCGCCAGGGGCTCCAGCCGTTCGAGGACGGCGACGGTTCCCCCGCCGGTTCCCGCGCCGATCTCGAGGATGCGGACACGTGCGGCCGGGTCGGTGCGGACGATCTCCCGCACCACGGCGGCCGCGGTGTCCGCCAGGATCCCGTTGAAGCAGTCGGAGAGGGGATTGTCCCGGTAGATGCGCTCGACCAGTTCCATCGACGAGCCGGGGAACATCACGTCGGTGGCGAGTACCTCGCCCCGCAGGATGCCCGGCAGTGCCCGCAGGGTGGCGTCGAGCAGCCTGAACCGCGCGCGCCGGTCGGCGTCCCCCCGCGCGTCGGCGGCGTGCTGCTCCCAGGCCGACCATGCGGCGGAGCCGTCCACGCTCTCCGCCGGCACCGGCACCTTGGGCGAGCCGTCCAGGAGCCCGGCGCCGCGCAGCCGCCGCACGGATTCGTCCAGCCAGCGACGCATACCGTCACCGGGGACCGGGGGCGCGGCCTCACCGGACAGGTGCCCCGCGCGCGTCAGCTGTGTCAGCAGCAGGCGGCTCAGCAGGTCGTCGTCGACGGCGGCACCGGGCTGCGCGAGCTCTGCGGGGGTCGGCGCGCCGGCCTGCTCCCGGCACAGTTGGCGCAGGGGGACCCGCGTGCCTTCGGGCACCATCGTGATGGCTTCGCGCCGGATGTCGTTCAGCATGTCAGGAATTACCCCCGTGGGCCTTGATGAGCCCCAGTTGATCGAACGTGCCCGAAAGGAGGACGTCGAGAGCCGCCATGCCGTCCGCCGGCTCGATCGAGCCGGCCCCGGCCCTGTGCATGCGCTCCCGGTACTCCGGCGCGGCGACGACGCCGACGGTGCCCCAGTAACCCCAGTTCATGGTCTTGACGGGGAAGTCCAGCTCGCCGGCGAGCCGGTGGGCGTAGGCGTCCTCGAACACCGATCCCGCCACGTAGTTGCACTGCCCCGAGGACTTCAGGAAGGAGTTCATCGAGGAGAAGAAGAGGAGGAAGTCCAGGGGCTCTTCCCGGAAGACCTGGGCGAGTCGGACGCTCACGTCGACCTTGGCCGTGACCGCGGCGCGGAAGCGCTGCTCGTCCATGCGCTCCAGGCTCCGGTCGAGCAGCACGATCGCCGAGTGGACCACACCGTGAATGACCGGATGGGTCCGCTTGACGTCCTGGTACGCCCTCTCCAGCGCCGCCCTGTCGGTGGCGTCGGCCCGTACGTAGCGCGGTCGGGGGCCGAGCTCGCCCAGACGGCTCAGTTTCGCCCGGATCGACTCGTCCTCCTTCCTCCGCCCGATCCACACGACCTGTGCCCCGTGGGTACGGATCATGTGCTCGGTCCATGCCTCGCCGATGCCGCCCGCGCCGCCGATCACGACGTAGACGCCGCCCTGCCGGTACACCGTGCGCCGGGTGCGCTCCCCGGCGGTGTCTTGCACGGGCACGAGGCTCTGGCGGTACCAGCGGGCACGGCGGTACGCCCACACGCTGCCGCTCTCCCCGGCGGGCGGTGCGAACAGCTGCGCCACCGGCCAGTCGCGGTCCGGGTCGAGGTCGGCGAGGCCCACCGTCCAGGCCGGGTACTCCTTCGCCACCGAGCCGAGGAGTCCGTGCAGTCCGGCGTGGGCGGGGTCGGCCACGTCCGTGCGCCGGACCCGCAGGGCCCGCTCGGTCACGACCGTGACGTTGAGCGGACGGCGGCCGTATCCCAGCGTCAACAGCGCCTTCAGCGTGCGGAAGCAGGCGTACAGACCGGTCTCCTGCGCGTCCACCAGCGCGTCGTCCGCGGTGACGGCGCCAGCATCGGCGGCCGTCCGCCGGGGCGCCAGCCAGACGAGGTGCCCGAGGGCTTCGCCGGCGGCGTCGAGCTTCGCGGCGATGGTCCCGGTCGTGTCCGCGGGGTCCAGCGTCAGGTGTTCGGCACGGGGAAGGACGGTCCGGACACGCTCCCGCTGCTCCGCGGTGCCGCCGATCACGACGACCCGGCCGGACGGCAGCGCCACGTCCCCCGGCGCGCTCCGCGGGACCGCGTCCCAGACCGGCGCCAGCAGGATGTTCGTGCCGTCCGGGGCCTCGCCGCCGGGGCCGGGCTGCGCGTGGTCCTCCCCGGCGGTGGCGGGGTGCGGTGCCGGGAGGGACGCCTCGGGCCGTCCGGACTCCGGGGCGTCGCCGAACCAGCAGCGCTCACGCGCGAACGGGTACGTGGGCAGCGGGACCCGGCGGGGCCGCGTTGCCCCGGACAGCAGTGCCCAGTCGACGGGCGTTCCGCCGGTCCACGCCGCGGCCAGCCGCTCGGCCTCCGTCACCGACAGCGTGCCGTCCGCACCGGCCCGTGGCACGGCCCCGGGGCGGCCCGCCCGGTCCTTGCCGGCCAGGCCCGTGAAGACGCCGTCCCCGACTCCGTCATCGACGTACCGTGTCAGCTTCTCCAGCAGCTCTCCCGGCGTGCCGGCCACGACGGCCAGCCGCCGCGCCATGGCCTCCCTGCCCTGCTGCAGTGTGTGGGCGACGTCCGCCAGGGCCAGCGACGGGTGGGCGCGCAGGTGACCGGCGAGACGGGCGGCCGACGTCCTCAGCTGTTCCTCGCTCCTGGCCGACAGCACGAAGATCTGCGGGCCTCCGGCCGGCCGCTCCGCGGCATCCCGCGGAGGTTCCTCCACCACCAGGTGGGCGTTGGTACCGCTGAAGCCGAAGCCGCTGACCGCCGCGCGCCGCGGGACACCCGGCTCGGTCTTCCACGGGGAGAGCTCGGTGTTCACGCGGAACGGGGAGTTCTCGAAGTCGAAGTGCTCGTTGGGCCGTTCGAAGTGCAACGTGGGCACCAGCTGCTCGTTGCGCATGCACAGCAGGGCCTTCTGGATCGAGGCGATGCCGGCGGCGGCCGAGGTGTGGCCCAGGTTGCTCTTCACGGAGCCGATGGCGCAGTACCCGGTCTTGTCCGTGTGTTCCCGGTAGACCGTCGCGAGGGCCTCCAGCTCGATCGGGTCACCCAGCTTGGTTCCGGTGCCGTGCAGTTCGGCGTAGCCGATCCCGGCCGGGTCGATGCCGTACCGGTGGTAGACGTCGCGCTCCAGCTCCATCTGGCTCGCGCCGCTCGGCGCGGTGATGCCGTTGGTCCTCCCGTCCTGGTTGATACCCGAGCCGATGACCACGCCGTGGATGTGGTCACCGTCGCGGACGGCGTCGGCGAGACGCTTGAGGACGAGCGCGCCCACGCCCTCGCCGGGCACGAATCCGTTCGCACCGTTGTCGAAGGCCTTGCAGCGCCCGTCCGGCGACAGCATCCCCGCGCCGGACATGCCGAGGTAGGCGTCCAGGCTCAGATAGAGGGTGACGCCCCCGACGAGGGCCATGTCGATCTCGCCGCCGCGCAGGGCCTGCGTCGCCAGATGGGTGGCCACCAGAGAGGACGAGCACGCCGTGTCCAGGGCGATGGCCGGACCCTTGAGATCGAGGAAGTAGGCGATGCGCGCGGCCGTGATGGCATTGCTGCCGCTCGTGGCCGCCGCACTCGTTCCGCCGCCCTGCCGCTGCATGAGCATGCCGTACTCGCTGCTCATGATGCCGAGGTAGACACCGCACTTGCGGCCGCTCAGGGAACGGGGATCGTAGCCCGCGTCCTCGAACGCGTGGTACGCCTCCTGGAGGAACAGCCGCTGCTGCGGATCCATCGTCTCCGCCTCCGCGGGCGGGATGTTGAAGAACAGCGGGTCGAAGCTCTCGATGTCGTCGAGGCGCCCCAGCCACTTGCAGGTGACCTTGCCCTCCTGGTGGGGGCGCGGGTCGTAGTGGTCGACGACGCTCCACCGGGAGTCGGGCACCTCCTCCACGCAGTCACGGCCCTGCGCCAGGGTCTCCCAGTACTCGTCGAGGGTCGCGGACCCCGGATACCTGCCGGACATGCCCACCACGGCGATCGCACCGGCCGTGCGGGAATCCGCTCCCGGCGATTCCTCGGCGACGGACTCGGCGAACGTCGCCGGCACGACCGAGGACGCCGGCACGGCCGAGGGCGCCGGCACGACCGCCCTCGTCGGCTCCGGCACGGTGACCTCGGCCGGCCCGGCAGCGGGCTCCGGCACGGTGACTCCCGTCGGCCCGGCAGCGGGTTCGGTCACCTCACGAAAGGGACGCCCCTGAGGGGCGCCTCCTTTGGCCAGTTCCCCGGCGACATAGGCCGACAGCTCCACGACGGTGGGGTGGTCGTAGAGCCGGGTCACCGTCAGGTCCAGCCCGTACCGCTTGTTGATCGCCTTCATCCACTCGACGCCGACGATGGAGTCCAGGCCGATGTCGGTGAACTTCGTGTCCGGGTCGATCTCTTCCTCGAGCAGGAACAGGGCCTCGGCGAGGCTCGCCGTCAGCTCGCGGACGAGACTCTCCCGGTCCTGGACGGCGGGCCCCGGAACGGGCCGGCCGTGCTCCGGGGCGGGGCGGGGGGCGTCCTCCGTTCCGGTCTCCGGTGTCGCGTCTGGTGCGTCGGCTTCTCGGGACGGCTCTTCCGGCACCGGGAGTACCGGGACCGAGCCCGCCGGTGCCGGCCGTGCGGGGGCCGAACCGATCCCGGCGTCCAGGGGGGCCAGGCCGATACCGCGGGGCTTCGCCGCGATCCGGGGGGCCGGGGCGGGCGCCACCTGGACCGCCGCGTCGGCGGGCACCGCCGGCTCGGCCGGTTCGGCTGCCGTGACCGGGCCGCGGCCTGCCGTCACGGCAGCGGACCGGGCACCGTCGGCTGCCCAGAACCGCTTGCGGGCGAACGGATAAGCCGGCAGGGAGAGCCTGCGCGGCAGGCTGGTCGGGTAGTGACTGCGCCACGGCAGGTCGAGCCCATTGGTCCACAGTTCGAGCAGCTTGCCGAACTTCCCCTTGTCCACCCAGGCCGCGATGGTGCCTGCCATGTCCTCGTCCTCGGCAAGGACGGACACGACGTCCTGGGAGCGCCTGCCGCGGCCCCGGTGGGTACCGGCGTCGTCCTTGCCCTCGACGTAGTCGCCCAGCCGGGCCGTCAGCTCGGCCACCGAGCCGGCCAGGAACGCCAGCCGCTCGGCCATGTGCTCCCGGGCCACCTGGAGAGTGGCCGCGACGGCGGGCACGTCGGCGTCCTCGATCCGCTCCTCGCGCACCCAGTCCAGCAAGCGCCCGGCCTGCTCGCGCAGTTGCTCCTCGGTTCTCGCCGAGAGCACGATGACCGACCCCAGCGGCCACTGCGCCGGATCGTCGGCCGCCACGGGCCCGGCCGGTACGTACTCGCCCACGATGACGTGTGCGTTCGATCCGCCCGCCCCGAAGGACGAGATACCGGCGAGACGCGGGTACTCCCGGGGCCCGTCGGGTGTGTCGATCACCGGCCGCCGCCACTCCCCCGGCTCCCGCTGGACCCGGAAGGGCGTGCCCGTGAAGTCGATGTGCGGGTTGAGCGTCTCCGAGTGGAGCGAGGGCGCCAGCCGGCCGTGCGCGAGCTGCAGCAGCACCTTGGTGAAGGCGGAGATCCCCGCGGCGCTCTCGGCGTGTCCGATGTTGCTCTTGACCGAGCCGATCGCGCAGAACCCTCGGTCGTCGGTGTGGCGGGCGAACGCCTTGGCGAGGCCGGCGATCTCGATCGGGTCACCCAGTGAGGTTCCCGTGCCGTGCGCCTCGACGTAGCTGATGGTGCGGGCGTCGACCCCTGCCTTGTCGAGGGCACGGGCTACCACGTCAGCCTGGGCGTTCGGGTTGGGGACCGTGTAGCCGTTCGTGCGGCCGCCGTGGTTGACCGCCGTCGCCTTGATGACCCCGTGGATGCGGTCGTTGTCGGCGATGGCCCGGTCCAGCGGCTTCAGCATCACCGCCCCCACTCCCTCGGCGGGCACATAGCCGTCGCCGCCCTGGCCGAAGCTCTCGCAGCGGCCCGTACTGGACGCGAAGCCGGCCTGTCCCAGCAGGAGGTACTTCGCGGGGTGCAGGGACAGGTTGACACCACCGGCGACGGCGACCTCGCAGTCACCCGTCTGCAGGCTCTGGCAGGCGAGGTGGAGGGCCGTCAGGGACGAGGAACACATGGTCTTGACGGTGAGGCTCGGTCCCTGCCAGTCGCAGAAGTAGGAGACGCGGTTGGCGATGTTCGCGGCGTTGCCCGGCACCACCCTCCCGTCGGCGAGCGCCTGCTCGGTCGCCCCGTAGAGCTGGTACTCGTCGTACATCGCGCCCACGAACACCCCGACGTTGCCCCCGGCCCCGTCCGGAGAGGGCGCGGTGAGGTCGTGGCGCGTGTACCCGGCGTCCTGGAGCGTCTCGTAGACGCACTCCAGGAACAGGCGCTCCTGCGGGTCGGTGAACTCGGCCTCGCGCGGCGACATGTTGAAGAACAGCGGGTCGAACCGGTCGACGTCGTCGAGGAAGCCGCCCCACTTGGAGTTCGTCGTCCCCGGCCGCGAACGGTCCGCGTCGTAGTAGGCGCCGGCATCCCATCGATCCCGGGGGATCTCCGTGACGCAGTCCCGGCCCTCCCAGAGATTGCGCCAGAACGTCCGCAGGTCGGGGGCCTGCGGGTAGCGCCCGCTCATTCCGATGACGGCGATCTCCGTGCAGCGCGGCGCGGATCCGTGACCCTCCGTGCGGTGCGCCGGCCCGGCCGTGTCCACCGCCACCGCCCGTGCGGTGGCGGTGGACACGGCGGGCGGCTCCGCCGGTGCCGGGGGCGAGGGAACCTCGGCGGCCGGGACGGCCCCTCGCAGCTCTCGCAGCCGGTCCTCGTGGACCTCGGTGAAGTACCGGCTCAGCGCCTTGATGTCCCGGTACTCGAAGAACAGCGTCTTGGGCAGGAGCCCGAAGGACGCCTCCAGCCGGGCGGTGAGGTTGAGGGCCTGGATCGAGTCGATGCCGTAGCGCTCCAGGCTGCTGCCCGGCTCGATGCGCCGTGCGGGCACCTTCAGGACCTCCGACAGCAGCGTGGTGAGGTACGTGACGGTCCACTCGGCCAGTCCGTCGTCCCGGCCCGCCACCGGGGCGGCGGGGGTTGCGGTGTTCACGGGTGCCGTGGGTTCCCCGGCTTGCTGCATCGTCAGCGCCTTCCTTGTCCGGTCCGTGTGCCCAGCGGCGACGAGTACCTGGTGGTGGTTCGTGTGGAGGCAGCGGGTGAATGCCCGGACGCCCGCGTCGCGTTCCAGGGGTGAGATGCCGAAGCGGTCGCGCAGCACCGTCCTGGTGCCGGCGTCGGCGCCCATGCCGCCCTCGGCCCACAGCGGCCAGTTGATCGACAGGGTGCGGCCGGAGCGGTGTCCGTCGGCCACGAGACCCCGGCGGTACTCCGCGAACGCGTCCATGAACGCGTTCGCCGCCGCGTAGTCGGCCTGGCCGACGTTCCCCGTGACGGCGGCGCCGGAGGAGAAGGCCACGAAGAAGTCCAGATCGAGGTCCGCGGTCGCCTCGTCGAGGCTCACCAGGCCGCTCACCTTCGGTGCGAGCACCGCGCGGAACTCCCGTGCCGACTTCCTCAGGACGAAGTCGTCCTCGATCACCCCGGCACCGTGGACGATCCCGTGGATCGTCCCCGCCGTGCGCCGGACCCTGTCGACGAGGGCGGCGACCGCGCCGTGGTCGGTGACGTCGACCGGTTCGTAGGACACCTGCGCGCCCGACGCGCGGAGCCCTTCGAGGATCCGGCGCGACGGCTCCGTCTCCGGGGAACGGCCGACGAGGACGAGCCTGGCGTCCTTCACCTGCCGGGTGATCTCCTCCGCGAAGATGCGTCCGAGGCCGCCCAGGCCGCCGGTGATGAGGTAGACGCCGCCGGAACGCCACGGCGAGCCGGCGGAGCGCGCCGGGGACTCCTCGGCCCAGATGAGCACCTCACGCCCGTCCGGGCGGAGTCTCACGGTGGCGTCGACGGGACCGCGGCGCTCCCGCGCGAGAAGGCGGAGCCGTTCCGCGACCGGTGTCCCGTCGGCCATGACGACGACCTGGCCGGTGATCCGGGGGTTCTCCAGGGCCGCGGTCCTCAGCAGCGCCCCGAGCCCGGTCAGCACTCCTGACTCCGGCCGGTCGGTCAACAGGATCTGGAGGACGTAAGGGGTCTGCGTACCGTCACGCAGCAGCTGCTGGGTCCTGTCGAACACCTGTAACGCGTAGTCCGTGTAGCGCGCGTCCAGGGTGGCGGCCCGGGAGGTGAGGGTCACCACCTCGCAGTCCGGGTCCGCGGAGGCACCGCCCCCCAACGCCCCGTCCTCGGCGAAGACCACGGCCCGCCGCCCGACGGCGGGACCGGACGCGCGGGGCAGTGTCCTGCGCTGCCAGCGCGGGGAGGCCAACACCTCGCCGTCCGTGTGCGCGGCGGCTCCCCCGGGTGTCGCTCCCGGGTGCAGCGCGCGCACCGAGAGACCCCGTACGCGCACCCGGACGCGGCCGGCGTCGTCGCAGAGATCGAGATCGAAGGTACGGGTGGTGCTGCCCGCCGTGTCACGGGCGCCGGGCCGGCCCCAGACCCAGAGCGCTTCGCCCGGCGCGGCGAGCACCTCGACCCGGTCCACCCCGTACGGCACGAATGCCGCCCCTTCGGCATCCGGATCGCCGGTCATGAACGCCGCGCAGGTCTGCAGGGCCGCGTCCATCAGGCCCGGGGGCAGACAGCAGCCGGCCGCGTCGACGAGCGCCGCCTCGGGCAGCGCCAGACGAGCGAGCACCTGGGACTCCCCGAGGAGCAGGTGCTCGACCGCGCGGAACGAATCGCCGTAGGTGATCCCGGCGGACCGGAACGCGGGGTAGATCTCCGCCGCGTCCCACCGCCGTTCGCCGCATGCGGCCCGCAGTCGCGTGAGGTCCACGGAGGCGGGTGCCGCCTCGCACGGCCCCACCGAGCCCGTGCAGAGCACGGCGGCCCCGGAGCCGTCCCCGGCGGCGGAGATCCGGAAGCGGGCCCCGTCCGAGGAGTCGGGATGGAGCACCACGTCGAGGTCGCGCGGCTGGTCCTCGACGCGGAACGGCCGGATCCAGACCACGTCCGTGACGGCGAGTCCGGCGCTGTCCGCCACCGTCCCTCCCCTGGAGTCGGCCGCCGCCGCCAGCGCCATCTCCAGATACGCGGCGCCGGGCATCGTCCGCACCCCGTGCACCCGGTGGTCGTTCAGTACCGGCTCCTCGCCGGTGAAGGTGGAGCTGTAGCCCCGGCCTCCGGACGCGGAGGCACCGCGGTGCAGCAGCGGGTGGAGCACGGCGGCCGGAGGCGGTACGGACCCGGCCGGCGGCGGAGGACTCGCCGTCACCCAGTACCGCTCCCGGGCGAAGGGGTATGTGGGAAGGGGGATGCGGTAGGGCCTGTGCGGGGCGTGGAGCAGGGCCCAGTCGACGGCACGTCCGCCGGCCCAGACCTCCGCGACGCGGCGCCATGCGCGGGCGGCCACCAGCGAGCGGACCAGGTCCCGGTCCTCGTCGCTCTGCTCCTCCCAGCCGGGCGACTCCGGTGCCCGGCCGCGGAAGACCTCGACGCTGTCGTCCTCACCCAGATGGGTCCTCAGCCCCCGGGCCACCGCGTCGAGGGAGCCGGCGGTGAAGGCCAGCCGGCATTCCAGCGCCGCCCGCCCGACCTGGAGCGAGAAGGCCAGGTCGGCCAGGTCGAGCCGGGGCTGCTCCTCGACGAAGGCGAGGAGATCGCGTGCCCGGGCGTCCAACTGCCGTTCCGTCACTGCCGACAGGACGATCACGTCAGCCGATGCCCCGGCGTGTTCGGTCGTGTCACGCATGGCGATACTCCTCCAGCACCACGTGGGCGTTCGTTCCGCTGAATCCGAAGGAGCTGACGGCGGCCCGCCTCAGCTCGTGGCCGTTGCGTGCTTCCCAGAACTGGAGGTCCCTGCTGACGGTCAACGGGCAGTCGTCGGATTCCAGGAGCTCGTTGGGGGTCTCGACGTGGAGGGACGGCACGAGCAGGCCGTGGCGCAGGCCGAGCAGCACTTTGTGCACGCCGGCGATGCCGGCGGCGGCGGAGGTGTGCCCGATGTTGCTCTTCACCGAGCCGATCGCGCACGCCCTCGGGGCCACTCCCCGCTCACGGTAGACCGTGCTCAGGGCGTCCAGCTCGATCGCGTCCCCGAGCGTCGTCCCCGTACCGTGCGTCTCGACGTACCCGATGGACGCCGCGTCGATTCCGTGCCGGTCGTAGACCGTACGGAACAGTTCCATCTGGCTGTTGGCGCTGGGGGCGGTGATGCCGTTGGTCTTGCCGTCCTGGTTCGTCCCCGAGGCCAGCACCACACCGTGGATGTGATCGTGATCGGCTTCGGCGTCGCTCAGCCGCTTCAGCACCACGGCTCCCACGCCCTCGCCCGGCACGAAGCCGTCGGCTCCCTGGTCGAACGACCGGCACCGCCCCCGTGCCGACAGCATCCGTGCTCCCGACATCCTGACGTAGGTGCCCGGGAGCAGGTACAGGGACACACCTCCGACCAGGGCGACGTCGATCTCGCCGCTGGCCAGTGCCTGCTGGGCGAGGTGCAGTGCGACGAGGGAGGACGAACAGGCGGTGTCGAGGGCGATCGCCGGGCCCTTGAGGTTGAGGAAGTAGGCGATGCGCGCGGCGGCGATGGCGTTGCTGCTGCTGGTCGCGACGGTGTCTTCGCCGTCGTCGTTGCCGGACACGAGAAAGCTGTACTCGTTGCCGCTGATGCCCAGGTAGACACCGCACTTCGTCCTGCTCATCGATCCGGGGTCGTAGCCCGCGTCCTCGAACGCGCGGTACGCCTCCTGCAGGAACAGACGGTGCTGCGGGTCGATTCCTTCCGCCTCGGCCGGCGAGATGTTGAAGAACAGCGGGTCGAAGCAGTCCGCGTCCTGCAGGTAACCCATCGCGTCGCAATAGGTCTTGCCCTTCCGGCCGGGGCGGGGGTCGTAGTAGCGGGACATGTCCCAGCGGTCGGCGGGCACTTCCCGCACGGAGTCACGGCCGTCGCGGAGGTTGGTCCAGTACTGGCGGAGGTTCTCCGCGTCCGGGTAACGCCCGGACATTCCGACGACGGCCACGCGGTCTTCGCGGACGGCGGTGTCCGTGACGTCGTACGGGGTGTCTCCAGATGCCGGCAGCACCGGCTCGGGTTCCGGTTCCGGTTCGGATTCCGGTTCTGGTTCGGGAACCGGTTCCGGTTCGGGAACCGGCAGCGGTTCCGAGACCTGTAACGCCACCGGCGCCGGTGTCGGCACCGGCGCGGCCGCCGGCTCCGGGGACACCGCCGGGGAAGGAACCTCACCGGCCGGCATCTGCTGCTCCAGATGAGCAGCCAGCTCCATTACCGACGGATAGTCGTACAACCGCGTCGCCGTCAACGACGTGCCGTACGCCTTGTTGATCGACTTCACCCACTCCACCCCGATGATGGAGTCCAGACCCAACTCCACGAAATTGCGCCGCGGATCGACCTCGCTCACCGACAGGAACAACACCGCCGCGAGCCCCGCCCGCAACTCGTCCCGCAACACCCGCGAAGAACGGCCCGAAGCAGCCGCACGCACAGCCGGAGGGCCGTCGGGCCGCGGCGCGACAACCGGTGTCGGTGTCGGTGTCGGCACCGGCGCGGCCGCCGGCTCCGGGGACACCGTCGGGGAAGGAACCTCACCGGCCGGCATCTGCTGCTCCAGATGAGCAGCCAGCTCCATCACCGACGGATAGTCGTACAACCGCGTTGCCGTCAACGACGTGCCGTACGCCTTGTTGATCGACTTCACCCACTCCACCCCGATGATGGAGTCCAGACCCAACTCCACGAAATTGCGCCGCGGATCGACCTCGCTCACCGACAGGAACAACACCGCCGCGAGCCCCGCCCGCAACTCGTCCCGCAACACCCGCGAAGAACGGCCCGGCCCGTCGGCCCGGGGCGACCCGGCACCGGTCACGGCCGCCGGAGCGGGCGGCGCGGGTACCGGAGCGAGGGAGGGAACCGGGGGAACCGGCTGCCCCGCCCCCTCGCTCGTGTCGATCAGTACGACGTTCCCCGGCTTGCCGAGGGGAGCGGTGGCCGTCGGGACTGCCACCGCGCCCGGGTCCTGCAGACGGATCCGGTGCTTTCCGGGAGGGGCGCTCCGGGCGGCCTGTTTGGCCGGCTCCCGCGCCGGCGGCGCCGAGGGTACCGGGACGGGCTCCGGCGCGGTCGGCCGTGCCGCAGTACCACGCCCGTCGGTGGCCCAGTGCGTCGAGCGGGCGAAAGGATAACCGGGCAGCGAGACGATCCGTGGTGCGTCGTCCGTGAACAGCACCGACCAGTCCGGGACGGCGCCCCGGCAGTAGAGCTCGCCCAGGGCGTGGCACGCTTCCCGGTACCGCTCGGCCGGCACGCCCGGTGCCCGGAGCACGTCCAGCAGTGCGCGGGCCTGTACGTCCGACAGCGAACGGTCCTGGTCGCGGGGTGCTTCACCGCGTACGACCAGGGGATGATCCTGCCCGCTCCCCGCCGCGGCCAGCGCCGGGAGGACGTCCTCGACACCGCTGACGACGAGTGCGCAGCGGTGCGCGAAGTGCAGTCTGCCCTCGAGGAGCGTGTAGGCCGTGTCCCGCAGCCGCTGGTCGTCGAGCTCCCCCTGCGCGAGGGCGGACCGGAGCTCCTGGATGCGCCGCCGCAGTCCCTCCGGAGTCCGGGCGGACAGGAGCAGCGGCACCGCCGGGGCCCCGACTGCCGGGGCCGGGCGGGCGGGATCGGGGTAACTCTCCACCACCATGTGGACGTTGGTCCCGCTCATACCGAAGGAGCTGACCGCGCCGAGCCTCGTTCCCGTGGGGCCGGCCGGCCAGGCCCTGGTCACCTTGTTGACGTAGAAGGGGCTGTCCTCCCAGGCGATGTAGTCGCTGTCCTGGTCGCAGTGCAGACTGGCCGGGACGACGCCGTGGCGAACCGACTGGACGAGTGCGACCAGACCGACCAGACCGGAGGCGGCCAGGGTGTGACCGACCTGCGTCTTGGTGGAGGTCAGCGCGCAGAAGCCGGTCCTGTCCGTGCGTTCCCGGTACGCCTCGTTCAGCGCGTTCACCTCGACGGGGTCACCGAGTCGTGTTCCCGTGCCGTGCGCCACGATGTGCTCGATGCGCTCGGGGTCGATCCCGTGCCGCTCGTGGACCTGCCGGTAGAGCCGCGCCTGGGCCGCGCCGTTCGGAGCGGTGATGCCGTTGGTACGGCCGTCGTAGTTCATGCCGCTGCCGCGGATGACCGCCAGGACGCGGTCACCGTCGGCTTCCGCCCGGGACAGGCGCTTGAGGACGAGGGCGGGGACCGCCTCGCCGAGGACCATGCCGTCGGCCCGTTTGTCGAAGGCCCGGCAGACTCCGCTCTCGGAGAGCATGCCCGCCTTGTCCATCTCGGCGAGGCCGCGCGCGGTGGTCGCCAGGTTGACGGCGGCGACCACGGCGGTGTCGCATTCGCCGCCGCGCAGGCTCGCGCATGCCTGGTGCGCGGCCGTCAGGCCCGAGGAACAGGCCGTGTTGACGGCCAGCACCGGCCCCGAGAAGTCGAGGAGGTAGGCCAGGCGCGCGGCCATGATGGCCTCGTGCTGGGCGGTGATGCCGCCTTCTCCCCCGGTCAGGCCGGCGTAGTCGCCCTGTTCGGCGCCGACGAACATGCCGATCGTCCCGGCGCGCAGCCGCCGTTCGCCGTAGCCCGCGTCCTCCAGGGCGTGCCACGTCTCCTGGAGCAGCAGCCGCTGGCGCGGGTCCATGGTGCGCGCCTCGCGCGGCGATATCTCGAAGAACGCGGCGTCGAACTCCGCGACGCCCGGGACGAATCCGCAGCGGACGGCCTCCAGCCATGAGGCCTCCGGCCCCGCCCAGTCGGCCCGCCGGTCCGCGGGGACCGGCGACAGCGCGTCCTTCCCCCGCAGGAGGTTCTCCCAGAACTCGTCGACGGACCGGGCGGCGGGGAAACGGCCGCTCATCCCGATGACGGCGATCGGTTCCGGCCCCGCGTGCGCCGCCGGCCGCGGCGTCGCGGGGGCCGCGGTCCGGTCCTCGGCCGCGGTGACGGAAACCTGCGCCTCCGGTGCCACGGAGGACGCCGGCCCCGTGAAGGACGCCACGGCGGTGTCCGAGGCCCTGGTCCGCTCCGTGTGGTGCCGGCTCAGTGTCTCCCCGTGTTCCGCGATCAGGTGAGCGACCAGCTTCTCCGGGCTGGGGTGGGAGAAGAACACCGAGGGCAGCACGTCGATCGCGAGGCTTTCCCCAAGGACCCTGGCCAGCTTTGCCAGGCTGACGGAGTCGAACCCGAGCTCGGAGAAGTTCTCGTCGGCGTGGATGTCCTCGCGGGGCACCCTCAGCACGTCGACGATCGCCGTGCTGAGGGCCGAGAGCACCAGTGCCTCGGCGTCCATGTCGTCGCCGCCCTCCGTGTTCGTGGTTGCCGCCGGGCGGCTGACGGGTACGGCAGGGCGGAACTCGTGCCGTGACCCCGTCGGCGCGGGGCCGGCGTCCAACATGTCCCGTACGCGTGCCGGATCGCCGGCCATGACGATCCGCTGTGTCCCGCCCTCTCCCAGGAGGCGTTCGAAGAGCGTGAGACCCTCGGCTTCCTCCAGCAGACGCAGGCCGCTGGAGGACAGGTAGAGGTCGACGCCCGCCGTGTCCTCGAAGCCCATGCCGCCGCCGCTCCACAGGGGCCAGTTGACGGCGACCGTCGCGCCGGACGACGCCCCCTGGCGCACGCGCTCGTCGCGATGGCGTGCGTAGGACGTCTGGAAACGGTTGGCCACCGAGTAGGCGCAGCCGCCGAAGTCGCCGAGAACGGCCGAGGTCGACGAGAAGTGGCAGAGGAAGTCGAGAGGTTCCGCGGCGAGTACCTCGTCGAGCACGCGGGTGCCGTCCACCTTGGCGGAGAGCACGTCGCGGAAGGATTCGAGGTCAGCGGTGAGGAGCGAGCCGCGCTCGGCGACCCCGGCGGCATGGACGACACCGTGGAGCGGGCCGAAACGCTCGCGCGCCGCGGCCACCGCTTCTCCCATGGCTTGCCGGTCGGACACGTCGGCCTGCCGGTACAGCACCTCGCCGCCGAGCGACTCGATCCGGGCGATGTCGCGCCGTTTGCGGGAGTCGAGGGACGAACGGCCGGTCAGGACCAGACGTGCCGACCAGTTCCTGGCCAGGTGCTCGGCGAGGAGAAGACCCAGGCCACCGGTGCCCCCGGTGATCAGGTAGGTGCCGCGGGGTCTGAGGAGGTGCTTCCCGGAGGGGGCCGGACTCGGGAGGACCCGGCTGACGTGACGGGCACCGGCGCGGTACAGGGCGCTGCCGGACGTCGCGGCCGAGCACTCGGCCCACAGCCGTTCGAACCAGACGCCGCGGGGCGTCCTGCCGGGCAGGTCCTGGTGTTCCTCCAGGATCGCGGCGAACCGTACGGCGGGAAGCACCCGGTCGAGGGAGCGTTCGAAGCCGAGCCACGACTCGGCGTACGCCCGCCCGACGCCGTCGTGGAACTCTCCCGCCTGCAGGACGCGCCCCACCGGCAGCCCCGACGCCGCGATCGCCTGCAGCAGGTGCACGGTGGCGGTGTACGAGCCGGGCTCCGCCGCGTCGTCCAGGGACCACAGGTTCAGGACGGCGTCGACGGCGCCGTGCCGCGACCGGATGTCCTCGAGCACCCGCACGAGGTCGTCCGGGTTGCGGTGGTCGGCTTCGTAGGAGTGGTCGGAGACCCGGGTGAATCCCCGTCCCCGCGTGACGAACAGCAGGACTGCGGCGGGGTCGAGTCCGTGTGCGGTGCGCGCCAGCCCGGCGCGGTCCGCCGGACCGGGGCAGAGACAGACCAGGGTGCGCGGCGCATCCGCCCGGCGTGCGGCGGGCAGTGCCTCCGGCTCCCAGGACTCGGTGAACAGGAGGGCGGCCGGATTCCGGCCGTCACCGGTCACCGCGGGGGTGGGCGGCGCCTCCGTCCCGTGCCGGGCGCGGGCCGCGGCCGAGCGCGTGGTGTCGATCCAGTAGCGGTTCCTGGCGAAGGGGTAGGAGGGCAGGTCGATGCGGGCCGGGCACCTGCTCCCGTGCAGGGAGTGCCAGTCGACGGTGGCGCCCTGCGCCCAGAGCGCCAGCAGTCCCGCGAGGTCCCGCCGGGTGAGCGCTTCGGCCACGCCCGTGCCGTCGGCCGACGCGCGTGCCCTACCGCGGACGCACCCTTCGGCGTCCTCGGCGCCGTCGGCGAACTCCCGCAGACGGGTGGCCAGTTCCGGCATGGCGGTCACGACCGTGCCGAGCCGTTCGCGCATGGCCTCGCGCCCCACCTGGAGGGTGTGCGCGAGCGCGGGCAGGTCACCGGTCGAGAGGTTCTTCCGCTCGATCCAGTCCGCGAGTTGCGCCGCCTTCTGTCGCAGGCGCTCGGTGGTGCGGGCGGACAGGACGACCGGAACGGGTCCGTGCGAGGCGGCGGCGGGGTCCGGCAGGTCGTCCGGCTTCGGCCGGTACTCCTCCAGGACCAGGTGCGCGTTGGTGCCGCCCGCCCCGAAGGAGGAGATGCCGGCGGTCCGCGGGAGCTCGCGCTCCTCTCCGTCGACGGTGACGAGCGGACGTGTCCAGTCGGCGAGTGTCTGCGGGACCGTGAAAGGCGTGCTGCCGAAGTCGATGTGGGGGTTCAGCCGGGTGGAGTGGAGCGAGGGGGCGATCTTGCCGTGCCGCATCTGGAGCAGCACCTTGGTGAGCCCGGAGATTCCGGCGGCGCTCTCGGCGTGGCCGATGTTGCTCTTGACCGATCCGATCGCGCAGCGCCGGCCGTCGCGCGCGTGCTCGCCGAAGGCACGGGTGAGTCCGGCGACCTCGATGGGGTCGCCGAGTGCGGTTCCGGTGCCGTGCGCCTCGATGTAGCCGACCGTCGCCGGGTCGATCCCGGCCTGTCGCCAGGCGTCGGTGATCACGCGGGCCTGGGTGGCGGGGCTGGGCACGGAGTAACCGTTCGTCCGTCCGCCGTGGTTGACGGCGACGCCCCGGATGACCCCGTGGATGTGGTCCCCGTCCCGGACCGCCCGTTCCAGTGGCTTCAGCAGGACGGCGCCCACGCCTTCACCCGGTACGTATCCGTCGCCCCCCTCACCGAAGCTTTCGCACCGGCCCGTGCTGGAAACGAATCGGCTCCGGCCGAGGAGCAGGTACTTGTTGGGGTGCACCGACACGTTGACCCCGCCGGCGATCGCCATGTCGCAGGCACCGGACCGGATGCTCTGACACGCCAGGTGGACGGCGGTCAGCGAAGAGGAGCACATGGTGTCGACGCTCAGGCTCGGGCCGTGGAAGTCGAAGCAGTACGAGACGCGGTTGGCGACGGCCGAGATGTTCCCGGACACGGTCACCGGATTGCCGAGGATCTGCTCCTGGGCTCCGTACAGCTGGTATTCCGCGTACATCACGCCGACGTAGACGCCGATGGCGGGCGCACGGCCGGAGTCCACCGGCGCCTTCAGACGGTCCGGGGTGTATCCGGCGTCCTCGACGGTCTCGTGTACGCACTGGAGGAACAGGCGCTCCTGAGGATCCATCGTCTCGGCCTCGGCGGGCGAGATGTTGAAGAACAGCGGGTCGAACTCGTCGACGCCGTCCACGAATCCGCCCCACCTGCTGTACGTCTTGCCGGGCGCGTCCGGGTCCGGGTCGAAGTACGCCCGGTGGTCCCACCGGTCGGCCGGTATGTCGGTGACGCAGTCGCGTCCGGCGGCGAGATTCGCCCAGAACTCGTCCACGGAGCGGGCCTTGGGGTAGCGCCCGGCGAGTCCGATGATCGCGATGTCCAGCCCCTCCCGCCCGGGTTGAGCGGGCCCGGCGCCGGACGCCGGGGCTGAGGACGGCTCGGCCTTCCGTGCCGACCACCTCGTCGACGCCAGGGGTTTGCGTCGCAGGGGGCCCGTGGCACGGGCACCGCCACGGGGGGTGGGCGCATCCGCGGCGGGGGTGCCGGCGGCCGCGTCCGCAGTGCTCTCCCCGAGGAGAGCGGCCACCTCGGAACGCCGGGTGGCGACCAGGTGCCGGGCCAGTTCGCGGGGCGTGCCGAACTCGAAGAAGAGGGTGGTGGGCAGCGCCCCGAGGGCCGCCTCCATCCGCGCCGTCATCGCCATCGCCATGACCGAGTCGAGGCCGAAGCTCTCGAAGGCCGCCCGGGCGTCGACGCGGGCGAGGGGGAGCTTGGTGACCTCGGACAGAAGGCGCTCGAGGTACTCGCTCGCCCTCTCCTCGAGCAGGTCACTGTCGTAGTGCGTCACGAGTCCGTCCCATCGGTGGAGAAGGCGGGCAGCTTCCGCTGCGTCGGGCCCGGGGTCTTTCCCCGGGGGCGGTCGGCGGGAGGAGCCGGAACCCTCACCCGGCTGTGCCCGGAGCTCAGGATCCGGTGGAGGTCCCCCGTCTCCGCCGGGTCCGTCGGGCCCTCGTCCCCCAGTGGCCACAGAACGGACTGGCTGTGACCGAACCGCTCGCCTTGGGCGACGAGGTCCCGCCGGTACCGCGTGTAGGCGTTCAGGAAGGCGTGGGCGGCGGCTCCGTCGACCCGGCCGACGCCACCGTCCTCCCCACAGGGGGAGGAGAACGTCACGAAGAAGTCCAGCGGGAGCGACCGGGTCGCGGCGTCCAGGTTCACCACACCGGCCGCCGTCGCGGCCAGGCCGTCGCGGAAGCCGCGGTCCGAGGTGTCGGCGATGAGCGCGCCGTCGGCGGCCCCGGCAGCGTGGATGACACCGTCGATCGCCCCGTGGCGCTCCAGGATCCGCGCGATGAGCGCGTCCGTCTCGGAGGGGCTGGAGATGTCGGCTCGCTCATGGCGCACCGTGCCGACGGCGGCAGGCTTCCGCGACACCTCGAGGGAGTCGGGGTCCAGCGGGGAGCGGCCGGCGAGGATGACGGTGGCGTTCCCCGTCTGTGCGGCGATCTCCCGCGCGACCGCATGTGCGAGCGCGCCCGCCCCGCCCGTGACGAGATAGACGCCGTTCTCCTTCCACGGCGGTGTGTCAGGGCCGCCGGGGGCCCGGTACTCGGCCCAGACCGGTACCTCGCGGCGGCCTTCGACGTAGCGTACGAGCGTCTCCTCGGGGCAGCCGAGGTTCTCGCGGACCCGCAGCGCTGCGCGCTCGGGGGTGTCCGTCCGGTCCAGCACGACGACCTGGCCGGTGACGGCCGGGTTCTCGAGACCGGCCGTCCTGAGGACGGCCGCGAGTCCGCTCAGCAGCGTCGCGTCGGGCGTTCCGGGAACCACCAGCTGGACATGGTGCCGGCCGGTGGCTTCGCGCGCGAGGGAGCGCAGGTGTCCCAGAACCTGCACGGCGTAAGCGGTGTACCGGGCCTCCGGTGTCTTCTCCTCGCTGGTCAGGAGGAGCACATCGGCGGCGTCGCCCCGCAGGAGGGGCTCGAGTCCGGGCAGTCCGGCGAGCAGCACGGTCGGGCGAGCGGCGGGGAGTCCGTGCGGCCGGCCGGGTGCGGGGCGGACCTGCCACCGCTCGCTCAGCAGGAGCGGCTGTCCGGCGGGGGCCTCCGTCACCCCGGCCGCGGGAGTGCCGCCGTCCACCCCGGCGGTACCGGACCCGTCGATCGAGAGTCCGCCGATCCGGACGCGGACCCGGCCCTGCTCGTCGGCCAGGTCGAGGTCGAAGCCGGGGACCGGCGCGTGTCCGGCCCGCTGTGCGCAGGGACGGACCCAGGCCCACATCGAGGGCGTGCAGGCGTCGAGAACGAGGACTTCCTCGATGGAGCGGACGACCGGGGGGTCACCGCCGTCGGACGTCCGCTGCCGTCCGGGCCCGCTGAGGGCGTCGGAGCATGCCCGCACCGCGGCGTCGAGCAGGCCGGGGTGCAGCACGAGACCGTCCTCCGTGTCGCGCGCGGGGTCCGGCAGCACCAGCCGGACGAGGGCCTGCCCGTGTCCGGTCCAAACGGTTCGGACGGCACGGTGGCGCCCGTCGTCCCTGGTGGCCGGTTCCGGTGTCCCGCAGTTCCTGCGCAGGGCGGGCAGGTCGAGCACGGTCTCCTCGGCTCCTTCTGCGAAGTAGAGGACGCCCGCGCCGTGTTCGACGGCGTCGGGGCCGCCGTCCCCGCCCGGCGGTGTGCTCGTGATCCGGAAGCGGATGTCGCCGTCGTCCTGCGGTCGCAGCCCGATGTGCACCTCGCGGTGCCCGTCGCCCGGGTCGAGTGGCTGCGCGAACACGATGTCGCGCAGCACGACGGGCGCCGAGGGGTCGACGACGGCTCGGCTGCTGAGGCAGCTCGCGGCCACGGCCATCTCCAGGAAGGCCGCGCCGGGCACCGGCTGGGCGGCGCGTCCGCCGAGGAAGGGCTCGTCTCCGGTCAAGTGGGAGGTGAAGCGCTGCTCGGTGAAGTCGGACGTGTTGACCTGCGCGAGCGGATGCAGCGGCGCGGGTCCACCCGGCCCGGTCCGCCCGGCGGCGGGGAGCCCGTCGAAGGCGGAGTACCGCTCGGCCGCGAAGGGGTAGGTCGGCAGCGCGACCCGTCGTGGAGCCACGGTGCCGTGAAGGGACCGCCAGTTCACGGGCACACCGCTGACCCACAGTTCGAGGAGCTTGTCGTACTTCCCCTTCTCCGCCCACGCCGCGATCATCACGTCGAGGTCGGAGTCAGGCGCGAACAGGGTCAGTGTGCGGGCGGCGTCGTTGACCGAACCCCGGACGATCTCACCGCCCGCGAAGTCGTCGGCCAGGAACCGGCCGAGCCGGTGAACCAGGTCGGACACGGAGTGGGCGACGACACCCAGTCGTTCCTCCCTCGCCTCGCGGCCGACCTGCAGGGTGTGGGCGATGTCCGCGAGGGCGAGGTCCGCGTGTTCGGGGCGGCCCAGCCACTCCACCAGCTGCTCGGCCCGAGCCCTCAGCTGCTCGGTCGTGCGGGCGGACAGCGGTATCACGGCCCGCGGGTCGCCGCCGGCCGGTGCGGGCCGGGGCGGGCTGTCGGGGAGGTACTCGGCCATCACGACGTGCACGTTGGAGCCGCCCGCTCCGAATGCGGACACACCCGCGACGCGCGGCAGCACGCCACGCGTGCCGTCGTCCGCCACGGGGGCCGGCCAGTCGGCGAGCTCCCGCTGCACCACGAACGGGGTCTGCTCGAAGTCGATGTGGGGGTTGAGCGTCGAGGCGTGCAGGGACGGAGCCAGCAGGCCGTGCCGGAGCTGGAGCAGGACCTTGGTGATGCCGGCGATGCCGGCCGCGCTCTCGGCGTGCCCGATGCTGCTCTTCACCGAGCCGATCGCGCAGAACCCCCGGTCGTCGGTGTAGGGCCCGAACGCCTTGCACAGGCCGGCGATCTCGATCGGGTCGCCCAGGGAGGTGCCGACGCTGTTGGCGTCGACGTAGCTCACGTCCCGGGCGTCCACACCCGCCCGCCTCAGGGCCTCGCCGATGACCTCGGCCTGCCCCACCGGTTCCGGCACCGAGTAACCGCTCGTCCTGCCGCGGTGGTTGGCGGCGGTGCCCTTGATGACTCCGTAGATCCGGTCGCCGTCGGCGACGGCGCGTGCCAGCGGCTTGAGGAGGATCGCGCCCACGCCCTCCCCCGGCGCGTATCCGTCGCCTCCGGCGCCGAAGCTGGCGCAGCGTCCGTCGCTCGACGCGAGACGGCCCTGGCTGAGGAGCAGGTACTTGTTCGGGTGCAGCGAGAGATTCACCCCGCCGGCGACCGCCGTGTCGCAGTCGCCCGACTCCAGGCTCCGGCAGGCCAGATGCACGGCCATCAGCGACGACGAGCACATCGTGTCGACGCTCATGCTGGGGCCGTGGAAGTCGAACACGTGGGACACCCGGTTCGCGACGGACGCGGAACTGCCCGAGACGACCGGTGCCGTGCCGGTGTCCTGCGCCAGGGCGCCGTGGAGCTGGTACTCCTGGTACATCACCCCGACGAAGACACCCACGCGGCCGTCGAGGAGGTTCCCGGTACGGTCCTTGCCCGTGTTCCGGACGTACCCGGCGTCCTCCAGAGTCTCGTGCACGCACTGGAGGAACAGCCGCTCCTGCGGGTCCATGATCTCCGCCTCGCGCGGGGAGATGTTGAAGAACTGCGGGTCGAAGTCGTAGGCGCCGTCCAGGAATCCGCCCCACTTGGTGTAGGACCTGCCCGGTGTCCCCTTGCGCGGGTCGAAGAAGCGCCCGTGGTCCCAGCGGTCGCCCGGGATCTCGGTGACGCAGTCCTTGCCGGCGGCGAGGTTCTGCCAGAACTCCCGCACGTCGCGCGCCTGGGGGTAGCGGCCCGCCAGTCCGATGATCGCCGTATCGCCGGTTGCCGTGACCGGGGCCGGTCCGGCGCCGCGTCCCGCCGGAGCGGCGGCGGACACGTGCCGGGTCCGCTCCGTCCAGGGGACGGGCCGCTCGGAGGCGCCCGGAGCGACGGCCGGGATCCGCCGGGCCCCGCCTCCCGGGGGAAGGAGCTGCACGACCTCCCGGGGGCGGGTCTCCAGGAGGTGTCGGGTCAGCGCGGTGATGGTCCGGTGCTCGAAGAACAGGGTCTTCGGGAGCGGGCCGAAGACTTCCTCGAGGGTGCGGGTCATCTCCATCGTCATGACGGAGTCGACGCCGTAGTCCTCCAGGGGTGCCTCGGCGTCGATCCTGTCGGCGGGCAGGTCGATGACCGATGCGAGGAGCCGCTTGAAGTACGCCACGGCCTGCTGCGCGGTGGTCTCGTCGAGCCCTTCCGCGAGCGGGGGCGCCCCGTTCCCGTCCGGGTCCTGAGCCGCGGCGTCCGGCGAGGGTGCGGGCCGGGGCGCCGGACCGTCGACGAGAAGCCCGGCGAGCAGCGTCCGCGCGATCCTCCGGCGGTCGCCCGAGACCACCATCACCTGGTCGGACTGTGACTCCAGGGCAAGGTACAGGGCGCGCAGCCCTTCCTCGTCCCGCAGTGGAACGAGCCCGAAGCGGTCCCGCAGCGAACGCTCGGTCGCCGCGTCGACGCCCATCCCGCCGTCGGCCCACAGGGGCCAGGCGACCGACAGGGTCCTCCCCCGCCGCTCGCCCCGGGCCATCAGGGTGTTGCGGTGCGCCGCGAAGGCGTCCATGAACGCGTTCGCGGCCGCGTAGTCGGCCTGCCCGACATTGCCCAGGGCCCCCGCGACCGAGGAGAAGGCGACCAGGAAGTCGAGGTCCGCGTCCTGCGTGGCCTCGTCCAGGTGCACCAGTCCGGCGACCTTGGGCGCCAGCACCCGGGCGAACTCGTCCGCGTCCTTCCTGACGACGAACGCGTCGCATGTGAGCCCGGCGGCGTGCAGGATCCCGTCGATCCGGCCGTACCGCTCCCGGGTCTCCCGCACGAGCCTCACGACGTCGTCCCTGACCGCCATGTCGGCCTGCGCGTAGACCGCCTCCGCGCCGTGCTCCCGCAGCCGTTCCAGCAGTGCTTCCCTGCGCGCGTCATGGGGCGCCCGGCCGGCGAGCACGATCCGGGCCCCACTGGTCCGCTCCGCGATGTCCCGGGCGCACACCGTGCCCAGGCCGCCGGCGCCCCCGGTGATCAGATAGACACCGCCGTCCTTCCAGGGCGTCACCGCCGTACGGCGGTCCACGTCCTCCTCGCGCCACTTCAGGACCTGGCGGAGGCCGTCCAGGTACCGCACACCGAAGTCGGCGAGCGCCGCGCGCTCCGCCGTCACACGGGAGGCGGCACGCTCCGGAGCGTCGCGGGGGTCGACCAGCACCGTCTGGCCGAGCAGCCGCGGGTTCTCCAGCCCGGCCGACCTCAGGACGGCGGCCAGTCCCGTCCACAGCGACGCCTCGACGGCCGGGGCGACCAGCTGGACCCTGACCGGGTGGTGGGCGGGCTCCCCGAGCAGCCGCTTGACCTCGTCGAAGACCCTCAGCGCGTGGTCGGTGTAGCGGCGGCCGACGTCCGTGGCGCTCGATGTCAGCCGGACCACGCGCGCGGTGTCCCGCGCCTCGAGGGCCGCGGCGACGTCGGGGAGGTCCACGACAAGCACCAGGCCCTCGGGGGCCGACGCCGGGGCCGGCGCGGGCTCCGCGGTCACCCAGTGGGGTACCGCAAGGAGTTCCCGGGGGGCCGTCGCCGCCGTACGGGTGCGCAGGACGACGCCCTTGAGCCGCAGACACACCCTTCCGTCGTCGTCGCACACGTCGATGTCGACGCGCCGCGAACCGTCGTCCCGGCCGGAGCCGCCCCCGTCCGCGTCGTCCCGCAGCCAGGCCCACGCCCCCGCCGGGCAGGGGCCGAGGATGTCGACCTCGTCCACGGCGTAGGGCAGCAGCAGCGGTTCCCTCCCGGAGTCCACGGACAGCAGGCCCGCGCACGCCTGGAGGGCGGCGTCCACGATCGACGGATGGAGCCCGTAGGCGTCCTGGGTGTCCCGCACGGCCGGTGGCAGCGCGATCCGTGCCAGCACCTGGCCCTCGCCCGTCCACAGACGCTCGACGCCCCGGTGTCCCGGGCCGTAGGTGATACCGCGAGCCTCGGCCGTCGCGTACAGAACATCGGCGTCGGGTCCGGGAACCCGGCACTCCGCACGCAGCCGCGACAGGTCGACGCGGCTGCCGGTTCGCGCGGCCGCGGGCTGCGTCGACACGTGTGCCGTGCCCTCGCCGTGGACCACGTCTTCGGTTCCGGCCGCCGGGTCGCCCGGGACGAGGATCTCGAAGCCGACCTCGCCGGGCTTCCCGGACCGCAGGCGGACCTGGACGGTCAGCCCCACCTCGTGCAGGGTGACCGGCCGTGTCCAGACGACGTTCCGGAGCCTCACGACGTGGTGCGGCTCCTCGCACGAGGCCGCCACGGCGGCGCGCGCCAGCTCCAGGCACGCGGCACCGGACAGGACGGGCCTGCCGCCGACCCTGTGGTCCCGCAGAAAGAACTCCTCGCCGGTGTAGACCGAGGTGAAGCGCTGACCCTGAAGGGTGGAGGTGTTGGCGTGCAGGAGCGGATGGAGACGCGCGGGTTCCGCCGCCCGGTCCTGGCTGGGCGTGGCGGCGTCGGCCAGCCAGTGGCGCTCTCCCTGGAAGGGGTAGGTCGGCATGGACACACGGCGCGGTGAGCGGGCGGACTCGTCGTGGAGCCTCGTCCAGTCGACCGTGAGACCGGTCGCCCAGAGCTTCACGACCTCGTCGTGCGCGCCCTGTGCGAGCGCCGCGTCCAGTGTCCGTGTCCGTTCGGCGTCCGCGTCGGCGGTCCGGGCGGTCGCGGTGCCCTGCCGGCGTTCCATCCGGCCCCGGTACACCTCGGCGACCTGGTCCTCGCCCGCCAGGAACGCCCGTAGCTTGCCTGCGAGTTCACCGGTCGTCGTCGCGACGAGTCCGAGACGCTCCTCGTACGCCTCCCGGCCCGACTGGAGGGTGTGGGCGATGTCCGCGAGCTCGGTCGAGGCTCCCTCGCCCTCGGTCGTCCAGCGCAACAGCTGATCCGCCTGGGCACGCAGGGCCGCGTCCGTCCGCGCGGAGAGGACGACGGCGGCGGGGGCGCTGCGCGGCGGGGGGCCGTCGGCGGAGCGGGGAGCGGGAACGTACTCCTCGACGACGACGTGGGCGTTGGAGCCCCCCGCCCCGAAGGACGAGATGCCGGCGATCCGCGGGGCGGCGGTGCCGTCGGGGCCCGCCGGGCGGTTCCAGGGCATCAGCTCCCGGGCCACGTGGAAGGGACTGCCGTCGAAGTCGATGTGCGGGTTGAGCACCTCGGAGTGGAGGGAGGGCGCGATGTGGCGGTGCTTCATCTGCAGCAGCACCTTCGTCAGCGCCGCGATGCCGGCCGCGCTCTCGGCATGCCCGATGTTGCTCTTGACCGAGCCGATCGCACAGTACTGCGTCCGGTCCGTGTACTCGCGGAAGGCCCTGGTCAGTCCCGAGATCTCGATGGGGTCTCCGAGCGACGTGCCGGTTCCGTGCGCCTCGACGTAACTCACCGCTTCCGCGTCGACTCCGGCCTCGCGGAGCGCGTGTCCGATGACGTCGTACTGCGCGCGGGGGTTGGGGACGGAGTACCCGTTGGTCTTGCCGCCGTGGTTGACCGAGGTGGCGCGGATGACACCGTGGACGATGTCGTCGTCCTCGAGAGCGCGGGCGAGCGGCTTCAGCAGGACCGCGCCGACCCCCTCGCCCGGGACGTAGCCGTCACCCCCCTGCCCGAAGCTCTCGCACCGGCCCTTGCTGGAGGCGTACTTGCCACTGCCGAGCATCAGGAACTTGTTGGGGTGCAGCGAGAGGTTCACGCCGCCCGCGACGGCCATCTCACAGCCTCCGGTCCGCAGGCTCTGGCAGGCCAGGTGCAGCGCGGTGAGCGAGGACGAGCACATGGTGTCGACGGCCAGGCTCGGGCCGTGCAGGTCGAAGACGTACGACACCCGGTTGGCGATGGTCGACGCGCTGCCGGACAGCGTGACGTTGCGGCCGCGTGCCTGCTCCTGGGCACCGTAGAGCTGGTACTCCTCGTACATCACCCCTACGAAGACGCCGACGTTGCCGGGCAGTCCGCGGTCGTCGCAGTGCCGCAGGGTCTCGCGTGTGTACCCGGCGTCCTCGAGCGTCTCGTGCACGCACTCCAGGAACAGCCGCTCCTGTGGGTCCATGAACGCGGCCTCGCGCGGGGAGATGTTGAAGAAGAGCGAGTCGAAGCGGTCGACGCCGTCCAGGAAGCCTCCCCACTTGGCGTACGTCCTGCCGGGCGCGTTCTTGTCCGGGGTGAAGTAGGGGCCGTGGTCCCAGCGGTCGGCGGGGATCTCGCTGACGCTGTCGCGGCCCTCGGCCAGATTCCGCCAGAACTCCCGGACGTTGCGTGCCTGGGGATAGCGGCCGGCCAGCCCGATGACGGCGATCTCGGTGTCCCGGCCCGCCGGCTCCCGGCGGCGCCGCGCGACCGTCCGCCGGGCGTTCCCGGGCCTGGCCGCGGCTGGGGTGACGGTGTCCGCCGGCGCGTCCGACGGCTTGCGGTCCTCCTCGGCCGCGAGCAGTTCGGCCAGGCGCGGCCGGTGGGCGCCGAGGAAGTACCCGGACAGGGCGCTGATGCTCTGGTACTCGTAGAAGAGGGTCTTGGGCAGCGATCCGAAGGCCCTCTCCAGCCGGTTGGTCAGGTTCATCGCCATGATCGAGTCGATGCCGTACTGCTCGAGGGCGTCGTCGGCGTCGATCCGCTCGGCGGGTACGCGCAGCGCGGAGGCGAGGAAGCCGACAAGGTAACGGCTGACGCGCTCCTCCTGCGTGCCCGCGGGGAGGGAGCCGCCGTCCTCCGCGCCCGCGACGGCCGGAACGGCCTCTTCGGCGTGCGGGAGGGAGCCGCCGGTGCGCCCGGTCGTCCCGTGCTCCGCCAACGCCCTGGAGGTGAGCCCCCGGAGGCGGCAGCGCGGCAGGCCGGCCTCGTCGAGGAGGTCGATGTCCAGCTTGCGGATGCCGAGGTCGGGCCGGTCACCGTCGCCGTACCGGGCCCATGCCCACATCCGCGGGGTGCACGGCCCGAGGACGTCGAGTTCGTCGAGCGCGAAGGGCAGGTGGAGCCCGGCGGGGCCCGTGTCGTCGCCGTTCCGGCCGAAGAGTCCGACGGTGGACTGGAGGGCGGCGTCCAGCAGGCTGGGGTGCAGTACGTACCCGTCGGCGTCCGCCGTCGCCAGGGACGGCAGTCGCAGTCGTGCCAGCGCCTGCCCGTCGCCGATCGCCACGCTCTCGACGCCGCGGTGCGCGGGACCGTAGTCGAGACCCATGGTCCGGTAGACGCGGTAGCACTCCTCCGCGTCCAGGAGCGCGGCACCGCACGCCGCCCGCAGTGCGGCCACGTCCACCGCCGCCTGCTCGCCGTCGTCGGCGAGGGCCCGCACCGTGCCCTGACTGTGGACGACGGCGTCCGCACCGGGGTCGTCGACGGGGACGCCGGAGATCTCGAAGGTCACCTCTCCGGCGGGCCCGTCCTCCGCGGCGTACAGCGTCGTGACGAGGTGGGCGGCGGTCCCGGCGACGGTGAGCGGCTGTGCCCACACCACGTTGCGGAGCACGGTCCGAACGGTGCTCCCGTCGCGCGAGGCGTCCAGGGCGGCGCGGGCCATCTCCAGGTAGGCGGCGGCCGGCAGCACCTTGCGGCCGTTGACGACGTGATCGGTGAGGAAGGGCTCCTCGCCCGTGAGGACGGAGGCGAAGCGCTGGACGTCGAGGGTGGAGGTGTTGGTGTGGACGAGCGGGTGGAGCCGGCCGGAGTCGGCCGGGCGGGGCGCCGCCGCCAGGTCGCCCACCCAGTAGCGCTCGCGGGCGAAGGGGTAGCCGGGCAGCGGAAGCATCCGGGGGCGCCGGGCACCGTACAACTTGCCCCAGTCGACGCTCAGGCCCTTGACCCAGAGACCGAGCAGCCGGTCGAACTTGCCCTTCTCGATCCACAGGTCGACGGTCGCGGCCATGTCGCCGTCGTCGCCGAGGGCGGCGAGCGCCTCCCGGTGCTCCTTGACGTTGCCGAGGTACAGGTCCTCGACGTCCTCCTCACCGGCGACGAACGCGTCGAGTTTCCGGATGAGTTCGGCGAGGGAGCCGACGGCCAGCGCCAGCCGCGCGTCCATCGCCTCCCGGCCGAGCTGAAGCGTGTGGGCGACGGCACCGGGGGCGACGTCGGCCGGCTCCTGGGAGCGCAGCCAGCCGACCAGGTCCCGGGCCCGCTCCCGCAGACGCCCGGCGTCCTTCGCGGAGAGGACGATCAGTGCCGGGGCGCTCCCGGGCTCGGGGGCGGACGCGGCGTCGGCCCGGCGGTACTCGGCCACGACGACATGGGCGTTGGAACCGCCGGCGCCGAACGAGGAGACTCCGGCGATCCGGTCGCCCTCCGTCGTCCCGCCGTCGCCGCCGACGACCGCGGGCCGCGCCCACTCGGTCGTCTCCCGCTGGAGGCGGAACGGCGTGCGGGTGAAGTCGATGTTGGGGTTGGGCTCCCGCGCGTGCAGGCCGGCCGCGAGGGAGCCGTGCTCCATCTGGAGGACGACCTTGATCAGCCCGGCGATGCCGGCGGCGGCCTCGAGGTGACCGATGTTGCTCTTCAGCGAGCCGATGGCGCAGTGCTGCCCGGAGGCGGCGTCCGGTGCGAACGCCTGCGTCAGCCCGTCGATCTCGATCGGATCGCCCAGCTCGGTACCGGTGCCGTGTGCTTCCACGAAGCTCACCTCGCCGGCCGAGACCCCGGCGCGGGCGAGTGCCTCGCGCACGACCTCGGCCTGCGCGACCGGGCTGGGCACGGTGTAGCCGTTGGTGCGGCCGCCGTGGTTGACGCTGCTGCCCCGCAGGACGGCCCGGATGTTGTCGTTGTCCCGCTCGGCGTCGCACAGCCGCTTGAGCAGGACGACGGCCACGCCCTCCCCCGGTACGAACCCGCTGCCGCCGGCTCCGAAGCTGCGGCATCTGCCGTCGTCCGACAGCATCCGCTTGCCGGACATGAGGGTGTAGTTCGAGGGGTGCAGGTAGAGGTTGACCCCGCCCGCGACGGCCAGGTCGCACTCGTCGCGGAGCAGGTGCTGCATCGCCTCGTGGACGGCGCTCAGGGACGAGGAGCAGAGCGTGTCGACGGGCAGACTCGGCCCCGTGAGGTCGAGGAGGTACGACACCCGGTTCGCCACGGAGGCGAACGAGGTCAGGGGGTGCAGCTTCTCGTTCCGTTTCCACAGTTCGGGCCCGTACAGGTCGAACCCGGTCTTCGAGACGCCGGCGAAGACGCCCACCTTCCGGCGGTGCGCGTCGGCCAGGCGCCGCCTGGTGTAGCCGGCATCCTCCAGCGCGTTCCAGGACTCCTGCAGGAACAGGCGTTCCTGCGGGTCCATGCTCATCGCCTCCTGGGGCGAGATGGCGAAGAAGAGGGGATCGAACTCGTCGAACCCGTCGAGGAATCCGCCCCACTTGCCGTAGCTCAGGCCCGCGGCCACCGCCTCGTCGCGGTCGGGGTGGTAGAAGCCCTCCAGCGGCCAGCGGTCCTCCGGGATCTCCGTGACACAGTCGCGGCCGGTGGCCAGGTTCTCCCAGAACTCCCGGAGGTTCCGGGCCATCGGGAACCGTCCGCTCATGCCGATGACGGCGACCGCGTCCTCGGTGGGCCGCGGGGCGGGCGGGGTGGCCGCGGGTGCCGGCCGCTCGGTGAGGGAGGGGGCAGGCCGCGGTGCCGCGGTGGCCCGCCGGGGCTTCTCGGCTCCCGTCCAGTCCAGACACTGCTGCCGGTGCGTCCGCAGGAGGTGACGCGCCAGGGCATCCAGGGAGTTGAACTCGTACAGCAGCGTCTTGGGCAGGCCGGGAAAGACGCCGGCGAGTTTCCGGTTGAGCCGGGCGACGACGACGGAGTCGATGCCGTAGGCCGACAGCGGCGCGTGGGCGTCGATCTTCGCGGACGGGAGGCCGATGACGGCGCTGAACATCTGTCCGAGCCGGCGGAGGACCCTGTCGCGCAGCGCCTCGTCGTCGGTCTCCCCGGCCGCGGCGGGGACGGGAGCGGGCGCCGGGGCGGACTCGGCGGTGGCGGGCTGCTGCCGGAGCAGCGTCCGGCGGATGAGCGGGCCGTCGCCCTCGACCGCCATCACCTGACAGTGGTCCGATCCGAGGGACGCGTGGAAGACGCAGATGCCCGACTCGGTGCGCAAGGCGTGCATGCCCGTCTGTTCGCGCAGTGCGTTCTGCGTCTCCGCGTCGACCCGCATCCCGCCCTCGGCCCACAGCGGCCAGTTGAGCGAGAGGCTGCGTCCCGAGCGCAGGCCCTGCGCGACCAGAGCGCTCCGGTGGTGGGCGAACGCGTCCAGGAACGCGTTGGCGGCGGCGTAGTCCGCCTGGCCGACGTTGCCGGTGACCGCCGCCGTGGAGGAGAACAGGGCGAAGAAGTCGAGTGCGTCGTCCTTGCTGGCGGCGTCCAGGTTGAGGGTGCCGGCCGTCTTCGGGGCGAGGACCTCACGCAGTTCCCCGGCGCTCTTGTGCGCCACGAAACCGTCCCGGAGCACCCCGGCGCCGTGGATGATGCCGTGGAGGGCACCGTGCTCGCGCCGCACTCCGGTCAGGTACGCCTCGACGGCGTCCGGGTCGGCCACGTCGAGCCGGGTGTACTCGACCCGCGCGTGCGGGCGGCACAGTCCCTCCAGCAGGTGTCGCCGGTCGTCGTCGAGTGCGGAGCGGCCGCTCAGCAGGACGGACGCGTTCCGTACGGAGCGCAGAAGGTCCCGGGCGAAGATCAGTCCGAGGCCGCCGAGGCCTCCGGTGAGGACGTAGGTGCCGCCTTCCCGCCAGGGCAGGGCCGTGCGCTCGGGCATCGGCAGCTCGTGCCAGGTCAGTACCTCACGGACGCCGTCGCGGAAGCGCACGACGCGGTCGTCGCCGCGGTCGCGGCTCTCCAGGATCCGGCGCGCGGTGGGCTCCGGACCGGCGGCCGGGTCGACGAGCACCAGCTGGGGCACGATCGCGGGATTCTCCAGGCCCGCGCTCCTGATCATGCCGATCAGGCCGGACACGAGGGCGTCCTCGCCCCGCACGGAGCAGACGAGCTGAACCAGCGTGGCGGGCAGTTCCGGGTCTCCGGCCGGCGAGCGGAGCGCGGTGAGCACCTGGCCCGCGAGGTCGGCGTAGCGGTCCGCGAGTCGGGTGGCCCCGGAGCGCAGGAGGCGCACGTCGATCGTCGCGTCCTGCTGGAGCAGCGCGGGTTCCAGTTCGGGGGGCCCGGCGAGGAGCACCATGTGTCCCGGCTTCCGTCCGGTCGCGGGGCCGTCGCCGGCCCGCCAGACCGGGTGGCACCGCAGCAGCTCGGTCGGCGGTGCCGCGCCGGGGGCGCCGGCGGGCAGTTCCCCCCGTCCCTGACGGTCCCTCAGGTACCGCTTGACGTACTCCCTCGAGACGCGGTCGGCCTTGAGATCCAGCAGGAGCCGTTCCAGCCCACTGTCCATGATCAGCGCCCCTCGTTGTCGGTGTTCGCGCCGGCGCCGTCGAGGACGGACCGCCTGAAGTGCTCGGCGGCGGCTTCGACGCCGAGCGAGCCGTTCACCACCTCGTCGAGGAGGTCGTCGATCAGCGGATCCGGCGGGCCGTCCTCCGGCTCACCCTCCGGAGCGTCGGGGTGGCCGCCGGGGGCCCGCCCGTCGAGCGGCCGCTCCGCGATCCAGTACCGCTCCCGGGCGAAGGGATAGGACGGCAGCGGGACGATCCGTGCCGCCCCCGCCGGGAGGAGGGCGCCCCAGTCCAGCTCGAAGCCGTTCACCCACAGGTCGAGCACCTTGGCGTACGCGCCCTTGGCCAGCCACGTCCCCACGACCGCGCTCATGTCGGCGTCGGCGGTCAGCGCGGTCAGCGTGCGGTCGGAGCGTGTCACGCGACCGCGGTGCACACCGGTGGCGCCGCCGGGGTCGTCGAGGAAGGCCCGCAGCCGGTCCCGCAGCTCGGCGAACGAGCCGACGACCGTGGCCAGTCGCTCGCTCATGGCCTCACGTCCGACCTGCAGGGTGTGGGCGACGTCGGCCGGTGTCGCCCCGGTCCGCTCGGCTTCCGCGAGTGAGTCCAGCAGGGCGCTCGCCTGCTCCCGCAGCCGCTCCTCGTCCTTGGCGGACAGGACGACGACGGCCGGGCCGCCGGGCCGGCCGGCCGCGGGAGCCGGCCGGTCACGGACGTATTCCTCGATCACCACGTGGGCGTTGGAGCCGCCCGCGCCGAAGGAGGAGACGCCGGCCCGGCGCGGCACCTCGGTGCCGACACCGTCGACGGTGACGACCGGCCGCTTCCACTCCGCGCCCGCGCGCTGGACGACGAACGGCGTCGCGTCGAAGTCGATGTGCGGGTTGACTTCGTCGGCGTGCAGGCTGGGGACCAGCTCACCGTGCTGCATCTGCAGGACGGTCTTGAACACGCCGGCGATCCCCGCTGCGGCCTCGGCGTGCCCGATGTTGCTCTTGACGGAGCCGATCGCGCAGTACCGCACGTCCCGGGTGTCCTGGGAGAACGCCCGGGTCAGGCCGTTGATCTCGACCGGGTCGCCCAGCACGGTCCCGGTGCCGTGCGCCTCGACGTAGCTGATCGTGCGCGCGTCGATGCCCGCCCGGTCGAGCGCGTCCCGCACGACACGGCCCTGTGCGACCGGGTTCGGCACGGTGTAACCGTTCGTGGTGCCGCCGTGGTTGATGCTGGTGCCGCGGATGACGGCGTGGATGTGGTCGCCGTCCCGCTCCGCGTCCTCCAGCCGTTTGAGGACGAGCGCGCCGACGCCCTCGCCGGGGACGAAGCCGTTGCCGCCGGCGCCGAAGCTGCGGCACTCGTCCCCGTCGGCGAGCATCCCCAGACCGCACAGACCGACGTAGCTCGACGGATGCAGATAGAGGTTCACACCGCCTGCCACCGCCATGTCGCAGTCACCGTGGAGCAGGTGCTCGCACGCCTCGTGGAGCGCCGTCATCGACGAGGAGCACATCGTGTCGATCGGCATGCTCGGGCCGTGGAGATCCAGCTTGAACGAGACGCGGTTCGCTGCGGACCCGAAGGAGGTGTAGGGCCGGGCGGTGTCGCCCCGGCGCCAGCGCTCGGGCCCGTGGAGGTTGTGTCCGGCACGGGTGATCCCCACGAAGACGCCGACGCGGGAGCCGTGTTGCCGCGCGAGGCGGTCGCGCGTGTAGCCGGCGTTCTCGAACGCCCGCCACGCCTCCTGGAGGAACAGCCGTTCCTGCGGGTCGATCTCCAGGGCGTCGTTGGGTGTCATCTCGAAGAACAGCGGATCGAAGTCGGCGAATCCCTCGAGGAAGGCGCCCCACTTGCTGTAGCTCCTGCCCTGGGCGACGGCCTCCTCCTTGTCCGGTTCGTAGAAGCCGTCGAGAGCCCACCGGTCGGCGGGGATCTCGGTGACGGTGTTCCGGCCCTCGCGCAGCACCGTCCAGAAGGCATCGAGCGTCTCGGCCTGGGGGAAGCGCGCACTCATGCCCACGATCGCGACGCCTCCGGTGTTCCCGGGCCGCGGTGCCGGACGAGCCTCCATACGGCCGGGGCCGGGCGCCGGAAGCGACCCGGCCGGGGCGAGCGGGTCCGGGGCGGTGGCCCTCGGGCCGGCCGCCTGCACGTCCTGTTCGGCGGCGGGCTCGTGGCCCACTCCGAGGGCGCGGGCCACGGCCTCGCCCCGTTCGGTGACGAAGTACTCGGTCAGCGCCTCGATGGTGCGGTATTCGAAGAACAGGGTGCTGCTCGTCTCCCCCAGGTCCTTCTTGAGGCCGGTCAGCAGTTGGAGGATCAGGATGGAGTCGATGCCGTAGGCGGACAGCTGTTCACGGGCGTCGATGGAGCCGGCCGGGATCAGGAGGGTCCGTGCGACCAGCTCCTTGAGATAGTCGCGCACGGCGTCGGCGAGCACCGTACCGTCCACCCGGGCCGGTGCGGCCGGCCGCACCGGCCGGGAGCCGGCCGGCGGCGTTTCGGGCAGCGGCTCGGACAGGGGCTCGGCAGCTGGGCGCCGCTGTTGGCCTCCGGGGCGACGGATCACGCCGTCGCTGAAGCCGACCACCACTTGCTGGCCGAGCGGGTGCGCGTCCCGCGCGGGGAACCCGACGCCTTCGAAGCCCTCCTGCTCCAGCACCGATTGCCACGTTTCGGGCCGCAGGCCGGGCCCTCCGGGTTCCCGCAGGTCGGTGTCGTGCGGCCACCAGCCGTCCAGCAGCGCGAACGTCAGCATGCCGAAGACGCTGTAGCCGTTGATCTCGTTGACGACCAGGGCGCCGCCGGGCCGCAGCAGCCCCTTGCTGTGACGCAGCGACGCGCGGATCTCCTCGGTGGCGTGCAGCACGTTGGTCGCGACGACCAGGTCGTACGCGCCCTCGTCGAAGCCCTGCTCGGCGGCGGGCCGGCCGGCGTCGAAGATCTCACAGCGCAGATACGGATGGTGCGCGCCGAACTCCCGTTGGCCGTGGATGAGGAACGCCTTGGAGAGATCGGTGTAGCAGTACTCGCCGACGTGCTGCCGGTACGGCTCGAGCCGGCGCATGACCGTGGCGGTGGTGCCCCCCGTTCCGGCACCGATCTCGAGAATCCGCAGCCGGGCTCCGGGATCCCGCGCGAGCCTGCTCTCGGCGAGTGCGACGACACAGTCACCTACGACGTCGTTGAAGTAGTCGGCGATCATGTTCCGCTTGTAGATGCCCTCGACCAGGTCCAGCGAGGAGCCGGGGAAGATCACGTCGACGGCGGGGACGGCGCCGGTGAGGATGTCCGGCAGCGCGCGGAGCGTGGTGCCGACCAGGTCGACGGACGCGCGCAGCTCGGGGTCCGCGAGCCACTCGTCCCGGCTGCGTTCCCATGCGGCGGCGGTGGCGTCCGGGTCGACGGCGTCGGGAACGACGCGGTAGGAACCCCGGGATCCGGTCTCCGTGAGCCAGCCCTGCCGGGCGAACAGCCGCAGGGTCTCCGTCACCCAGCCCTCGTACTTCCCGAGGACCCCGCCGGCCTGCCGGAGGGAGTCCGCGTCGACGGTGTCCGTGCCGATCCAGCCACGGCCGCGCAGCGCGCACCACAGCAGCCGCAGCAGCAGCTCGTCCAGCGTCCGCAGCCTGGACTTGGCCCGTGCCTCCACGGTCCGCAGCTGCTCCGCGCGCGAGGGCAGCCTCGGGACGAGCGGCTCGCTCCGCTGCTCCGGCCCGTCCAGGACGCGGATCGCCTCGCGGTCGGTGTAGCCCTCGAACCGCTCGGGCTCGGCAGTGTTGAGGTAGGCCACCTGTCCGAGCGGAGCGGCCAGCAGCCGCTCGACGGCGTCCATCGCCAGAGCCGGGTCGATGTCGCCGAGGCCCTCGCGCCGGTAGATGCGCTCACGGACGTGCTCCGGGACGTCGAGTCCGCTGCCGACGGCGCCCCAGTAGCCCCAGTTGACCACCTTCACGGCGTACCGGCGGGCGACGGACAGCCGGCGGGCCAGGGCGTCCTCGAAGGCGTTGCCGGCCACGTAACTGCAGTAACCCCTGGTCGGGTTGACCGACGCGATGGAGGAGAAGAAGAGCATGAAGTCGAGTCCCTCGGCGTCGAAGACCTCGGCCATGCACACACTCGCGTCGATCTTGGCGCTCAGGCCCTGCCGGAACCGCTGCTCGGTCGTGTTGGGCAGGCTCTGGTCCACCAGGCCGAAGACGGACTGCACCACGCCGTGGACGGTGCCGAAGCGCTCCTGGATCCGGGCGTACGCGCCGCGCAGGGAGTCCATGTCGGCGGCGTCGGCCCGGACGTACCACGGTGCCCGGCCGAGCGCGGCCAGCCGGTCGATCTCCGCCTGGATGACGGCGTCCTTCTCCCGGCGGCCGATCCACACCACCTGGGCCCGGTGGCGCCGGATCATGTCCTCGCTCCAGAGTCGGCCGATGCCCCCGGCGCCGCCCAGCACGACGTACACCCCGCCCTCCTTGTACGGGGACCGGGCCGGTGCCGGCAGCTCCGCCCGGTACAGGCCGCGACGGAACCACCGGCCGTCGCGCAGCGCCCGCACGGTCGTGGCACCGGCCGTGAGCAGGGTGCGGGCGGGGAGTTCGTCGGACGTGCCCAGGTCGAAGCAGCCCACGCTCCAGTTGGGCAGTTCCTTGGCCATGACCTCGGCCAGGCCGAGCACCGCCGCGTCGGCGGGCAGCACCGGCTCGCCCGGCCGTACGGGCTGCGTCTGACGCGTCACCACCCTCCACGTCAGTTCCTCGGCGCCGTACCCCAGCTCGAACAGGGCCTTGACCAGCCGGAAGAACGCCTCCACTCCGGCGGCCGTGCGCCTCAGCAGCTCACCGGGCCCGGCGGCCGCGTCCGCCGGGGAGAGCCACACGAGGTCGCGGACCGCGACACCCCGGAGCTGCTCGATGAGCGATGCCGTGCTCGCCGAGCCGTCGGCGAGGAAGTGTGCGTCGGGGCACACGGCCTTCAGGGCGGCCCGCTCCGCGGCGTCGCCGCCCACGACGACGATGCCGCTCGGGACGGACCTGCCGGGGACGGGCTCGGGGGCCTGGTCCTCGGCCCAGACCGGCGCCAGTGCCACGTGGGCCGTGCCGGCCCGTGGTTCCGGCGTGGGGGTGCCGCCGGTGGGCCGCGCGGGCGTGGCACGGTCCTTTGAGGGCAGCCAGTGGCGCTCCCGCTGGAACGGGTAGGTCGGCAGGGGGACACGACGGTACGCGCCGCTTTCGAAGAGCCGCTCGTAGTCGAGCGGGCAGCCCTGCAGGTAGAGGGCGGAGAGGGCTTCCAGGTAGTCCCGGCGGGCCGTCCCGGTCGCGCCCTCGGCGCACCCCCGCAGGCAGCTGTCGCCGTACTGCTCGAGAGCGGGCTGCGGGCTCACCACGGTCTCCGTGAGGTCCGCGGTGCGTACCGCCGGTTCCCCTCCGTCGGTCAGCCAGCGCCCGAGGAGTGTCGCCAGGTGGGCGGTGTCCCGGGCCACGCACGACAGTCGGACGGGGCAGTGCCGCCTGCCCCGCACCAGGGTCGAGGCGATGTCGCCCAGGTCGGTGTCCGGGTGGCGGCGCAGGTGCTCCACCAGCCGTTGCGCCTGCGTCCGTACCTGCTCCGGGGACAGGGCGGACAGCACCACGAGGTGGTCCTGGACGGGCACGGTGTCGCGACGCGGCAGGCCGGGAGCCTCCTCGACCACCACATGGGCGTTGGTGCCGCTGAACCCGAAGGAGCTGAGCGCCGCGCGGCGCGGCCGGCCCGGCTGGACCGTCCAGGGGCGGTGCACCGTGTTGACGTAGAACGGGCTGCCTTCGAAGTCGATGTGGGGGTTGCCCTTGTCGAAGTGGAGGCTGCGCGGCAGCTCACGGTGCCGCAGGGCGAGCAGGATCTTGATGAGCCCCGCCATCCCCGAGGCCGGAGCGGCATGACCGATGTTCGTCTTGATCGACCCGATGGCGCAGTACTCACGTTCGTCCGTGTAGTGGCGGAAGGCACGGGTCAGTGCCTGGAACTCGATCGGGTCGCCGAGCCGGGTGCCGGTGCCGTGCGCCTCGACCAGCTGAATGCCGGCGGGGTCGATGCCGAAGGTGTCGTAGACCTGACGCTCCAGCCGCTCCTGCGACTTGGCGCTCGGCGCCGTGATGCCGTTGGACGTCCCGTCCTGGTTGATGCCCGAGCCGCGGACGACGCCGTGGATGTGGTCGCCGTCCGCGAGGGCGTCCCGCAGCCGCTTGAGCACGACGACGCCGACGCCCTCGCCGGGCACGAAGCCGTCCGCGCCCTCGGCGAAGGTGTGGCACTGACCGGTCTCCGAGAGCATCCCGGCCTTGTGGGCGTTCAGGTAGTAGTCGGGCGCGCACTGCACGGAGACCCCGCCGACCAGGGCCGTCTCGACCTCGCCCGTTCGCAGTGCCTGGCACGCGAGGTGGAGGGCGACGAGGGATCCGGAGCAGGCCGTCTCGACGGCGATGGCGGGGCCCCGCAGATCGAGGAGGTAGGAGAGGCGTGAGGGGATGATCGCCTCGGCGTTGCCCCACATGGCCTGGGCGGGGGCGTCCTCGCTGGAGCCGGGCAGGTAGTCGCTGACCTGGGTGCCGATGTACACCCCGCAGGACCGGCCGCGCAGGGCGTCGCCCGCGTAGCCCGCGTCCTCCAGAGCCTTCCACGCCTCCTCCAGCACGAGCCGCTGCTGGGGGTCCATGTAGGTGGCCTCGAGACCGGATATCTGGAAGAACAGCGGGTCGAACCGGTCGATGCCGTCCATCAGCGACGCGAAACGCGGGTGGGGCGCGCCCGGCGCCACGAAGGCCGACATGTCCCAGCGGGAGATCTCGCCGACCAGACTGCGCCCGTCCGCCAGGTGCTGCCACAGCTGATCGGTGTCCTCGGCCGTGCCGAACCGCCCGCTCATGCCGATGACGGCGACGGGCTCTCCCGCGGGAGCGGGGGCAGTCGCGGGGACGGCCGGTCGCCGCGTGCCGTTCCCGGTGGGCACCGTCATCAGGGCGGGCGGGTCCGGCGGTCCGGGAACGGCGGTCGGGGTGGCCTCGGGGACCGGGGCGGTTTCCGGCTGCGGGGCGTTCTCCGGCGTCAGGACGGCCGGAAGCGGTGACGAGGCGTCGAGGTGGTGCTCCACCACGTAGCGGGCGAGCGCGCGCACCGAGCTGTGATCGAAGAGGTCCGTGACCGAGAGCGAGATGCCCAGGTCGGTGCTGAGCTGCTGCGTGAGCTCGACGCCGAGGATGGAGTCCACGCCGTAGTCCGCGAAGGAGTCCTCCTCGGATATCTCCCGGCGGTCCAGCCCCAGGGACGTCTGGAGCCGCTCGACGATCACGGACCGCACCCGCTCCCGCGTGTCCTCCGCGCTCCGCGGGGCGGGGGCGTGCGCGCCGGCCGGCTCGCCGGTTGCGGCCACGACGATCTGGTGGCCCGCGTCGTGTACGGCGTCGGCGGGGAAGGACACCGCGGCGAAGCCGGCCTCCCGCAGCACCTGCTGCCAGGTTTCGGGGGCCAGCCCCGGGCAGCCCGGTATGCGCAGCTCGGTGTCCTCGTAGCGCCACCAGCCGTCGAGCAGCCCGAAGGTCAGGTGCAGGAACGGGGTGCGCGTGGCCAGCTCGTTGAGGACGAGCGTGCCGTCCGCCCCCAGCAGGGACCGCGCGTGCCGCGCCGCGGCGCGCACGTCGCGGGTCGCGTGCAGGACGTTGGTGGCGAGGACGATGTCGTAGCCGCCCTCGTCCAGCCCCTGCTCCGCGGGTGCGCGCTCCGCGTCGAACAGCTCGAACCGCAGGAAGGGGTGGTCGGCGCCGAACTCCTGCCGTCCGTTGCGCAGGAAGTACTGGGAGACGTCGGTGTAGCAGTACTCCGCCACGCTGTCGCGGTACGGCGCCAGCCGGCGCAGGACCTTCTCGCTGGTGCCTCCGCTGCCGGAACCGATCTCGAAGATGCGGACGCGGCGGGCGGGGTCGCGGGCGAGCAGGACCTCGACGCGTGCCGCCACCGACTCCGCCACGAGCTCGTTCAGCGCCGTGGCGCTCTCGCAGTCCCGGTACACGCCTCTCACCAGGCTCATCGACGAGCCGGGGAAGATCACGTCGGTCGCGCGCCGCCGGCCCGAGAGAACCTCGGGCAGCTCGCGGATCACGGGCTCCAGCAGGTTGACGTAGGGGTTGGTGCCGTCGCTCTCCCGGCACACCGCCTCCCAGCGCCGCCACACGTCGGCCTCGTCCCGACTCGCCCTGCCGGTGGGGGTGTAGCGCTCGGTGCCCGCTTCGAGGTAGCCGTGCTCGGCCAGGATGCGCAGGCTCTCGTCCAGCCAGCGGTCGTAGGCGCCGCCCGGGTCCATGGCGGCCCGCAGGTCGGCGACGGCACCGCCGGAGCTGTTCATCCCCAGCGTCCGCAGCTGCAGCAGGAGCAGTTCGCACAGCAGGGCGTCGTCGAAGCCCCGGGCGCTGCCGGAGTCCGCGAGCACGCGCTGGAGCAGCCGGTCGTCCGGGCCGCCGGAACCGGTGGGGCCGGTGTCGTCACCGGCCGGCCGCGGGACGACGGTCTTCTCCACGGCGAGCTGGTGGTACGGCCCCGAGAGGAGCAGGTCCAGCGCCGCCATGCCTTCGGCCGGTTCGATGGAGCCGATGCCGCTCCGCTCCATCCGGCGCTGGTACGCGGACGAGGCGACGACTCCGACGCTGCCCCAGTAACCCCAGTTCACCACCTTCACGGTGGTGGGGCGGCTCTGCCGCCACAGCCGGGCGAACGCGTCCTTGAAGACGCAGCCGCTCACGTAGTTGCTCTGTCCCGCGGAGCGGTGGAACGAGTTGGTCGAGGAGAAGAACAGCACGAAGTCCAGCGGCTCGTCCGCGAAGACCTGGGCGATGCGGACGCTGACGTCGACCTTCGCGCGCACCGCGGCCCGGAATCGTTCCTCCGGCATCCTGGCCACGCTCTGGTCGAGCAGCGCGAGCGCCGAGTGGACGACGCCGTTGATCTCGGGGAAGCGTTCCCTGATCCGCGCGACGGCGGCCTCCAGCTCCTCCCGGTCCGTGGCGTCGGCCTGCACGTACCAGGGGGCGGGGCCGAACCGGGACAGTGCGGCGATCCTGGCCCGGATGACGTCGTCCTCGGCCCGGCGGCCGATCCAGACCACCTGCGCCCCGTAGGCGCGTACCACGTGCTCCGTCCAGACCGCGCCGAGTCCGCCGGCCCCGCCGACGACCACGTAGACCCGGCCGCGCCGGTACGGCAGCGCGTCCGCGGGGAGGGCGCCGGACGGCACCGGTGTGAGGATCTGCCGGAACCAGCGGCCGCCGCGGTGCGCCCAGCTGTCGCCGGACGGCTCCGCCGGCAGACGCAGCGCCTCCCTCAGCACGTCGTCCCGCACGTCCTCCACGTCGGCGAGGCGCACCCGCCACCGCGGGTTCTCCTTCGACAGCGACCCCAGCAGGCCGTGCACGCCGGCGTGGGCCGGGTCGACGCGGTCGGTCCCGACGACGCCCTGACTGCGAACGGTGAGGGCGGTCCACTCCAGGTCCCGCTTGTCGTAGCCGAGGGACAGCAGCGCCTTGGCCAGCCGGAAGCCGGCGTACACGCCGTCCTCCTGGCGGGTGATCAGCTCCTCGCTGTCCGGCAGCGCCGTCGCGCCACCGCTCACGGCCCAGACCACACCCCCGTAGTGCCCACCGCGCGCGAGTCGTTCCCGCAGGCCGTCGACAGTGTCGTCGGCCCGCAGCAACAGGACGTCCACGTCTTCCCCGGGCCCGGTGAGGAGGGAGTCCAACTGCTCCGGATCCGTGCCGACCAGCAGCGTGCGTCCTCGCAGGCCGTCGCCGTCCGCCGGCGAAGCGAGCCCGGCGGGCTCCCAGCGCGGCTCGAGCAGCACCGGGCTCCCGGCGGCGGACCGCTCCGGCGCCTCGTCGAGGCCGGCGGGCAGCGGCCGGGTGCGGAAGGCTTCGAACCGTACGCGGACTTCGCCGCGCGGGTCGCACAGGTCGACGTCGAACGTGTCGCCGCTCTCCGTGGTGCGCCTGAGCCACGCCCACATGACCGGCTCGCACGGGCCCAGGACCTCCACCGCCCCGACGGCGTACGGGAGGTGCAGGCCACCGCCGTGCCTGAGACCCGCGGAGGCCTGCAGCGCGGCGTCCAGCATTCCCGGGGCCAGCGCCTGTGTGTCAGCGCCGTACTCGGGCACCTCGGGCAGCGCGAGTTCGGCGAGGACCTGGGCGTCTCCCACGAGAAGTCGCCGCACGCCCTGGAAGGAGGGTCCGTACGCGATGCCCTGACGTCGGTAGACGAGGTACACCTCGCTCGCGGTCATCTCGTAGCGGCCGCACTCGGTCCGCAGGGCCGCGAGGTCCAGCCGTGGCCGCGGCGCCGACCCCTCACCGAGCTCGATGCGCCCCTGGCTGTGCACGACGGGACCGTCGGCCCCGGACGCCAGGACGCGGTAGCGGGTCCCCGCGGAGCCGTCCGGTTCCAGTTCGACGTGGAGGCCGAGCGGGGTGTCCCCGACCGTCACCGGCCGCAGCCACACGACGTCGCGGAACGTGACACCGGCCGGCGCGGCGTTCCGCCGCTCGGAGAGCGCGGCGTGGGCGGCGCGGGCCAGCTCCAGGTGGGCGACGCCCGGCAGGATCCTCTCCCCGGCCACGACGTGGTCGCGCAGGAAGGACTCCGATCCGGTGAGCGTCGTGTCGAAGCGGCGTCCCGGGCCGGCGGGGCGACCGGGTGCGGCGGTGAGCACCCCGTTCGGCGTCGGCCGCCCGGTGTGCTGCCGCCACAGGCGTTTCCTGGCGAAGGGATAGCCGGGCAGCGCGACCGGCGCGGTGCGCCGGCCGCCGAACAGCCGGCGCCACGCGAGGTCGTACCCCCGGCAGTAGGCCCTCGCGGCGGCGCGCAACGCGTCCCGGAGGGAGGTGCCGTCGTGGTGCGGTGCTGCCGCCGCCTCCAGCAGCCGGTCCCCGGCCTGCCGGGCCGCGTCGTCCGGGGTGAAGTCCTTGGGCACCTCGCCGGTGAAGGCGTCGGGGTCGTGCCGGTCCGCGGACCACGAGCGCAGCAAGTGCACCGCCTCGGCGGCGTCGCGTGCCACGACGGCGCAGCGGTACCGGAAGTGCGGTCTGCCGTCCAGCAGCGTCGCGCCGATGTCCCGCAGGCCGTGCGGCTGCCCCGGGTCCTCCAGGAAGTCGATCAGGTCGGCGACGCGCTGCCGCAGTGACTCCTCGGACTTGGCCGACAGGGCCAGCAGGTGGGCGGACATGTCCGGGACCTCGTCCTCTCCGCCCGCCGGGGGGCTCTCGATCACCATGTGCGCGTTGGTGCCGCTCATACCGAAGGAGCTGATGGCGGCGGTCCTGCTGCGGCCGGCGGTCCGGGGCCACGCACGGTTCGTCTTGTTGACGAAGAACGGGCTGTCCTTCCAGTCGATGTAGTCGTTCTCCTGCGCGCAGTTCAGGGACCCGGGGATCGTCTCGTGGCGCATGGCCTGCAGGACCCCGATGAGGCTGACGAGCCCGGAGGCCGCGAGCGTGTGCCCCACGTTCGGCTTCACGGACGTCAGGGCGCAGTACCGTCGCTTGCCGGTGAACCCGCGGAAGACGTCGTTGAGCGCGTTGACCTCGACGGGGTCGCCGAGCCGCGTGCCGGTGCCGTGGGCGACCACGTACTCGATGTCGGCGGGGTCGACGCCGTGCCGCCGGTAGGTGTCGCTCAGCAGCGCGACCTGGGCGTCGCCGTTCGGGGCGGTGATGCCGTTGGACCTGCCGTCGAAGTTGATGCCGCTGGCGCGAATGACGCCGTGGATCCGGTCGCCGTCGGCCACCGCCGCCGAGAGCCGCTTCAGCACGACGACGGCGACGGCCTCGCTGAGCACCATGCCGTTCGCGCGCTTGTCGAAGGCGTAGGTCACGCCGTCCTCGGACAGCATGCCGGCCTGCTTGGTCCGGTTCAGCAGCTGCGAGGTGGTGATGAGACTGACCCCCGCGGCGAGGGCGACGTCGGACTCGCCGGCGCGGATGCTCGCGCATGCCTGGTGGGCGGCGACCAGCCCCGACGAACAGGCCGTGTTGATGGCCATCACGGGTCCGCTCAGGTCGAGCAGGTACGACAGGCGTGCGGCGAGGATGCCGTCGTGGTTGGCGGTGACGCTGCCCGCCTCGGGGTCCGGGGTGTCGTAGTCCCCCTGCTCGACCCCCACGAACATGCCGATCCTGCGGGTCGACGCGGGCGTCCAGCCCGCGTCCTCGAGGGCGCGCCACGACTCCTGCAGCAGCAGCCGCTGGCGCGGGTCCAGGCTCCTCGCCTCGTTGGGTGATATCTCGAAGAACAGCGGGTCGAATTCGTCCGGACCGGACACCTGGCCGACGCGGAACGTGGCGAAGGAGCTGTCGTGCGGCTCGCCCCACAGGTCGAGGCGCTCGCGGGAGACCGGTCGGACGGCGTCGCGGCCGTCCGCGAGGACCGACCACAGCTCGGCGGGGTTGTCGGCGCCGGGGAACCGCCCGCTCATGCCGATGACCGCGATGGCGTCGTCGTCCTGCGTGCGCGGCTCACGGACGCCGGGGGCCGTACCCGCGTCCTGGGTGTCGGCGGCGTCCTGGACAGGTTCTGCTCCGGGGCTCGGCCGGCCCACGGGGGGTGCCCCGTCGCCCTGGGGGCCGGACTCCGCTACGGCGGGTACGGAAACGGTGCGGGCGGCGTTCCGGTCGCCGTAGAACGCGGTCAGGAGCTCCGCGTGCTCGCCGGCGAAGTACTCGCGCAGTTTCCGCAGGGTGGAGCGGCTGTAGAAGAGGGCGGGCGTGACCTCGACGCCCCAGTGCTCGCCCAGCCCGCCGGCCAGTCCGGCCAGACTCACCGAGTCGAAGCCGTAGTCGGCGAGGTTGTCGTCCTCGTAGAGCCTGTCAGGGGACAGGCCGACCGCGTCGCTGACGATCCGTCGCAGGTCGTGTGCCAGGCGTTCCTCGACACCGGGGGCCGGGGCCGGGCCGTCCGCGCCCGTCGGGCCGGCCGGCCGGGCCGCGTCCGCACGGGGCGCCGGTGGTACCGGGGCATCGGTGGGGGGCGTGAGCCCCAGGAAGCGGGACACCCGGCTCGGCCTGCCGACAAGGATCATGTGCTGAGGTGCTTCCTGGGACAGCAGCCGCTCGAACAGGGCGATGCCGTCGGCCGTCTCGAGGAAGTCCTGGCCGCTCGACTTGAGGAGCATCGTGGTCGTGTCGTGGTCGAAACCCATGCCGCCCTCGCGCCACAGGGGCCAGTTCACGACCACGGTCCGTCCGGACAGGCGGCCGGCGCGCACCTGGGCGTCACGGTGTCGTGCGTAGGACATCTGGAAGCGGTTGCCGACCGCGTAGTCGCAGGTGCCGAAGTCGCCGATGACGGCGGCGGTGGAGGAGAAGTAGCAGACGAAGTCCAGTTCCTCGCCGGCCACCGCCTCGTCCAGTGTCAGCGTTCCCCGGATCTTGGGGTCGAGGACGTCCTCGAAGGACCTCAGGTCCTTCTCCAGCACGCTGCCCTGCCCCTGGACACCGGCGGCGTGGATGACGCCGTGCAGTACCCCGAACCGTTCTCGCGCCTGTGCCACGGCCTGCTTCATGGCGTCCCCGTCGCGGCTGTCCGCCTGGACGTACAGGACCCGCTGTCCGGCGGCGAGGCCGCGCAGGGCCTCCTGGCGTGTCTCGTCGAGCGGGGAGCGGCCGGTGAGGACGAGATTCGCGTCGAAGTGCTCCGCGAGGTGCCGGGCCACGATGAGCCCGAGTCCGCCGCAGCCGCCGGTGATCAGGTAGGTGCCGCCGTGCCGGAGGGCGCCGGAACGGTTCTCGTCCAGCGTGACCTCGCGGACGCGGCTCACGAAGCGCCCGCCCGAGTGGTACAGCGCGCTGACCGCCCGGTCCTGACGCAGCTCTCCGATCAGTCTCGTCAACCAGGCGGCGGTGTCCGCCGGCGCCAGCTGGTCGTGGGCGTCCTGGAGCACGGCCGCGACGGACAGCTTCGGCATCACCATGCCCAGCGAACGTTCGAAGCCGAGGTGTGCCTCCAGCAGGGCGCGTTCCCGGCCGTCGCGGTACTGCCCGGCCACCAGGTAGCGGCGTACGTCGAGCCCGGAGCCGGCGAGGGCCTGGAGCGTCACGACGACGTCGCCGAAGTCGCCTTCGCCGACCCCCGGTTCGAGCGCCTCCAGGCTGACGACCGCGTCGACGGGGACGGAAGCGGCCGCGATGTCCCGGAAGGCGTCCAGGTGGTCCTGGGCCGAACCGCGGCGGACCTGGTAGTGGTCGGGACGCGTCTTGCGGAAGGACTCTCCGCGTCCTATGAACACGGCGCGCAGACCGGGACCGACCTCCCGTGCGGCCCGGGCGATCGCCTCCTGGCGCTCCGCTCCGGTGCTCAGGAAGACGATGCCGCGCGGCGCCCGAGCGGTGCCCGGCTCCAGGGGCGCGGGCTCCCAGTCCTCCACGAACGCGAGGGGCCGGGCCGGCTCCCCGGCGGACCGGGCCGGGTCCGCCGGGGAAGGTCCGGCCGTCGCCGGCTCTGCCGGAGCCACCGTCCGCGTCGGCCGGAGCGCGAACGCGCCGGGCCCGTCGAGCCAGTGGCGTTCCTCGGCGAACGGGTACGTGGGAAGGGGGATGCGACGCGGGCCGGCGTGGCGGGCGAGGGACGTCCAGTCGAGGGCGAGACCCTTCACCCAGACGTTGGCCAGCTTGTCGTGCCGGCCCTGTGCGAGCCACTGCCGTACCAGCTCCCGCATCTCCTCGTCGGCGTCGAGGAGAGCGACGGCGTCCTTGTCATCCCTGGTGCTCCCGCGGAAGACGTTCGGGATCTCCTGCTCGCCGTCGAGGAACGCGCTCAGCAGCTCGCGGAGGGCGTCCCGCCCGTCGGCGATCAGGGCCAGGCGTTCCTCCATGGCCTCGCGGCCGACCTGGAGGGTGTAGGCGAGGTCCGCCCCGTCGGCGTCGCGGCCCGTCCCGGACAGCCACGTCAGCAGCGCCCGGGCCTTCTGCCGCAGCAGCTCGTCGTCCTTCGCCGACAGCACCACCAGCTCCGGACCCGGGGCCGGGCGTGCCGGACGCTCCGTCCCGGGCCGGTACTCCTCGATGATCACATGGGCGATGGCACCGTGCGCGCCGAACGACGAGACGCCGGCGATCCGGGGCAGGGTCCGCCGCACCCCGTCGACCGTCCGGGTGGGCCGCTCCCACGGTTCCAGTCGGCGCTGGACGTAGAAGGGCGAGTTGGGGAAGTCGATGTACGGGTTGAGCTGTTCGGAGTGGAGTGAGGGCACGAGCATTCCGTGCCGCATCTGGAGCAGGACCTTGGTGACGGCGACGACGCCGGCCGCGCCCTCCAGGTGGCCGATGTTCGATTTCACCGAACCGATCGGGCAGTACTGCTTCCTGTCGGTGTGTTTGCGGAACCCCCGGCTCAGACCGGTGATCTCGATGGGATCGCCGAGAGCGGTGCCCGTGCCGTGGCCCTCCACGTAGCTGATGTCCTCGGCCGAGAGACCGGCGTCCTCCAGCGCGGCCGTGACCATGTCCGCCTGCGCCAGCGGGTTGGGCACGGTCATGCCGTTCGTCTTGCCGCCGTGCACCGTGGCGACGCCGCGGATGACGCCGTGGATGTGGTCCCCGTCCGCGACCGCCTGGTCGAACGGCTTGAGCAGGACGCAGCCGACGCCCTCGCCCGGAACGTAGCCGGTGCCGCCCTCGCCGAACGAACGGCAGCGTCCGTCCTCGGAGAAGAAGTTCATCTGGCTGAGCGAGACGTACTTGTTGGGGTGCAGCGACAGGTTGGCGCCGCCGGCGAACGCGAGCGAGGAGGAGCCGCTGCGGATGCTCTCGACCGCCATGGCGATCGCGTAGAGCGACGAGGAACACGCGGTGTCGACGGTCAGGCTCTGCCCGTGCAGGTCGAAGAAGTAGGAGACGGCGTTGGATGCGGCGGCGCGGTCGGACAGGACGACGTCCTCGCCGCTGTACAGCTGGTACTCGTTCCACATCATGCCCAGGTAGACGCCGACCTTGCGGGCCTTGCCGGGGCTCAGGGACCGGCGTGTGTACCCCGCGTCCTCCATCGCCTCCCATGCGGACTGGAGGAACAACCGGGTCTGGGGGTCGGTCAGCGCGGCCTGGCGGGCCGACATGTTGAAGAAGAGCGCGTCGAAGTTCTCGGCCCCGTCGATGAAGCCGCCCCACTTGCTGGAGCTCTTGCCGGGTGTCTTCTCGGCCGCGTAGTACAGGTCCTTGTCCCACCGGTGGGGCGGGATCTCCTCGATGCAGTCCTGGCCGGCCCGCAGCACCTGCCAGAACTCGTCGAGGTTCCGTGACTTCGGGTACCGGCCGCTCATGCCGATGATCGCCACGTCACGGGGGCGTCCCGTGCCCCGGCCGTCCGCCGTCCCCCGGGGGGTCCGGTCAGCGTCCGCGGCGCCACTCGGCAACTCGGCGGACCGGCCCCGCGGCACGACGGGCCGGGAGGGCACGGCGGTCGCGGGAGAACGCTCCGCCGGCGCATCCGGAGGCGTCGCGGCGGGCCGCGGCGGTCCCAGCAGTTCGGTCAGGCGCGCCGCCTGGTGCTCGGTGAAGTACTCCGCCAGTTCCCGGATCGTCCGGTACTCGAAGAACAGCGTTCCCGGGAGAGTGTCGAAGTCCTTCGTCAGGAGCCGCATCAGCTCCATGATCTGGATGGACTCGATGCCGTATTCCCCCAGTTCCGCGGCGGCATCGAGCCGGGCCTTCGGGATGCGGAAGACCTGCGACAGCCGGTCCCTCAGATACTCGACGGTCCGCGTGAACATCTCACCCGAGTCGTCCGCGGCCACCGGCCCCGCGGCCTCCGTGGCGGCCACGGGCTCGTTCCGGCCCACCGGCTGCGGCCCGGCAGAGGCCGCCTCGACACCGGCGCCTTCGGAGCCGGCGAGCCGCAGAACCCTCTCGATCCTGGGACGCTCGCCCTTCGTCACGAGGACCTGGGTCTCGTCGGACCTCAGGATCTCCAGCAGCGCCCCGATGCCCTCGTCGGTCCGCAGTCCCCGCATGCCCGAATGGTCGCGGTAGAGGGTCCTCGCGGGGCCGTCCTCCGCGAGTTCGCCGAGCATGCCGCCCTCGTCCCAGTACGGCCAGTTGACCGATACGCTCCGGCCGTGCCGCAGGCCCTGCGCCCGCAGTTCCTCCCGGTGCAGGACGTAGCCGTCGAGGAACCGGTTGGCGGCGGCGTAGCTCCCCTGCCCGAAGTCGCCGACGTAGGCGGCGATGGACGAGAACACGAGGAAGAAGTCGAGCGGGTCCTCGGCGGTCAGTTCGTCCAGGTGGACGGTTCCGTGCGTCTTCGGCGCCAGGACGCTCTCGAAATCGGCCCAGTCCACGTCCATGACGCCCGTGCCGCCCATGACGCCCGCGCCGTGGAAGACACCATCCGGACTGCCGAATCGTTTCCGTATCGCGTCGAGCGCCGTGCTCACCGCGTCGCGGTCGGCCACGTCACAGGCGAGGTAGAGGACTTCGGCCCCGGCGGCCTCCAGTGCGGCGAACTCCTCCCTCAGCGAGGCGTCCGGCTCCCGGCGGCCGAGCAGCACGAGCCGCGCCCGGCACTCCCGGGCGAGGTGCCTGCCCAGGTGCAGGCCCAGGGCCCCGGCGCCGCCGCTGATCAGGTAGACGCCGCCCTCCTTGAGAGGCATCCCGGGGGCACCGCCGCGCGCTCCCGCGGTCCAGGGCCGCAGCACCCGCTCCGAGCGGGCGCCGTCGGCGTGCCGGACTTCGTGCCAGCCCCGCGCGGCCGGCGCCTCCGCCCGGCCGAGTTCGCGCAGCACGCTGCCGGCGACGGAGTCCGCGTCGTGCGCGTCGGCGACCTGGAGGCTCTCCACCCGGAACAGGTGGTCGACCGCCGTCACCGCACGGCCGAAGCCCAGGAGCGCCTCCGCCGCCGCCCGCTGCGGCCCGCTCCGGTCCGGCAGCACGAACAGATACCGGACTTCCTGCTCGGTCCCCGCCCGGTGCACGGCCCGGAACAGGTGCAGCAGGCTCTCCAGCTCGATCGTGAGGTCGGACGGGTCAGGGGTCAGCGGCCAGAAATTGACGATCGTCCGCGGTGCCAGGCCCCGTTCGTCCAGGGTCCGCAGAAGCCGGTCGAAGTCGCCGGCGCTGCGGCGGTCCACGGTGAACAGGTCCGGTCCGGACTCCTGGAACGCGTTCCCGTTGCGCACACGCACGACGCGGCCCCCGCAGCCGGACGCGAGCGGGGTGTGGCGCGTGTCCTCGTCGTCGAGGACGAGCAGGGTGCGCCCGGCGCCGGGACCCTCCGGCCGCCCGGCGGAGTCGGCGCCGGTGTCCGCGTCGGTGCCGGCATCGGTCCAGCGCGGCACGTAGTAGTGGAGCTTCTCGCTCTTGTCGGCCGTGAACTCCTTGAACACCAGGCCGGTGAGCCGGACGCATTCGGTGCCGCTGTCGTCGCAGATCGCGAGGTCGACGCTCATCGTGCCGTCGCGGGCGATCCGGTGGACGGTGGCATGGCAGTAGGACTGCCGCGGAATGGGCGCGAAGACCGCGAGTTCCTCGAGGCTGAACGGGATGCGCAGCACGCCGTCCTGCTCTCCGATGCCGCGCAGCGCGTTGAGCGCGGCGTCGAACAGCGAGGGGTGCAGCGTGAAGCGGGGGTACTCCTCCTCGAGGCCGTCGCCCAGCACGATCCTGGCCAGTGCCTCGGTCTCGCCGCAGTACAGCGTCTCCATGGCCTGGAAGGTCTCGCCGTAACCGAACCCCAGTTCGCGAAGGCTCGCGAAGATCTCGGGGTTCTCCCGGGGGGTGGTGCACCGCGCCTTGATCGCGGCGACGTCGATCGCGCCGCGCGGCGGCGTGGAAGGATCGGCCGCGTAGTCGGCACGGCCCTGGGAGAAGACCGTGCGCCCTTCCTCGGCCCCGTCATGGATGACGAACTCCAGCGCCTCCCGATCGAGCGGGGTGAGCTCGATGTGCACGCTCCGGGACGTGTCGTCCATGACGACCGGACGGCCCCAGATGATGCCGCGCAGGGTGACGCTGTCGGAGCCGGTAGCCAGCCGCGAGGCGGTGTACGCCATCTCCATGTGGGCGACTCCGGGCAGCAGGATCTTCCCGTCCACGACGTGGTCGCGCAGGAAGAACTCGCTCGCCGACAGTCGCTTGGCGAAGCGCTGCGACCCGAGGGTGGAGACGTTGGCGTCCAGCAGCGGGTGGAGCACGGCGGACGCGGGAGGGTCGTGCGGAGACGGCGCGCGGCCGGCTGTCGCCGGGCCGGCCCAGTAGGTCTCTCGGGCGAAGGGGTAGCCGGGAAGCGAGACGCAGGTGAGCGGCCGGTCGCCGTAGAGGTTCTCCCAGGCGAGCTCGTACCCCTGGCAGTAGAGGTCGGCCAGGGCCCGGACCGCGTCCCGGTACCGGCTGTCCCGGTCTCCGTCGCGGGCGCGCCCTATCAGCTCGTTCCCGTATTCGGTGAGCGCGTTCTGCGGGCGGAAGTCCCTCCCGGTGAGCCCGCGGAACACATGCGGGTCCTTCTTGCCGTCGAGGACCTGTCGCAACAGCCGCTCGGCGTCCTCCGAGGTGTCCGCCACCAGCGCGCAGCGGTGTGCGAAGTGGTGCCTCCCCGCGAGCAGTGTGCTGCTGATCCGCCCGAGCCCGACGTCCTCGGCGCCACCGGCTCGGAGGAAGGCGAGCAGGTCCGCCACGCGCGTCCGCAGTGCCTCCTCGGTCTTCGCCGACAGTGCCAGCAGGTAGGAGGGCCGGGAGACGGCCGGACGGGCGGCCGATCCGTCGCCGTGACTCTCCACCACGACGTGGACGTTCGTCCCGCTGATGCCGAAGGAGCTGACGGCGCCCGTCCGTTCGCGCCCCGGCCGGACCGGCCAGGGCCGGGCCTCCTTGTTGACGCGGAACGGGCTGCGTGTCCAGTCGATGTACTCGCTCTCCTGCTCGGAGTGCAGGCTCGCGGGTATCGTCCGATGCCGCAGGGCCTGCACCAGTGCGATCAGACTGACCACGCCCGAGGCGGCCAGGGTGTGCCCCACGCTCGGCTTGACCGAGGTCAGGGCGCAGTACTGGGTCTTGTCGGTGTATCGGCCGAACGCCTCGGTGAGCGCGTTCACCTCGATGGGGTCGCCGAGCCGGGTTCCCGTGCCGTGGGCGATCACGTGCTCGATCTCGGCCGGGTCCACGCCGAACCGCCGGTACACGGAGTCGAGGAGGGCGACCTGCGCCGGCTGGCTGGGCGCGGTGATGCCGTTGGTTCGTCCGTCGTGGTTGAGACCGCTCGCCGTGATGACCGCGTGCACCCGGTCGCCGTCGGCGAGTGCCTTGGCCAGCGGCTTCAGTACGACGGCCGCGATCGCCTCGCCCATCACCATGCCGTTGGCACGTTTGTCGAAGGCGTAGCAGACCCCGTCGGGCGACAGCATCCCGGCCTGGGTGGCGTGCTCGTGGAACTGGGGACCGGCCAACAGGCTGACACCCGCGGCGACCGCGGTGTCGCACTCGCCGCTGCGCAGACTCAGGCACGCCTGATGCACGGCTGCCAGCCCTGCCGAGCAGGCCGTGTTGACGGTCAGCACCGGACCGGAGAAGTTGAGGAAGTAGCTGAGGCGCGCGGCCATGATTCCGTCGTGCCCGGAGGTCAGGGTCTGTCCGTCGTCGGCCAGCCCCGGGTAGTCGCTCTGTTCGGCGCCGACGAACATGCCCATCGTGTTGTCGCCGAGCTGCTTCGCCCCGTATCCGGCATCCTCCAGGGCCCGCCACGCCTCCTGCAGCAGCAGGCGCTGGCGGGGGTCCATCTGCTCGGCTTCCTTGGGGGATATCTCGAAGAAGAGCGGGTCGAACTCGGCTTCGCCGGGTAACCATCCGCCCCTGACCCGAGGGGCGTTGCCGACACCTGCCCAGTTGCCCAGTCGGTGCGCGGGGACCGGCGTCACCGCCTCGCGGCCCTCGGCGAGCACCTGCCAGAGTTCGTCTACCGTGCGGGCCTGCGGAAAGCGGCCGCTCATACCGATGACGGCTATGCGGTGGTCGCCGTCGTGACCGGCGTCGGTCGCGGAAGACGTCGCGGCGCCGGTCCCGGGGGCCGACTCGGCCCGGGGCACGGTGGGCGCCTCCGTCCCGGCGGGCACCGCCCGTTCGGCGGTGCTCTCCTCGGCGGCCGTGTACGTCCGCACCACTGCGTCGGCGTACGGCTCCTCGAGGAGACGGTCCCTGACCATCTCCAGGGTGAAGTACCCGTAGAAGAACGACGGCGCCACGTCGATGCCGTAGTGCTCACCGAGCCGAAGGGCGAGGAGCGTGTTGCCGACCGAGTCGCACCCAAGGTCGGACAGCCGGTCCCGCGGGTGGATCTCGTCGGCCGCGAGCTTCAGCACGCCGCTGACGAGGCTCCGGAGATCGGCCTCGACCCGTTCCCGGACGTCGGTGTCCGCCCGTTCCCCTCGGCGTGTGCGCGCGGTCATGTCCGCCACGAGCCCCTCCTGCTCGATCGCGGAATCCGCCGCCTCACCCGTCGCGGACAAGGGCGTCCGGCTGGGGGCGGTCTCGTCCGCGGTGTCCGGTGTGATCCAGAAACGCTGCCGGTCGAACGCGTAGCCCGGCAGGCCCAGCCGCCGTCCCGGTGAGGACGTGAACAGTGCTTCCCACGCGTGGTCGTGCCCTTCGGCGAAGGACTTCGCCAGGTTCAGCAGCCGCTCGTGGTACTCGGCGGCGGGAAGACCGGACCCGGCCTCGTCGCCGGCCCACGGGGCTCCGGCCGGCTCACCGTCCGAGGGTGTGCCCTCGGGCTCGTGGAAGCAGTCGTCGGCCCGCCCGGTGTCGAGCAGCAGGGTGAGCTTCGCCCGCAGATCGTCACGGTCGCGGACGACCAGCGCGGTCCGGCGGGCGAGGTGCTCCCGGCCCAGGAGCAGGGTGGCACTGAGGTCGTTCAGGGCGGCGTGGGCGCCGTCGCCGTCGAGCCATTCCCGCAGGTCGCGGATGCGCCGCCGGAGCGCGGTACTGGTTCTGGCGGACAGACAGAGGAGATGGGCGGGGAGGTTCGGTGGATCAGCCGGTGGCGTGGTCGGTGCCTCTTCCAGGACCACGTGGGCGTTCGTTCCGCCGATGCCGAAGGAGCTGACGCTCGCACGACGGGGCAGCGGTTCGCCGGCCCGCGACCGCAGGGGCTTCCACTCACGCAGCCGGTCGGCGATGTGGAAGGGCGTGCCGTCCAGGTCGATGCGCGGGTTCAGCCGCTGGAAGTCCCGCAGGCCGGGCAACTGCCGCTGCTCCAGGGCGAGCAGGACTTTGATCAGGCCGGCGATCCCGGCGGCGGCTTCCAGGTGGCCGATGTTGGGTTTGACCGAACCCAGCCCGCAGTAGTTGTGCTCACCGGCGTCCGGCGCGCCGCTCGCCCTGCGGAAGCCCTCCACCAGCCCCTCGAACTCGACCGGATCGCCGGTCGGCGTCCCCGTGCCGTGTGCCTCGACGTAGGCGATGGTCTCGGGGGAGACGTCTGCGCGGGCCAGGGCCTCCGCTACGACCTGCGCCTGCGCGTCGTCGCTGGGATGGGTCAGGGTGCGTGTCCTGCCGCTGTGGTTCACGGCGCTGCCCCTGATGACGCCGTAGATGTGGTCACCGTCGCGCACGGCGTCCGCGAGGGGCTTGAGCAGGACGGTGCCGCCGCCCTCGCCCCGCACATAGCCGTCTGCTCGCTCGTCGAAGGGACGGCACGAACCCGTGGGCGACAGCATGCCGGCCTTGGCGAAGGAGGTGTACCGGGCCGGGGTGAGTACCAGGTTGATCCCGCCGGTGAGCGCGAGGGCGCACTCCCCCTGTTGCAGGGACTGGACCGCGAGGTGGAGGGCGTGCAGGGAGGCGGACGACGCGGTGTCGACGACGACACTGGGCCCCCGCAAGTCGAAGAAGTGGGAGAGGCGGTTGGCGATGACGGCGCCGATCGTCCCCGTGGAGTGGTGCGCCGCGACCTCGCGCAGCTGCCTCTCCTGAAGCTCCTTGTAGTCCAGGTTGTACGAGCCGATGAACACTCCGACGTCGCGCCCGGCGAGCGCGCTGGGTGCGATGGCGGCGTCCTCGAGACAGGACCAGGCGAGTTCCAGCATGATCCGCTGCTGCGGGTCGGTGCTCTCCGCCTCCAGCGGGGAGAGGCGGAAGAACTGTGCGTCGAACGCGTCCACGTCGTCGATCAGGCCGGCCCATCTGCTGGGAGGGTGCCCCGCATGGTGGCCGGAAGCGTCTTCCGGCTCGGTTCCTCCCATGTCCCACCGCGCCTGGGGCACTTCACCGATGTGCGACCCGCCGTTCCTGATGAGGTTCCAGAACCGGCGGTGGTCGTCCGCCCCGGGGAACCGGCACGCGATGCCGACGACGGCGATGGGGACATGCTGCGACATCGGTGGAGACTCCCCTTATCGTTGGCAATGTTGTGGTGCGCCACCATTGCTGCCCCTGACCGGACCTGGGTACACGGAGCAGGCAGGAACATGTCATGCTGAGCGGTTCCGGTTGCGTTCCGCCCGGATGCTTCGCGGCCGGCTGTGGGCTTTCGCAGCCGGTGTACCGCTGTCGGATGTCGCGGACTTCGCGGGGCAGCTGTTGCTGCTGCCTCTCTCGGGTGCGCGCGTTCACTGACCGCAGCACGCTTCCCGACCGCGCAGGCTGGGGGGCTGTTCGACACTCATGACGGTGGTGTCACACCAGAGGGGGAACCCGCGTCATCACGCCCTGCGGGCTCGCCGTTCCAGGAGCCTTCCGTGCGCCCGCCGGGCAGAGGCCGGGCGGGGCGTCCGGTCCGTCACCGGACGGGCGCCGGGGCACACGGGCGGCTCGCTTCGCCCTCGGGGCGGGCGCGCTAGCCCCGCCCCTTCGCGCTCATGACCTCCAGGCGCGCATCGAGGGCTTCGACGTCCGGAAGGAACCAGATATGACTTGACGCATTGGATTCATGCACCAGAGCGCGCAGTGCGGAACTGGCCTCCATATGACGAGAGATATCACCGACAACGGCCAGCCGCATGCGGTAGTTGACGAACTTCTGCATGATTTCGCCAGCAATACGGGTGCCGAGCGAGAAGAATTTCTCGTCGAGGCGATTCACAGGAACGGCCACGATCTCGGCGGCGAATAATGCCGAGCCGATCAGGTCCAGGGCATCCTGCTCGGTGACCACGGTGGGCCCCGCCGGATCGCACATCAATACCTGAATGCCGTGACGTTCCTGCAGTACGTCTGTCAATTCCCAGTCCCCCAGTGAAACAATCATGAGCGCATATCGCCGGAGGAAACTAACACGCACCTGTTCACCGGTCAACGCCACTCAGGCCCCGATAAGCTATTCAGCCATTGTGTGACGTGCAGGTTTACCGACCGGCCGGGCGCTCGCGGCGCAGCGGCGAGCGTCCCTCGGGCGGTCGGGCTCCACTGCCTTTCCCCCTGGTCGGACGGGTGGCGAACGAGCCCGCGACGCCGCACCGGAAGGAGGGGCGACACCCACACGTGCGGAAGAGTTCCGGCCGGCGGGGCGGGGAATCGAGCCAGACGACTGTATGGCCGGAAATCGGCAGGCAGACGTTCAGGGGGCCGGATCACCCGGAGCCCAGCGGCAGAAACCATCTGCTCACCGGCCGGCGGCCCGAAATCCTGAAACGCCGTGTATCGTGGCGGCCGCAAGCCGTACCCATGCCTGAAACGCGCCTTCTCCCGGTCCCGCGCGCAGTACCTCGACAAGCGCCCGTTGATCAGGAACACAGGCTTCTCATGTTTTCCCGGCCGCTCACCGGAGCACATTTCACGTGTACGAGCGAGGCCGGTTCCGCTCGCTGCAGATTCCTTGCAGAACCTGGCATTCAGTGCTCGACTACCCGCACCCGCACCCGCACCTAGCACGACCTGTTCATGTTCGCGTACCGACGCACGGGAGGAAGCATGTCCAGCAGCCACGACGGCGCGGCTCCGCTCCGGATCGACGAAAAGGAGTTCGAGCACGATCCGCATGCGTTGTACGACGTGCTCCGCTCCGAGGCACCGGTCCGCGAGATCATCGCGCCGGGCGGGACCAAGGTCTGGCTCGTCACACGCTTCGACGACGCGAAGTCCGTACTGACCGACAACCGGTTGTCCAAGAACATCGAAGTCGGCCAGAAGGTCATTCAGCGGCACACCGACGGTGAGACCGGCATGGTGTTCGCCAGTGAGTTGGCCGCGCACATGATGAACGCCGACCCGCCGGACCACACCCGGCTGCGCAAGCAGGTCAACAAGGTGTTCACGCAACGGGCGGTGGAGAAACTGGGCCCCCGGATCGAGAAGATCACCACCGACCTGCTCGATGCGATGGAGGGCCGGGACGCGGTGGACCTGATGCCCGCCCTCGCCTATCCGCTGCCCATGGCGGTGATCTGCGAGTTGCTGGGTGTCCCGGCCGACGACCAGGAGCGTTTCAAGGGTTGGGTCCCCACCCAGCTCTCCGGCGGTGACCCGGAGAGCATGGCGCAGGCCACCACGGCACTGCTCGGGTATCTGCACGAGCTGATCGAGAGCAAGCGGTCGGAACCGTCGGACGACGTGCTCACCGGCCTGGTGCGCTCCAGCGACGACGGGAAGCTGAACACCCAGGAACTGGTGTCGATGGCGTTCCTGCTGCTGGTCGCGGGTAACGAGACGACGGTCAATCTCATCGGCAACGGTATGCACGCGCTGCTCCGCCATCCCGAGCAGCTCGCCGCTCTGCGCGCGGACCGCTCCTTGATGGCCGGGGCGGTCGACGAGCTCCTCCGCTACGAGAGTCCGGTCAACACGTCCTCGCTCCGCTTCACGACCGAACCCATCGAGGTCGGCGGGGTGGTGATACCGGAGGGCGAGCTGGTGGTGGTCGCTCTCACGTCGGCCAACCGGGACGAGTCCCAGTTCCCGGACGCAAGCAGCTTGGACATCCATCGTCAGGCCGGCTCCGGGCTGTCCTTCGGCCACGGCATCCACTACTGCGTGGGAGCGCAGTTGGCCCGGCTGGAGGCACAGATAGCCTTCGACCTGCTCATCGACCGGTTCCCGCACATGCGGCTGGCGGCCGACCCGGCCGACCTCCGTTGGCAGCCGGGAACGGCGCTGCGCGGGCTGAGGTCTCTGCCGGTGTCGCTCGGCGCCGAACAGGGCTGACTCCCCCGCCGCGGGACGCCCACGTGAGGGAGTCCGGTCTGGAGGGCTGCGCGCCTCGGCCCGGCCTGTGACCGGCTCCCTCCCGGTACTGACGTTCTCGGCCGGTGACCGTTGCGGCGGACGAGTTCGCCGGCCGGGAGCGCGGAACTACGCTGCGGAGAAGGGACGGTATGGGCACCCTGCGGGAACATCGGGGTCCGGGCGGCTGTGAGCGCGGGGTGTCGTCGTGATCGACGAGTTGTTGCCTTCCTCCGTCGCCACGGGCAGCACGTTCGTCGACCACGACGCAGCACTGACCGCCCTGTACCCGCAGGAAGCCGCCGCCGTCGCGAGCGCCTGGCCGAAGCGCCGGCGTGAGTACGCGAACGTCCGCATGTGCGCACGCCGCGCCATGAACGAGCTGGGCGTGCCGCCGGCGCCTGTTCTGTCGGGCCCCCGCGGTGAACCGCTGTGGCCCGACGGCATCGTCGGCAGCTTGACCCACTGCCCCGGGTTCCGGGCCGCCGCCCTGGGCCGCTCGTCGGCGTTGGCGGGACTCGGCATCGACGCCGAACCCAACCTCCCGCTGACACAGGACCTGCTGGATTTCGTCTCGCTTCCTCAGGAACGTGCTCAGGTGGACGCGTTGACGCGGGCCTCGCCCGACGTCTGCTGGGACCGTTTGCTGTTCAGCGCCAAGGAGACGGTGTTCAAGGCTTGGTTCCCGCTCGCAGCGAGCGAACTCGACTTCACCGAGGCGGACATCCGCATCGAACCCGGCTCCGGGACCTTCTCCGCGCGCCTGCTCGTCCCGGGCCCCGTCGTCGACGGGGAACGCATCCACGGGTTCGGCGGCCGGTGGCTCGCACGCCGGGGCATCCTGCTCACCGCGATCGCCCTGTCGCGGACGGACCTGTCCGCCCGGCGGTACGCCGGCCGGGGCGGCGCAAGCCGTTGAGACGGTCTGCTCCACGGTCCGGCGTCTCGGCGGCGAGCCGCGTCGATGCCCAGGCTTCCGCGGGTGCGTCAGGGTGTTGAGCGCGCGACGCGGAACCCCACGTCGTCGATGCGGAAGGTCGGGTGGCTGCGCCGCCGCACCGACGCCCGGCAGCTCCAGTGCTCGTCGGCCCATCCACCGCCGCGGAGCACCCGGTAGGTGCCGTACACCTCGGCGTCGTAGACGTCCCAGCACCAGTCCCACGCGTTGCCCAGCATGTCGTACAGGCCCCATGCGTTGGGCTGCCTGCCACCGACGGCGTGGATGCGTCCCTCCGAATTGCCCTGGTACCAGGCGATGTCGTCGAGCCGTCCGTACCGAGGGCCAGTGGTGCCCGCACGGCAGGCGTGCTCCCATTCGGCCTCGGTAGGCAACCGGTACCCGTCCGCGGAGGTGTCCCATTCGGCCGTCTCGGCGTCACCGCTCAGGTGGTAGGCGGGCGTCAGACCCTCGCTCCGTGACAGGGCGTTGCAGAACCGGACCGCGTCCCACCACGAAACACCCTCGACCGGCAGCCTGTCCCCCTGGGTGTCACTCGGCCGTCGGCCGGTGACTCGCGCGTACCAGGACTGCGTGACCGGGCACGCAGACATCCGGAACGGCGCGACCTCGACTCTCCAGCTCCTCTGCGTCCGTCGGTCCGACAGCGTCACCTGTCCGGACGGGATCGCGACCATCTCGCCTTCTGCCCCCGCTTCCACGAGGGTCACCCTACCGGCATCTTCTCTGCCGGCGGCCAAAGGTACGGGAGCACGGCCCTTCCCCTCGCCTGTCTGCGCGTCGTCTCCAGCGGTGCTCCACATAAACCGTGTCACGTGGAGCACCCCGAAGTGTGACCATCAGCCCTCAGGGAGAAGACCTTGCCGGAGCCCCATTGCCTGCAGGTTCCGGCAAGTGCGGGTTTCAGCCTGGGTTCCCTCACCCTTTCGTGACCGGGAGCACCAGGTGACGGGATCCAAAGCCCTACCGGGCAGCGGGCGGGGCTTTCGGGTCGACGACGTTCTGCCGGGCGCTCGGCCAGGAGGAGGATGTCCGGCGCATCACCTCTGCCAGATCGCGGTGTATCCGGTCGGCTTCCCCGCGGACCTGGACGGGGATGTCGCCGCGTTCGGCGACAAGACGGTCGTAGACGGGGGTCTGTTGGAACACGATGGGGCGGCTTCCCTTCAGCGAGCGGTTCCCGAACTGGCGCAGCATACGGGCCGGGGCGACACTCCGCTGAAGGCGGGCCATTCAGGCCACGAGGACAGGGACAGCGGCCTCGGTGGTCCGGTCGCCGATCCTCGCCGGGAAGTGGTACCGCGCGTACGCGGAGCGGGGGGGGGAAAGCGCTCGAAGCAGCCGGCGGCCGGGCGAACAGGTTCAGGAAGCGCGCCGTACGGCGGCCGGCCCGTTGACGCCCGGCCCGAACTCTTCGGCGGCGAGCGGGCCGGCGGTGTGGATGCCGTACTCGTGCAGGGTGTCGGCCTGGCGGGGGTCGATGCCGTGCAGGGCTTCCACCAGCAGCGGGGCGCGCCAGCCGGCCACCTCGCCTGGCGCGACGGTGATCGACGGGCCGATCCCGATGCGGACGTCGACGCCGAGCCGGGAGAGCGTACGGCCCGGGGCGGGATAGACACGGTGACGGGCCTGCCCGGCGCCGTTTCGCCGTGGGCCTCCTCGCGCACCGCTCGAAGACGCTCCGATGGCCCAGGTGCGCTGGTGATCTGCGGTGGGTGAGGCACATGGTCGACAGGGTGGCCTCTTCCCGAGAACGGAGCGATACCTCGCAGCGCACCGCACAGATCTCACCCCAGGCCATGGAGTCGATCTCGACTCCCGAGCGGGTCGAGACCCACCTGGGGACTCTGCGGTTCCCGCTGGGTGTGCCCACCGACGACACCGCGAACCGGGTCTACGACCATGTGGCCTACGTGCGCGCGGTCAGCGCGTTCCTCGACGCGTATTCCGGCGTCAGCCTGTGGGCGGCCCGCCGGGGATTCCTGGAGGCCGGGATCCAGGACCACGACGTCCTGCTCTTCTCGGAGTTCATGGATCCCAAGACGCTCGTCCTTACCGGGAACGCGGACACCGTCTACTTCCTGACCTTCCTCGACCTGACCGAGGGTCCGCTGGTGGTGGAGGTGCCGCCCCTGGCGCTCTGTTTCCTCAACGACATGTGGTTCCGCTGGGTCGCGGACCCCGGCTTGGCGGGTCCGGACCGCGGAGCAGGCGGCAAGTACCTCTTCGTGCCGCCCGGTCATGAGGGCCCTGTTCCCGAGGGCGGGTTCTTCACGTTCCGGACCCGCACCACGCGGCTCGTTCTGGGTGGGCGGGCCTTCTTGGAGGGCGATGACCCGAAGCCGGCGGTCGAGCGGGTCAAGGAGGGCCTGCGCATCTACCGCTACGCCCCCGGGTCGTACGGAACGAGCGTCGGGGAGATCGTCACCGGCGGCACGGCCCCGCCGCTGCCGTGGACCGCCCGAACCTGGACCGCCGCTATGGAACGGCCCGACCCGCCGCGCTTCGTCGAGGGTTCAGGGCTTCCCGTGAACACGGTTCCGCCCGGGGACACGACGTACTTCGACTTCGCGAGTGAGCTCGTGCACGACCAGCCGGCCGAGGCGCTCGACCCCGAGATCGCCGGTGCGCTGGCCGCGGTCGGCATCGTCAAGGGCAGGCCCTTCGAGCCGGACCCGCGAATGCGGGAGATTCTCACCGAGGCAGCCTCGGTCGGCAACGCCACTGCCCGCACGCTCGCCTGCCGTCCGCGTCCGGCCGAGGGGGCGCACTACTACGGTGCGTCCTCCCGGTGGCTCAACGGCCTGCTCGTGTCCGGCCACGAGTTCCTGGCCCCGCCCGCGGACATCACCGACAGGGGCGTCGAGCCCCGCCCCGACGACGGCGCCCGGAAACTCAATCTGCGCTCCTGGTGGTGGTACCTGGGCGTGGGCATCAGCCCGGCGTTCACGGCGCCGCTGCCCGGGGTCGGCTCGCAGTACGTGTTTTCGCTGGCGGACCAGGAGGGCCGGGCCCTGGACGGCGGCAGGTACTACCGACTGGTACTGCCGCCGGACATTCCCGCCGCCCGATTCTGGTCGGTCACCGTCTACGACAACCAGACGCGGTCGATGCTCGACACCCCGCAACGGTTCCCCCGGGCCGGCAGTCAGGCCTATCCCACTCCGGCAGCGGTCGCCGGCGCGGACGGTACGACCACGGTGCACTTCGGGCCCGAGCGGCCCGACGGTGTGCCGGTGGGCAACTGGATCCAGACCATGCCGGGCCGGGGATGGTTCGTGGTCCTGCGGCTCTACAGCCCGCTGCAGCCGTTCTTCGACAAGACCTGGCGGCCGGGCGAGATCGAGGCGGTGGATTGACCTCGACGACAGCGCTTCGGAGATACGGCGGTCCGGACGGAGAGGCGCATGGGCACGACACCGCTGCCGAGTCGGAACGAGGAACGACCCCTTCAGGAGGAACCCAGTGCCCCACGTCAGCGACGCCCCCAACCCGGGCACCTCACCCGAGACCCTCGCGTCCATCGTCTGCCCCGACCGGCTGGCGACGCCCTTCGGCGCGTTGGACTTCTTCGACGGCATGCCCATGCCCGATACCGTCACCCGGAGCTACGACACGCTGGACCTGCTGCGCGGGATCGAAGCGTTCCTCAACTGCGTGCCCGGCGCCTCCATGGTGGCGTTGCGACGCGGACTGCGCAGCATCGGCGTCGACTCCCGCACCATCGGCTACACGGCCCCGCGATGCACCTCGGCCCCCGTGGTGCTCACGGGCAACACGGAAACCACCTACGGCATGACCTTCCTGGCACTCGACGAGGACGGTCCCACCGTGATCGAGGCGCCGGGGAACTCGCTGTGCGTCGTCGACGACATGTGGCAGCGCTACGTCACCGACATGGGCATCGCCGGGCCTGACAAGGGAGAAGGAGGCGAGTACCTCTTCCTGCCTCCGGGCTACGAAGGTGAGGTTCCCGACGGCTACTTCGCCGTGCGGCCGACGACGTACGGCTCCTGGGTGCTGCTACGCGCGCTGGGTGGCACGGAGAGCCTGCTCACGGCACGGATCTACCCGCTCTGGGCCTCGGCGGACCGGCCCGAGCAGCGCTTCGTCAACTGGGCGGAGTCAGACTTCAACACCGTCCACGCCAACGACTTCTCCTTCTTCGAGGAGATCGACACCATCGTCCAGGCCGAGCCGGCCGAGTCGCTCGACCCCGAGCGCGCCGGTCAGCTCGCCGCGCTGGGCATCGTGCGCGGCCGGCCCTTCCAGCCGGACGACCGTATGCGCTCGATCCTCGACACCGCCGCCAGAATCGCCTCGGGCATCGTGCGGACACTGGCCTTCAAGCCGCGCGACCCGGGCTTCTACCACTATCCCGACAGGTCGTGGAAGACCCCGTTCCCCACTGGAAGCTACGAGTTCCTGTCGGCGGAGGGCGCCCGCCTGCTGGACTCCCGTGCGGTGTTCTACTACTTCGCGACCGCCTCCTCGCCGGCGATGGTGACGGCGCCCGTCGGCACCGGATCGCAGTACGCCTACACGGCGGAGGACTCCACGGGCGAGTGGCTCGACGGCGGACGGCACTACACGCTCACCCTGCCGAGCGGCGTCCCCGCGAAGAACTTCTGGGCCGTCAACGCCTACGACCCCCAGACCCGGTCACTGTTGCGCACGGACCACCCCTACCCGAGCGTCAACAGCCAGTCGGAGGGCGTCCGGGCCGAGAGCAACGGCGACACGGTCGTCCACTTCGGCCCCACCGCGCCGGGAGCCGAGCAGGCGAACTGGGTGCAGACCGTACCCGGCAAGGGGTTCTTCGTGATGCTGCGGCTCTACGGCCCGCTCGAAAGCTGGTTCGACAAGAGCTGGCGGCCGGGCGAGATCGTACCGGCGTGAGGGAGGCGGCCGTGGGTGAGGCGATCGGTCAGATCCTGTCCTACGGCGTCGCCGTGGCGCTGAGCGCCTTCCCGATCATCGGGGTGGTGCTGATGCTCGCCACCCCCAGGGCGCGCTCCAACGGACCGGCGATGCTCCTGGGCTGGGCCCTGGGACTGGCCCTGGTCGGCACGGTCGTGCTGCTGGTCTCCGGCGGCGCCGGACCGACCGACCAGGGGCAGCCGGCCGACTGGGTCAGCGCCCTCGACATCGCGCTCGGCGTGCTGCTGCTGTGGGTGGCGGTGAAGGAGTGGCGCGGCCGGCCTCGCAGCGACCAGGAGGTGACGTTGCCCAAGTGGATGAGGACGGTCGACTCCTTCACGCCTGTCAAGGCGCTGGCACTGGGGGCGGCGTTGTCCGCCCTCAACCCGAAGAACCTGCTGCTCTCGATCGCCGCGGCGTCGGCGATCGCGCGCACGGGCACCTCCGCGGGCGCCCAGGCCGTGGCTCTGGCGGTCTACGTGGTGCTCGGCGCCCTCGGGCCCGGAGCGCCGGTCGTGCTCTACTTCGCCCTCAAGGGGCGCTCGAAGCACATCCTCGACGGCCTCAAGCTCTGGATGGAGCGGAACAACACGGCGATCATGGCCGTGATCTGCCTGCTCTTCGCAGCGAAGCTGGTGGGCGACGGCATCAGCGATCTCTCCTCGTGAGCCCGGACATCCAGCAGAGTGACCACGCTCGTCCCGGAAGCCGGCGACCTTCTTCATGCCGATCGAAGTGATGCTGGCATTCGGGTAGTTGCCCTACGGATGCACGGCTCTGTGTGAAGCTTTCCCCATGACTCACCCGCGTGAAGAAGTCAGGGCCAGGCTGCAGACCGATCGTCCGCACTCCGCTCGTGTCTGGAACTACCTGCTGGGAGGCAAGGACAACTACCCCGTCGACAGCGAGGCCGGTGAGGTCATCCTCAAGACCTTTCCGGAGTTCGCCGCCGTCGCGCGGCTGCAGCGGAAGTTCCTCGCACGCGCCGTGCGCTTCCTCGCGGGCGAGGCCGGTGTGCGTCAGTTCCTCGACATCGGCACCGGACTGCCCACCGCCGACAACACACACGAACTGGCCCAGCACATCGCGCCGGAGAGCCGCATCGTGTACGTCGACAACGATCCTCTCGTCCTGGTCCACGCGCAGGCCCTGCTCACCAGCAGCGACGAAGGCGCCTGCGCCTACGTCGACGCCGACGTCCGGGATCCGGAACGCATCCTCGCCGAAGCAGCGAAGACCCTGGACCTCAGCCGCCCGGTCGCCCTGACCATGCTGGGCATCATGGGGCAGATCTCCGAAGCCGAGCGCCCCGCCGACCTGGTGAGCACGCTGATGTCGGCCCTGCCCTCCGGAAGCTACCTGGCCTTGAGTGACGGCACGAACACCAACGAGGCGCTCAACACAGCGGTCGGGTTCTACAACGGGCAGTCGGCCAACACCTACCACCTGCGCTCGCCGCAGGAGATCGCCTCCTTCTTCACCGGGCTGGATCTGGTGGAGCCGGGGGTCGTGTCCACTGCCGCCTGGCGTCCGGACGCCGACCCGGCGGAGGAGGACACCGCCGACGTCTCCGTGTGCGGTGTCGCGCTCAAGAAGTGACCCGCTCCGGGCGACAGGAACGGCCCTTCCTCGAGGGCGGCCCTCCCTCCACCCAGGTCCAGGCGAACATGCCTCAGCCCGCTGGTGATCAGCCTGTCAACGCGGCGGGAACGTACGCACACGCATCAGGTCGCACTGGTACCAGGGGCCTGACTCACCACCGACGTCAGCCGGGTCGATCCGGACGAAGCCGGCCTTGACCAGCACCCTCTGGGAAGCGACGTTCTCGTGGGAGGTGCCCGCCCGCAGGGTGTGCAACCCGTGCCTCACCACCGCCAGGCGGCACAGGTGCCGGACGGTCGCGGTCGCCACACCGCGGCCGGCGGCCTGCCGCGCGACCCGGTAACCGAGTTCAGCGGTGCCGTTCTCGAGGTCGTACAGGTTGAACCGGCCCAGAACCGAGCCGTCCTCGGCAACGAGCACGTAGAAGGCACAGATGCCGGCGTCCTGCTCGGCCAGCAGGGCGCTGTACCGGTCGGTGAACGCGTCGAAGAAGTCGTCGCCGCGGTCGGGGACCGAGGCAGCGAAGTAGGCACGGTTGGCGAGCTCGAAAGCCAGAACCGCCGGGGCATGGCCGGTACTCAGCCGCTTCAACTGGGGCACCGACCGACCCTAACCGGATGGTGCGTTCGGAGCACCCGCGTTGCCAGTCGTTACGTGGTCCGCGGTGGCAGGAAGTGTTCGCGGACCAGGATCAGGTTGTCGATCCAGTCGTCCAGTTCCTCTTCGTCGCGGGTGGTCACCCGGCATGAAGGGGAGGTGCCGTCGGTGAGGTGGACGGTCACCGTCAGACCGAGGCCGCGGCCGGATTCCGTATGGGTGATCGCCCGGACCGTGTACCAGGGAAAGTCGGTCGGCCGGCCGTTGATCCCGAGGGAGATGCCGTCGGAGTCGGCGACGACGGCGTTCTTGCGGTCCATGGCCAGGAGCTGCGGGGCTCCCTCGGGCGAGGCCACGGTGGCCAGCGAACTCGACGGTGTGGGTGGGTGCGGAGGCGGAGGAGGAAACGCCGGAAAGGGCTCGACCAGCGTGGGCTCGTGGGCCGCATGCCGTTCCCGGGGAGCAAGCATGTCCAACAACTGCTCCGCGGTGGGGCGCTGCTGTGCGTTCTTGGTCATGCAGGCGATCACGGTGTCGCGCAGTGCGGGTGGCAGTGCGGTGAGGTCCGGTTGGTGATGGACGGACCGGTACATCAGGCTTGCCGGCGTGCCGTCTCCGAAAGCGCTTCCGCCGGCGGCCGCTACGAGGACAGCGCCCAGGGCGAAGATGTCCGCGGCCGGTGACACCGGCAGTCCCTCAGCCTGTTCCGGCGCCAGGAAACCCGGCGTGCCGACGGCGATGCCTGTCATCGTCAGGCGGGTGCCCTCGACGGCGCGAGCGATCCCGAAGTCGACGACCCGGGGGCCGTCATCGGCCATGATGATGTTGCCTGGCTTCAGGTCTCGGTGGACCAGGCCGCATCGGTGGATGGCCTGCAGCGCTTCGGCCAGCGCAAGCCCCAGCTGTCGCAGTCCGTCCTCCGCCATCGGCCCTTGCGAGGCAAGGAGCTGAGCAAGGGTGAGGCCCGGGATGTACGCGGTTGCCAGCCAGGGCGTCGGCGCGTCGGGGTCGGCGTCGACGACCGGTGCCGTATGGAAGCCGCCCACCGCGCGGGCCGCGGTTATCTCCGCTCGGAACCGCTCCCGGAAGCCGGCATCCCGGGCCAGCTCGGGTTTGGCCACCTTCACCGCCACGGCGCGTCCGCCTCGCGAGCGGGCGAGATAGACCGTGCCCATCCCGCCTTCACCGAGCACCCGCTCCACCGCATATGAGCCGATCCGCTCCAACGCCCCTCCCCCGCAAGCACTTTCGGGCGTCACCCTAAGGCAGTGCTTCCCACTCCGTCACAGAGGGTGCAGCGCGTGGGCGGCATGGGGTGGTTCGCGCCGTCGGTGGCCTCCCGCGACATGGGTGACGGAGACCACCGGCAGTAGTCACAGGCGCGGAGGGTCCGGTGGCACGCCTCATGCCTTGGCTCCGGGCATGCCGCTGGTCACGACGATCGCGGCCACGTCGCCGGTCTTGGCGCGGCCCAGCCAGACGACGCCGCCCGACTCCGCGGTGAACGTCACCAGATCGGCTTGCCGCGACTCGTCGGTTACCCGCTCACACCAGCCGGGCAGCTGTTCGGAGTCGCGCGACACCGGCCCGCCGTCCACATACGTGCGAAACGGCGCGGCCAGAGCCGTCCACGCGCCGGCGTCGGCGAAGCAGCCCACATTGGCGTCGGAGTAGAAGCGGAACTGCTCGCCCGGCTGAAGGCGGTCGATGTCGTCGTCGATCCCCAGGCCCATCTCCCACCCGATCACTGGGTCGTCGCTGATGCGCAAGCGGGTCGCGGCGCACGCAACGCCGTCGAAGTGCTCCCCGAAGAATTCGTACGGCCCCGCCGTCCACGCGATCTCCACCCGGTAGGTGCCCGGGGGAATCCGCACCGCCAGCTCCCGCGGGGGCTTCGTCGGCAGTCCTCGCTCGTACTCCCGGGCTTCGTCGTCATGCCACGGCGCGTCCACGACAAGGCGGCCGCTGGGTATGCGGATGGTGGTCACCTCTTCAACACCCGTGACCACGACAGGCGTCGTCGGATCGTCGTACACCGTCCCCAGGTGTTCCCCGGGCGTGAACACCGTCTCCAGGTACCAGGCGGCCTCCGGCCCGGCTGCCAGCCGGGCGTCCCCGATCCACGCCATGTCTCATCCCTCCGTCGCCGCCCGGGCCGGACGGTCAACCGAAAAGGTACGCGTGCCCAGTGACATCTGCGGCCACGTCGTCTGCTGCCGCGTCCCTGTTCCTTCCCGCCGCCCTACAGGTCGAACTCCAGGTGCTCGATGTCGGTGAAGCGGACCTCCTCCAGGGAGCCGGCGCGGCGGCCGCCGTCCTGGAAGTACACCTCACGGAGCGCGTCGGCGGCGATCTGCTGCAGCTGCTGGTCGCCTGCGCCGGCCTGCTGGGCGTCGAAGAGGCGGGCCGCGTGCTGCGGAGGCAGGGCGACGGTCAGGTGCCGGATGCGGGACTCGTCCGTCGACCCGATCGGCGCGGTGTAGCCGAGGCGGGCGCGGGTGTCGATGACGATGCCGCCGGTGGTCGCCGCCTTCTGCCGGGCCCTGGCCCGGATCTGCGGCTGCCAGCGCTTCTTCACCTCGCTCTCCAGGCGCGCGGCGAGGTCGGGCCGGGGCTGTTTGATCTGGTCCTTCACGTACCGCTCGACGGTGCGCTGGGAGATCCGCAGCATCTGCGCGACCGCGCGGGTGCCCTTGAGCTGTCTGACCAGGTAGCGCATCTGCGCGGGCGCGGTCTTGGGCGCCGGGCGAGTGAACGCCTTCTGTACCGCGGCGTCCAGGCCGTCCCCGAACAGGCTCATCGTGCTCCTCCCCTACTCTCCGTTGTCGGCGTCGGTGACGGTGCCGTCCTTGATGTACCGGGCGAGGTTGAGCTCCGGCGCGTTGAACCGCTCGCGGACCTCCTCGCCCCACAGGACGGTCTGGGTGCCCTCGTGTTTGACCAGGCCGGGATTGACGCCGAGTTTGAAGCCGCCCGGCAGCGGCTTGCCCTCCCGGTAGGGCAGGAAGTCCAGCGGGCTGGTGCCTTCGGCGGCGTAGACGACGCAGTCGGAGAGGACCGCGACCGGGTACTGGCCGGTGAACGCCGCGTGCCTGACGATCTTGCGATGCAGGTTGATCCGGGTGCGGGAAATGACGGCCGCGCGGATGTCCGGCCGCCACGTCGGGCGGGACAGGGCGCGCCACGGCTGACCGGGCCGCCAGCCCTCGCCGCGCGGGCGTTCACGCAGCTTGCCCAGGCCGCCCTTGACGGTCGCCTTGATCGCCGACACGGCGATCGTCAGCTGCGGGTCGCGCTCCCCGTAGCCGTCCATAGCCGCCAGGAAGTCCTCGGGCGCCATGTCGGCGTGCACGCCGAGCTCGGCCATCGTGCCCAGGTAGGCGTCCCGCAGCCGCTGATACCAGCCGTCCAGGTAACGGCCGTTGTCGTGGCGTACGTACGCCTCCAGCGGGCGCACCTCGTAGCCCAGCTCCACCGCGTAGGCGACGGTGGGCGTGGCGTACCAGGCCGGGCCCTCGGGGCGGTCGCCCTTCGGGGTGAACGGGCTGGGCAGCAGATCCCTGTCCAGCCGCACCCACTCCTTGCCGGCCTTCACCCTCGACAGGTCGACGTGGGAGAGGTCCACCAACCACGAGCCGGGCAGCTTCGGGTCGAACACCGGGTTCTTGATCCGGGTGGGTGCGCCGAGGCCGACGATGAGGCCGTTGGCGCCCGCCGCGAAGGCCATGTTCACGTCGATGCCGACCAGATGGCGCAGGGTGCACTCGGCGTCCGTCATCGGGCGCGCCCAGTCGCACGCCTCCTCGAACAACTTCTCCTCGGGGCCGCGGACATGGAAGCGGGGCAGGTCCGCCAGGAGGGGGTGGCCGTCGGGTGCCTCGCACGGCGCCGGGTCGACGGGGTCCTTGCCCAGGCTGCCGGGATTGTGTTCGCTGTGGCGACGGCCTTCGCCGTCCCGTTCGGAGGCGCGGGTCGGCGGGTGCAGGGCGGTCATCAGCTCCAGGCCGGTGACGGCGGTGGAGCCGCGCGGGGTCATGACGCGGGAGGCGTAGGCGCTCAGGACGCGGGCGAGGTCCGCCGGCGGGAGCTGTGCCGCGTTGCCCCAGTGGCGGGAGTCGAGCGCGTTCCAGGACGGGATGCACAGCTGCACACAGTTGCGTTCCGAGCCCTGCGCGGGACGGTAGATCCGCGCCCAGGGGCCGAAGCCCCGCTTGGTGAGTTTCCAGTCGGCGCGGGCCAACTGCTTGATGACCTTGTGGCCCTCCGGGATCCGTCCTGCCAGCCGCTCCTCCTCGCTGAGGGCCACGGGCAGGTGGTAGCGCTCGAGGGCGGCTTCCGTGAGCACGAGCAGCGGGTCGGCGTCCTTACCCGGCCCGGCCAGCCTCGGCTGCCCGAGCCTCGCCTCCCTGAGCGTCCATTCCACCAGGGCCGGGAGGCTCCCCGCGGGTACTCCGAGGACCAGGCCGCCGGTGCAGTACGCGAGGACCCGGCCGTCGTCGTCGATGTCGACGACGGCGAGCGGTCCGTTCTCGAAGCGCGGGTCGGTGCCGCTCTCCGGGGTGCCGTCCGGGTCCGGCTTCCGTGCGCCGGGGCGGCGCGACGCCGGTGTGCTTCCGGTGGTGCGCGCCGGACGCGGCGCGGCCGCCGGCGCAGGAGCGGAGGAAGGAGGGCCCGGAGGGGTCCGGGTGTTCCCGGCTCGACTCATGGCCGCAGCATCGGGCGCCGGGGCGGGGGGCCGGGTCTGCGCGTCCGCCGGGACGGGAGCGGCGGTGACGGGGGCTGGTGGCGCCGGGGCGGCTGCCCCCTCCAGGACGGGGGGCGCGGGGTAGAGCTCGGCGAGCTTGTTCATCAACCGCGCGTACGCCTCACGCTCCGGGCCCCGCGGCTCGACCGTCTTCCTGACCGACTCCCAGCCGGACACCGTGGCCCGGCGCACCTTCAGCGCGGCGGCCACTTCGTCCAGTGTCAGACCGTGGGCGACCCGCAGCCGCTTGCGCTCCTCGGCGGGCGGGAGGGACGAGCGGGACGCCACCAACGCGTCGACGGCGTCGAACAACTCGGACATGCAACACCTCCTGACCGGCACTCTATCCAGTGAACCGTACACACAGCGCATATTGCGCGTACAAACCACGTACGATTTACGGCGAAGGGGATCAGGTAGCGCTCTCGTCCGGCTTGTCGAGGAGGGCCAACTCCTGCTCGGTCAGGCGCAGGCTTCCGGCGGCGATGTTCTCCGCGAGGTGTGCCGTGTTCGTGGTGCCGGGAATGACCAGCACGTGCGGACCGCGGTGGAGGGTCCAGGCAAGCCGTATCTGGGCCGGCGTCGCACCATGGGCGCGGGCGACGGAGTGGACGCGCGCGTCGTGCTCCCGGTCTGCGGCTGCCTCGCGCCGCAGACCGGAAACCGTGAAGAACGAGACGAAGGCGATGTCCTGCTCCCGGCACAGGTCCACCAGCCCGCTCTCGTCGGCGCGGCGCCAGTCCAGGCCGTAGGAGTTCTGCACGCAGACCACGGGCGCGATCGTTCGGGCCTCGGCCACGTGCTCGGGCATGACGGCGGAGAGCCCAAGGTGCCGGATCAGGCCGGCCTCGCGCAGTTCGGCGAGGGCTCCGAAGTGCTCGGCGATCGAGGCCGTACCGGGGCCGTTGGCGCGCAGGTTCACCACGTCCAAGTGGTCCCGGCCGAGCTGGCGCAGGTTCTCCTCGACCTGGCCGCGCAGTTGGTCGGGGCGGGCCATGCCAAGCCACTCGCCGGCGGGATCGCGTGCCGGGCCGACCTTCGTCACCACGACCACGTCGCCGTGCCAGGACGCGAGGGCGCGGTTGACGAGTTCGTTCGCGGACCGCAGCGGCGAGAAGTAGAAGGCGGCCGTGTCGATGTGGTTGACACCCTGCTCGAACGCGCGGTGCAGCAGGCCGACGGCGAGGTCGCGGTCGATCGGCGCGCCGTCGGAGTTCCCCCTCATGCCGTTGCCCGTCAGCCGCATCGCGCCGTAGCCGATGCGATTCACCTCCAGGTCTCCGAGCTTCCAGGTGCCTGCTGCCGCCGCTGTGCTCACCGTGCTTCTTCGCGCGTCGATCCGTCAGACCCTGGAGTATGGGCCCGGAACGGTGGGCTACGACAGTTCGAAGGGCTGAACGGAATGTCACATCTCCCTCAGGAACTCGGCTTCGTCGCACGGTCGTTGACTCATGCGACGGAACACGGTTCAGCCGCCTTCCCCTGGATCAGCGGTCGACTTCGAGGTTCGCCGGATGGACCCCGGGCGCCGGCGACCGCCAGGGCCCGGCCGGTGGGAGGGACCCACCGGCCGGGCCGGGCGTCCCGTCAGGCGAACGGGATGGTGAGGACGGAGCCCGCGCCCACCTGGAGGGTGGAGGGGCCGTTGCCCAGTGCGCTCCAGACCTCCACGCGGACGGTGCCGCCGTCCAGGTCGCCCAGGGCGCCCGAGGCGGAGTGCAGGCCCTGCCGGGCCGCCGAGTACTCCTCCCAGCCGGGGACCGGGTCGGTGGCGAAGTAGCGGAACGTCTCGACGCGCTCGAACGTGCCGTCGCCGGTCAGGTCGTACGACACCCGGGCCTGCTGGGCGTGGCCGACGGAGCTGCCCGCGTCCACCTTGAAGGTGAAGGCGGTTGAGGAGCCCGACTTCAGGGTGCCGTTCACGTTCTCGACCTCGTAGACGAGCGGGTTCTTCGGGGTTCCGTCGTTGTTGGTGCCTCCGGCGGAGGGGATGGTGTCGGAGGAACCGGTCGCGGCCGCCTCGGTGGCGAGCCCGCCGCCCGACTGCGGGTAGAACGTGTCGCCGGTGACCGGCGGGGTGCCGGCCGTGGTCACCTTCAGCGTGCCGCTCGCCGGGCCGGTCTGGCCGGCTGTGTCGCGGGCCTTGACGCTGTAGGAGTACTCGGTGCCGGGCGTCAGTCCGGTGTCGGTGTGCGTGGTGCCGGTGACGGTGGCGACCTTGGTGCTACCGCGGAAGACGTCGTAGTCCTTGACGCCCTTGTCGTCCGTCGCCGCCCCCCAGGTCAGCTCGACGGAGGTACTGGTGACCTCGCCGGCGACCGGGGTGCCGGGCGCGCCGGGCGGCTGGTCACGCGTGCCGGTGGTGGTGACCGTCACGGTGTCGCTGGGCGGGCCGACCTGGCTGGAGGTGTCACGGGCCCTGACCTTGTAGGTGTACTCGGTTCCCGAGGCCAGCCCGGTGTCCGTGTAGGTGGTGCCGTCGACTGTGGCGACCTTGTCGTCGCCGCGGTAGACGTCGTAGTCCTTGATGCCGAGGTCGTCCGTCGCCGCCTCCCAGGTCAGCTCGACGGAGTCGTCGGTGATGTCGCCGGCGACCGGGGTGCCGGGCGCGCTGGGCCTGTCGTCACCGGGGGCGCCGCACAGCGTGCCGAGCTCGGTGTCGTCGCCCGCTCCGGACGCGGTCGACTTCGCCGGGACGTTGAGCACGCCGCCGTCGGAGAAGAGGACCGAGCACTCCTCGGCGCCGTAGTTGTGCGCGGCGTAGGTCTTGGTGCCGTTCTTGTCGAAGACGGTGGCCGTCGGCGAGTTGGCCGTGACGGTCATGTCCGGGGCGCCGAGGGAGTTCATCGTGGAGACCCAGTGGTAGGTGTGGGCCTTGGTCTCGCCGGCCTCGGGGACGTACCCGCCGTTCCACTGGTTCCAGTACTGCATGGCCTTGGCCGGGTCGTAGAGTGCCTGGACCTGCCAGAAGATGTCCTTCCACTCGACGGCCGGGCCGCCGTTCTCCTTCTCCATCTCGGTCACGCTGCGGCGCAGCATGTCCTTCTCGCGGGCCAGGTGCAGGGAACCGCCGGTCATGGGGAGGAAGTTGATGCCGTGGATCTCCTCGGGGTTGGCGGTCCACCAGGTGGCGTAGGCGCCGCCGCTGCTCCAGACCATGCCCACGACGTCGTGGGTGAAGTCCTCGGGGTAGACCTGCTGGTCGGCGTCGAACCAGTACTGCGCGATCGACTCCGACTCGGTCATCATCATGTAGACGCCCTGGTCACGCAGCGCCTTGTCGCCCGTCGCCGAGCCCCACATGATCAGGCCGGCGCTGAGGTTGATCGACTCCGAGGAGGACTCCTGGTTGTTGCCGGCGGCGAAGGCCTCGTGACCGGCGGCCCAGCTGTGACCGGCGTAGGCGTCGAAGCCGCGCAGGAACGGGTACTTGGAGTCGTCCCTGGCCGGGTTGGCGGCGTCCTTGATGAGTTCCTTCACCATGCCGCCCCACTCGGAGTCGGCGGCCCACTGCGGGTCGTACTGCGCCACGATCGCCGCGGCCATCACGTAGTACGAGTAGTGGAAGTGGTGGTCGTTCAGCTCCTGGTCGCTGCCGTAGGAGGCCGGGTAGCCGATGAGCGTGCGCCAGTCCTTGTCGTAGGAGAACTCCGAGGCCCCGCCGACGGTGAACCACTCCTCCATGCGGCCCTCGATCAGCTCGATGAGCTTGTCGCGGCTCGCGGTGTCACCGATCTGGTCGGCGATCGGCACGAGCTGGGCGAGCTTGCCCAGGGCCTTGCCGGTCCAGTAGGTGTCGATGGCCCCGCTGAACGGGTCGCCCTGCGTCAGCACGTCATTGATGTACGTCTTGAGCTTGGCCTTGTCGACGCCCGCGGCGCTGGGCAGCCCCGGCAGGACGCCGTTCACCTTCTGCACGGTGGTGAACGAGGTGCCCTCGCGGACCTTCATCTCACCGCGTGAGGACACGTAGCTGTAGTCGGTCAGCGGGTCGGAGGTGTGCAGCCACTGGTGCCGGTAGAGCGCCTGGAGGGTGCCCTTCTCCGTGCCCTCCTTCGGCTCGGTGATCAGCGAGTACGTCGCCTCGACCTCGCCGGCGCGCTCCCGGTACTCCCAGTCCACGGTGGAGCCGGTCACGAAGCTGAAGGCGTACTTCTCGTAGTCGGCGAGCGCGTCCTTGCTGGGCAGGACGGCCAGGGAGAAGTAGTCCTTCGAGCCGAGGTCGGCCCGGATCTCGTTGCCGGACACGGTCCAGTCGCTGCTGCTCGGGGCGAACAGCGCGTAGTCGTGGCCGGAGATGGTGACGCCGAGGACGTTGCCCTGGTCGGCGAAGACCGTCGGCGGGGCCGCGGCCTTGATCTGCGCCGCGCCGCCCGTGCCCTCGGCGTACACGTACGGCATGCCGTGGCCGATCGTGGTCCGCAGCGTGCGGGCGCCGTCGCTCCAGTAAGGGCTCACGGTCCAGTCGCTCCACCCGTCCGCCTTCGCGTCGGGCGAGTTCAGACCCGCCACGCCGAGGGTCAGGTCGGCTTCGTGCGCGAACTCGTACTGACGCCCGCCGCCCACGATCTCGTGGTCGGTCGGGTAACCGACCTCCAGGCCGCCGGCCACCGCCTTGTAGGTGAGGGGGTGCCCGTACATGTTCTCCGACCACGGGTTGGCGGCGAACCGCTGGAAGGCCAGCGAGGACCACCAGTCGTTGGTCGGTACCGGCGTGTCCGCCATGGCCTGCGTGACCTTCGGCTTGACCGCCTGGCCGCCGTTGTTGGACGGCCCCTGCCTCCCGGCCGGCCTCACATCGCTGTAACTTCCCTTGCCCACCTCGATGGTGGCGGCCGAGGCGACACCGCTGCCGACGGTGGCCACCAGGCCTCCCGCGGCCACCGCGGCCGCCGACAGTAGTGCCAGGGGTCTACGGAATCTCATGCGCAACCTCTCTGAGAGCGCTCTCAAGACGGCGTCAACGTAGACATCGAACAAGGGGCGGTCAATGCTTCAAGCACGAATTGGTGCCCTCGGCCGGCCCGGGGGCCGGCTGCGGCGGGCGGCGTGGGGACGCGCCACCCATCACCGGCCCGGGTGATGCGAGGAGGTACCGCCGCAGGTGGGAAGGCATGTCGCTGCGAACGCGCACCGGGACGCGACCGTCACCGGCGCGCGTAGCACGGGCCTGTACCGGACCGCGGTCGTGCGGTGTGCCGCACCGCACGAGCCTTCAGCGGCAGGCACCCACTGGCCGGACGCCTGCTCCGCACACCGGCCGGACGCGGAGCCGTCGCCGCCGCGCACATACCCGACCCCCGGCCTGAAAGCGCTCTCACGCTGGAGCGAGGGCATCTATCCTGTCCAGCGGGAGGAGCGGCAGGCGCCGGGTTGCCGCGCAGCAGACCAGGAGTTCCCTTGCTCGAGCAGACAGCAGCGAACCGTCCGACGCTGGAGGCTGTCGCTGCGCGGGCGGGCGTATCGCGGGCCACGGCGTCGCGCGTGGTCAACGGTGGCGCCGGCGTGCGTCAGCCGCTGGTCGACAAGGTGCGCGCGGCGGTCGACGAGCTGGGATACGTCCCCAATCACGCGGCACGCTCACTGGTGACCCGTCGGCACGGAGCAGTCGCCGTGGTCATCGCGGAGCCCGAGTTCCGGGTCTTCTCCGACCCGTTCTTCGCCCAGCAGCTTCGGGGAATCAGCCGTGAACTGACCTCCAACGACATCCAGCTGGTGCTGCTGTGGGTGGAGAACGAGTCCGATCACGAGCGGATCGCCCGGTATCTCGCCGGCGGCCACGTCGACGGGGCGATCGCCTTCTCCCTGCACGGCGACGGCCGTCTGCCTGCGCTGATCACCGGGAGCAAGGTACCCACGGTCCTCGGCGGCCGGCCGGGGGCGGAAGCAAGCCCAGCCCTGCCGTACGTCGACTGCGACAACCGGGGCGGCGCGCGGGAGGCCGTGCGCCACCTGGTCTCGTTGGGGCGCCGCACCATCGCGCACATCGCGGGACCGAGCGACCAGACCTCGGCGCTGGACCGGATCGCCGGCTACCACGACGTGCTGGTCGATCCCGACCCGGAGCTGCTGCGCGAAGGCCACTTCACCGAGGAGAGCGGCGCGCGGGCCATGGCCGAGCTGCTCGACCGGCGGCCCGACGTCGACGGCGTCTTCGTGGCCAGCGATCTGATGGCCCTGGGCGCTCTGCGGGTGCTCCACGAACGGGGCCGGCGTGTGCCGCGGGACGTGGCCGTGGTCGGCTTCGACGACATGGAGACGGTGGTGCGCGCAAGTGACCCGGCGCTCACCACGGTCCGCCAGGACGTCGAAGGTCTGGGCAGGCTGTCGGTGAAGTTGCTGCTCAAGCTGCTGAACCGGCCGGCCGGCCACGTCCCCGCGTCAGTGATCATGCCGACGACCCTGATCCGGCGCGCCTCGGCGTGAGACCGGCTCTCGGGCGGCGCCCGTGAGCACGCCGTCCCGCCCGCGTCCGGATCAGGGCCCCGTCCGGCCGGCCGGCTTCCCCCGCGCGGCCACCGGCCGCCGGGACCGCGGCCTCACGCACCCCTGACCGCACCGCCGTCCGCAGGTGGGGCGGCAGTGCGACGCGGCGAACCGCCTCGGGAAACGATCCGTCAACGGGGTGCCCATGACGGGAGTTGTGCTCCCGACGCGTTCGAGGCCTTGACGGACGGCGCACCGGCCGGGCACTCTCCACTCGCACCTTTGAGAGCGCTCTCAGAGCGCTCTCAACGCAATCGAGCCGAGGAGCCCACCCATGCCCACAGCCCGTGCCGCACGAAGAGCCGTCGCCCGACTGGGGGCGGTCGTCCTGACCGGGGCTCTGCTCGCCGCCTGCGGAGGTTCGTCCGACTCCGACTCCGCCGACGGCGGCAACGGCAAGATCACCGTCACCGTGGACCTCTTCGGCTCCTTCGGCTACAAGGAGGCCGGGCTCTACGCGGAGTACGAGAAGCTGCACCCGAACGTCACGATCAAGCAGACGGACACCGAGGACGAGGCCGACTACTGGAAGTCGCTCCAGACCCGCCTCGCGGGCGGCGGTGGCCTCGCGGACGTGCAGGGCATCGAGGTGGGCCGGATCGCCACCGTCACCCAGCAGCAGTCCGACAAGTTCGAGGACCTCAAGAAGTACGGCGCGGAGTCGCTCAAGGGGCAGTTCGCCGAGGCCAAGTGGGCCGCCGCCACGGGCCGGAGCGGAGAGGTCCTCGGGCTCGGGACGGACGTCGGCCCCGAGGCCATGTGCTACCGCACCGACCTGCTGAAGAAGGCCGGGCTGCCCACCGACCGCGAGGAGCTCGCACAGCGCTGGTCCAGCTGGGACGGCTACCTGGAACTCGGCAAGAAGTACAAGGCGAAGGCCCCCGGCAAGAGCGCCTGGCTCGACAGCGTCGGCAGTCTCTACTCGATCATGATCGGGCAGCAGAAGGAGCGGTACTACAGCGCGTCCGGAGAGCTGATCTGGGACGAGAACCCCGCCCTGCTCGAGGCGTGGGACCGCTCCGTGGAGGCGGCGGAGAGCGGACTGAGCGCCGAGCTCGACCAGTGGTCGCCGCAGTGGAACCAGGCCTTCGCCGCCGGCTCCTTCGCCACCATCCCGTGCCCCGCCTGGATGCTCGGCTACATCAAGGGCCAGGCCGGTGACGCGGGCCAGGGCAAGTGGGACATCGCCAAGCTGCCCGGCGGTGCCGGCAACTGGGGCGGCTCGTACCTCGCGGTCCCGCGCGCCGCCGAGCACAAGAAGGAGGCGTACGAGCTCATCAAGTGGCTCACCGCTCCCGAGCAGCAGGAGAAGCTCTTCCGCGAGGTGGGCAACTTCCCCTCCAGCACCGGTGCCATCGACAAGGTCGCCGACACCACGGACCCGTACTTCTCCGACGCCCCGATCGGCAGGATCTTCGGTGACGCGGCCAAGGCGGCGCCCGTGCAGGTCCTGGGTCTGCACGACCAGAGCATCGCTCAGCAGATCACCAACGCGCTGAGCGAGGTGGAGCGCAAGGGCACGGATCCCGACAAGGCCTGGAAGAACGCCTCGAAGGGCGTCGCCAACACCCTCGGCTGAGCCGAGCCGGCGCTCCAGCCCGACGTCCGCGCCCCGAGCGCCGACCCACGCCTCCGCCGCCGCCGCTGCCCGCCCCGCCGGCGGCGGCGGAGTTCCATGACCGCCGTCTCCCTTCCCGAAGGCCGCCCCGTGACCCTTTCCGCACTCGAGACGCCGGCTCCGCCGGTCCCGCCTCCCCCGCCCTCCCGGCCGAGCCCCGCACGGCGCGCGTGGCAGAAGATGTCGCCCTACGCCTACATCGCGCCGTTCTTCACCCTGTTCGCCGCCTTCGGCCTCTTCCCGCTGATCTACACGGCGTTCGTGTCCCTGTACCGGGTCGAGCTGCAGACCCCGGGTGACATGGAATGGCGAGGGCTGGACAACTACACGGCCCTGTTCACCGACGACTTCTTCTGGACCTCGCTGCGCAACACCTTCACCATCGGCGTCATCTCCACGGTTCCCCAGCTGGTCATGGCCCTCGGGCTCGCCCACCTGCTCAACTACCGGCTGCGCGCACGGACTTTCCTGCGCACGGCGATGCTGCTGCCGTACGCGACCTCCGTGGCCGCGGCCACCCTGGTGTTCGCACAGCTCTTCGGCCGGGACTTCGGCCTGATCAACTATGTCGCCGGGCTCGTCGGCATCGGCCCGATCGACTGGCAGACCGGCACGGTCGCCTCCCAGATCGCCGTCTCCACCATCGTCATCTGGCGGTGGACCGGATACAACGCCCTGATCTACCTGGCGGGCATGCAGTCCATCCCGCAAGAGCTGTACGAGGCCGCGGAGATGGACGGGGCATCGAAGTGGAGCCAGTTCTTCCACGTGACCCTGCCGGGACTGCGTCCGACGATCGTGTTCACCGTGATCGTCTCCACGATCGGGGCGACGCAGCTGTTCGGCGAGCCGCTGCTGTTCGAGGGGTCGATCTCGGGCGGCATCTCGCACCAGTACCAGACGCTCGGCCTGTACATGTACGAACAGGGCTGGGGCTTCTTCCACCTGGGCCGGGCCGCGGCCATCGCCTGGGTCATGTTCCTGCTCATCGTGGTGGTCGTGGGGGTCAACGCCCTGCTCGCGTACCGTCGTACCCGCAAGGAGGCCGTGCGATGACCACACTCGCCGACCCGCCGGTCACACCTCCCGCCCACCGGGAGCCGCCGGTCCGCCGCCGGGGACGGAAGTCCCGCGCCGGACGCACCAACCACGCCGGCAAGCTCACGTACGCGATCCTGACCGTCGCCGTCCTGGTCTCCGCCTTCCCGTTCTACTGGACCATCGTGGCGGCCAGCCGCTCCAATGCCGACCTCGCCCAGGTCCCGCCGTCACTCCTGCCCGGCCCGAACCTGCTGCGCAACTTCGAGGCGGTGCTGGAGGAGGCGGACATCGGCAAGGCCCTGCTGAACTCCTTCATCGTGTCCGGCTCGATCACCGTCGGCACCGTGCTGTGCTGCACCCTCGCGGGCTTCGCCTTCGCCAAGCTGCGCTTCCGCGGACGCGGCGCGCTGCTCGCGATCACCGTGGGCACGATGATGATCCCTCCGCAGCTGGGCGTCATCCCGCTGTTCATGCTGATCGCCGAACTGCAATGGGTGAACCAGCTCCAGGCCGTCATCCTCCCCGGCCTGGTGTCCGCGTTCGGTGTGTTCTTCATGCGCCAGTACCTGGTGCAGTCGCTGCCTGACGAGCTCATCGAGGCGGCACGGGTCGACGGCGCGTCCACCGCAAGGATCTTCTGGTCCATCGTGGTGCCGGTCGCCCGGCCGGGCATGTCCGTGCTGGGCCTGCTGACCTTCATGGCCGCGTGGAACGACTTCTTCTGGCCCATCGTCGCCCTGTCCTCGTCCGAACCGACCGTGCAGGTGGCCCTGCGCCAGCTCGGCGGGGGTTACGTCCACGACCAGTCCGTGATCATGGCCGGCACGCTCCTCGGCACACTTCCGGTGCTGCTGGTCTTCGGCCTCCTGGGCCGGCAGATCGTCGGCGGCATCATGCAGGGAGCCGTCAAGGGCTGAGCCCTGGCCCCTTGGTCACGCTTCTCCCCTCCCCCACCCGCGTCTTCGGAGCCGACAGCCCATGACCGTACTTGAGACACTCACCGACGACACGACCGTCCTCCGGTTCCCGAACGGTTTCCGATGGGGCACCGCCACGGCCGCCTACCAGATCGAGGGCGCCGCAGCCGAGGACGGCCGCTCTCCCTCGATCTGGGACACCTTCAGCCGCGCCCCGGGCAAGGTCCGCAACGGCGACACCGGCGACATCGCCGCCGACCACTACCACCGTATGCACGAGGACGTCGCCCTCATGCGCCGCCTCGGGCTGACCGACTACCGGTTCTCCATCGCCTGGCCCCGCGTCCAGCCGACCGGTCGCGGGCCGGCCGTGCAGAAGGGCCTCGACTTCTACCGGCGGCTCGCCGACGCGCTCCTGGACGCCGGTATCCGCCCGGTCGCCACGCTCTACCACTGGGACCTGCCCCAGGAGCTGGAGAACGCGGGCGGCTGGCCCGAGCGGGAGACCGCCCAGCGCTTCGCCGACTACGCCGCCCTCGTGGCCGACGCGCTCGGCGACCGGATCGGGACCTGGACGACCCTCAACGAGCCGTGGTGCGCCGCCTTCCTCGGATACGGGAACGGAGTGCACGCCCCCGGCCGCACCAGCCCGCTGGACAGCCTGCGCGCGGCCCACCACCTCAACCTCGCCCACGGCGCCGCCGTGCGCGTGCTGCGTGACGCCCTGCCGCCCGCCTCGCATCTGTCCCTGACGCTCAACCTGCACGCCCTGCGCCCGCTCACCCGGTCGGCCGAGGATCTGGACGCGGTCCGACGGATCGACGCCGTCGCCAATCGCGTCTTCCTCGACCCCGTCTTCCACGGGCGCCTTCCGGAGGACCTGGTCCAGGACACGGCGGGGATCACCGACTGGTCGTTCGTGCGGGACGGTGACCTCGCCATCAGCTCGACGCCGATCGACTCGCTCGGCATCAACTACTACTCCCCCACCGTCGTCGCCGCCGGCAGGTCGGAGTCGCCGTCCCCCTGGGCCGGCGCGGAACGCCACGTCCGGTTCCTGCCCGCACCGGGTCCCCGGACCGCCATGGACTGGCCCGTGGACGCCGACGGACTGTACGAGCTGCTGATCCGGCTGCGCGACGACCTCCCGGGCCTCCCCGTGATGATCACCGAGAACGGCGCGGCGTACGACGACTACGCCGACCCGTCGGGGCAGGTCCACGATCCGGAACGGATCGCCTACCTGCACCGCCACCTCACCGCCGTGCACCGGGCGATCGAAGAGGGTGCCGACGTGCGGGGCTACTTCCTGTGGTCGCTGCTGGACAACTTCGAATGGGCCTACGGCTACAGCAAGCGGTTCGGCATCGTGTACGTCGACTTCGCCACGCAGCGGCGCATTCCGAAGAAGAGCGCGGATTGGTACGCGGACGTCATCGCACGCAAGGGAGTGGAGGTCACCCGGCAGAACGCGTGACCGTGCGGCCAAGGCCCGCCGGGCCGCCCGCCGCGGGTGAGCACGCTCCGCGGCGGAGCCCGGCGCGACGGCCGCCTGCCCGACCGGGCGGTGCGGGACGGCCGTGGAGCCCGGGGACCCGCGCGGTGCTAGGCCGTAACGTGCCCGTGTGGCCGTCCTGGACTACGGCGACACCGGTACGGCGTCCGTGCCCGTGGCCCTCGACCATGCGGCGAACCGTCTGGCACCGGACGATCTCGTTGCGCAGGCCGGGTTCGGTGGAGGCGCGGCCGCCCTCGAGAGGCCACATGCGAAGGCGGCCGCGGCTCAACCGGCGGTACCGGTTTCGGGCCCGTCGGCGGGCGCGAGCGTGGCCCGGGCGGAGTCGGTGAGGGCGTCGAGTCGGGCGGCCAGATCGGGGTGGGCCTTCGTCAGGTGGGGGCGGGCCGCCTTCAGGGGACGGAGGAGAGCGGCGGGATCATCCTGGGCGAGGGCCTCATCGAGTTGGCCGACGGGCAGGCGGGCACCGGTGGGGAGGTCGGTGAGAGTGGTGATGTGGGCGGCGACGCGGCGCAGGTCGGCTGCGTTACGGCGGGCCCAGACGGCGAGGGTGCGGTCGGCGGCGCGGCGTTCACGGGTGGCCTGGACGCGTTGCTCGCCCGTACTTCCGGCGGGACCGGGCCTGCCTCGAAGGTAGCGCCGTTCGGCGGCTTGGCGGCTGGCGACGCCGAGCGGGTGGGCGAGTTCGGCCCAACTGGCGCCCGCGCGGCGCGCGGTCTCGATCAGGCCGGTCTCCCAGCCGGCCAGCTGCTCGCGCACCTGCCGCAGCAGCAGGAGGGAGGCCAGGGCCTGTTCCGGGTCGGCACCCCTGTCGCCCGGGCCGACGATGCCATCGTGCCGCGCGGCGCGCAGGGCGCCGTCGATGGTCTCCAGGGCTGCCGCCGCAGCGAGAAATGAAGCCGGACTCCGCGCATCGTCTCGGGAAGGGGCCGGCTCGCCGGCTGCTGCCATGGGCACCTCCGGGCGTGTCATCCATTCAGCGACATCATGTTTGTCATCCATTGGATGACATGCTACAACGGATTCGAGGCGCATTGGCAGCTACTGCCCGACCCCTTGGAGGTGTTTCACGATGTTGATGCGCACCGACCCCTTCCGTGAGCTCGACCGTCTGGCCCAGCATCTGACGGGCCCGGCCACCTGGTCACGGCCGTCCGCGATGGCGATGGACGCCTACCGCGAGGGCCACGAGTACGTGGTCGCCTTCGACCTTCCCGGAGTCAGCCCGGAGGCGATCGACATCGACGTCGAGCGGAACATGCTGACGGTCAAGGCCGAGCGACGCCCCCTGGCGAAGGCCGACGACGTGCAGATGGAACTCTCCGAGCGTCCGCTGGGAGTCTTCTCCCGCCAGATCGTGCTGGCCGACACGCTGGACACCGATCAGATCAAGGCCGACTACGAGGCGGGGGTGCTCACCCTGCGCATCCCGATCGCCGAGCGCGCCAAGCCACGCAAGATCGCCATCGGCGGAGGATCCGACCGCAAGGAGCTCTCCGGCTGACCGGCGGCAGGATCCGGCCGGCGGCGGAGGACGGGCACTCGGTCTCTCTCCCCTCCCTCGCCCGTCCTCCGCGCCCCGGCCGGAGCAGAGGAAGCCAAAAAGGGCGGCGGCCGACGTGACCGTGCGACGCGAAGCGTCCCCCCAGCCCACCTGACCACACTCGCATCCGCTGCCCACACCCCGCCGGCCACCGGATGCCACAACCACGACCACAGAAGGGCAACCACCGCAGATGTCCGACCAGCGCGCTCCACTCCAGCACCTGCCGGCTATGACGTTCGAGCAGATGCTGGAGAGGGTCCGCTACGAAGGCGCCTACCCCACCCGGGAGAGAGCCGAGGAAGCGGTCCGCCTCGTCATTGCGGGACTCGGACGCCAACTGACCGGCGGGGAACGCGTCGAACTGGCCGCCCGCCTGCCCAGGGAGGCCGCACTCGTCCTCACCGGACAAATCCCCAGCCCGCAGCCGCTCACCGGCTGGGCCTTCGTCGAAGACCTCGCCACCCGCAGCGGAGCCACTCCGGCCACCACCCGCTGGGACACCGGCTCCGTCCTCGCCACCGTCGCCGCCTCGGCCGGCCCGGAACTACTGACCCGCATCCTGCGCCGACTCCCCACCGGTTACGCCCTCCTGTTCGGCCGCGCCGAACTCACCCAAGCCGCCTGAGCCGGGCAGACATCCGCACACGTTCGGCGGGCCCGGCCCGCCGGCCCAGGGCGACACCGCCCCTGGACCGGCGGGCCGGGCCCGAACAGTCGGCATCGGCACGGGTCTCCCCCGGTCGCGTGGGCCGGGATTCCCGGATCGGAGACCGGTTCGCCGGTCTTGTCGTTCGCGCCGGCCCGGGCATCAGGGCCTCAGCAGTCCGCCCACCCACCAGTCATGCGGCTTGCCGTCGTTGGCGATGCCACGACTGCGCAGGGTCCCCTCTACGGTGAAGCCGAGTCTCTCGGCGACGGCGCGCGAGCCGGTGTTCCCGACCATGGCCCACCACTCGATCCGGTGCACCTCGAGCGTGGTCCAGCCCCAGTCGCACACCGCCCGCGCCGCCTCCACCGAGAAGCCCTGGCCGCGCTGCTCCTTGACCGCCCAGTAGCCCAGCTCCCAGACGCCGCGACTGACGAGGGTCAGGCAGTACGAGCCGACCAGGGCGCCGGTGTCCTTGCGGAACGCACCGAGTGTGTAGTCCCTGTCCTCGGCCCACTGGGAGGGCAACTTCTCGTGGACGAGCTTCTCCGCGTCCGCACGCCGGTACGGCACGGGCACCGGCGTGTAGAACTGGATGTCGTCGTCCTGGCAGGCTCTGTGCACCGCGTCCACGTCGGCAGAGGTGAAGGCTCGCAGCAACAGACGGTCGGTCTCAATCGTCACCGGCTCCATTGCGGCAGTATGAACACCGTTCCCAGGCAACGACCAGCGAATATCGCCCCGCATCCATCGACGCCACGGAAGCCGGGCCGGTCCAGCTCGTTCATCGTTGAGGACCACCGTGGCCGACCAGGAAACGGCCTCTCAGTATCCCCAGCTCGCGTAGATGGTGACGTTCTCACCATTGTCCCTGGCTCCGACGCACACGTCACGCCAGTCGAGCAGCCAGCCGCTGGAGCGGCAGCTCTCCTGCTGGAGGCCCAGTTCGCGGATGATCTCCGGGCGGGACAGGCCGTCCTCGCTGGTGACCGTCGCGGCGCGCCAGCAGCCGCCGGAACCGCAGCTGGTGCCTTCGTCGACCATACTGATTCCTGGCGGCAATGCGGGAAGGGCCTTGGACGGCGGGGCGTCTGAGCCTTCGCTGATCAACAGCGCGTACAGGAGGCCGACCGCGAGGGTGAGGGCGAACTGCGTCCCCAGGAAGCCGATCGCTCCGTTGCGGCGTGAGACCCATTCCGGGGGAGGAGAGTTCTCGTGCCGTCCTTCCAGTCCCGCGCCGCAGGCGATGAGCAAGGGCGCGAGAGCCGTGAACATGAGATGTGCGTCGGGTCTGGGGGCGTCTATCCAGCCCTGCTGAACACTGATCAGCAGACCGGCTCCGGCGAGCAGTGTGCCGCCGATCGCGAAGCCGACGGCGCGGGTGCGGGCGATCGTCATCCAGACGACGGCGGGCGCGACGGCGAAGAGTATCCCCAGAACGATCAGCATGTACGAGGGGACGTGCGGCTCCCAGCGCCCGGTTCCGCACGGCCGGGACTCACCTCAGGCCCGCATGCGAGCGAAGCGAAGATCCGGGTAGCGGTCTCATCGAACCGCACGCAGCCGTCGCGCGCGCAGCACGAGGTCGTCGGTATGGTGCGCGCCGGCGCCGCCGTCGGGGGCTACCCGTGGACGCTGTTCGTTCACCTCGATCTTCCAGTCGTCGTCGAGCAGGGCGGTGACCATCGAGGGCCAGACGTAGTCAGCCGGGTCGAAGCCACTGTCGTGTGTCTGCTGGGTCTCCATCCCCGCATGGTGTACGAGCAGCAGCACGCCGCCGGGTGCGACGGCCGCGAGCAGCGCCCGCTCGGCTGCGGCGTCGGGGGTGCGCAGCAGGGCGGGGTACTGCGCGGAGACCAGGTCGAAGGAGGCCGGCGGGAGCGCCGCTTCCGTCAGTGCAGCGTGCACCCAGCGAATGGCGACGCCCGCGTCCCGGGCGTGCCCGGCCGCCCGCTCCAGCGCCACGCCCGAAACCTCGAGCGCGGTCACGTCCCAGCCGCTGCGCGCGAGCCAGACGGCGTCCGCGCCCTCGCCGCAGCCGACGTCGAGCACCCGTCCGGGTACGAGACCGGCGACCTCGGCCACGAGCGCGCCGTTGGGCCGGCCGCTCCACAGCTGCTGCCGGTCGGCATACCGGGCGTCCCACTCCGCCCGTACCGAGGGGTCTCCGAGGTATCCGTCGCCGGGCAAGGAAGTGTCGGACGCGGGCGATCCCGCCGCGATGTCGTCGCTCATGGGCCCACCGTCGCCCACCGAAGCCCGGCAACGCCACTCGTGTTGCCGCTCCGGCAAACCGGCGTCCGGAGCCAGTCGCAGCGCGGCTGCAATGCCGCCGAGGCTTTCAGCGCGGCATACCTCTTCGCGGACGTTCGACGGCCGCAGTCCCCATCCCTGGCTCAAAGCGGACTCGGCCACGGCAGACCCGCCGTACGCGTAGCGCCTGACTGGCCTTAGTGCGCACACGGCGCGAACCCTCTCAACGTCCTTCTTGACGCCCTCCGCGACCCGGCAGCGGCCGACCCCTCAAGGGGCCTGGGGCCCTGGCGTTCGCCGTGCTGCTCGCTCACCGCACCACCGGCGGCTACCTCTCCGCGCTCCAGCGTTTCGACGCCTACCAGCGCGAGCTCGTGCGGACTGTCCTGCCCCCCGTCGAAGAGCGGCCGCTGCCGACCATCGGGCGCTACGAGGTGGTCCGTGGCCTGGCCGGAGTGGGCCGTTACCTGCTGGCCCGGGCGGAGAGCTGCGAGGAGCCGCTGACGGCGGTGCTCGACTACCTGGTGCGCCTGTCGCTCGGCACCGTGGAGCACCAGGGCGCGGCAGTGCCGCGCTGGTGGGCCCTGGACGCGCCCAGGATCGGCTCCGAGTCGGCGTTCCCCGGCGGCCACCTCAACCTGGGCCTGTCACACGGCGTCGCCGGGCCGCTCGCCCTGATGGCCCTGGCGTGGAAGCAGGGCATCCGGGTGCCGGGGCAGCAGGAGGCCATGGAGGCGACGGCCGACCTGTTGCGGACCTGGGCGGTGGCCGACCGGTACGGCCTGTTCTGGCCCGGCTACCTCTCCTTCGGCCAGTGGAAACGGGGGCCTGCCGCCTACGACGGGAGCGCCAAGTGGCCGGCCTGGTGCTACGGGACTCCCGGGGTTTCCCGCGCCCTGCAACTGGCCGGACGGGCTCTCGGCCGGGCGGAGTTCTCGGACCTCGCCCGCGCCTCCGTGGACCGGCTGCTCGTCCTTCCCCGGTCGGCCTGGGGCATCGACGACCATGCGCTGTGCCACGGCTGGGCCGGGGCCCTGCACCAGCTCGGCCGGCTCAACGAGGAGTGGCAGGACGTCCGGCTGGCCGAGCTGCGGGACGACATCGCCGCCGAACTCGTCTCCGCCTTCGACCCGTCACTGCCCTTCGGACTGCGGTTCACCATGACGAAGGTGCCGTTCGGCTCCGATGTCTCCGGCTACCTCGACGGCGCCGCCGGCGCCGCGCTCGCCCTGGACTCCTACGCGGTGGACGGCACACCGGCCGACTGGGACATGCCACTGCTGCTGGCCTGACCTGCCCCGCCTCACCGCTTCGCCGGGGAGTCCCCTGTGGCGGCAAGGAGAGCCTGCGCCTGTTCCCGGGCATGGCCGAAGGGGTCCGCGAAGATGTTCAGGCCGTGGGCGACGAGCGCTCCCTCGTGAAGCAGCATGAGTGCCTGGCCCAGGGCGCCGACCCCGTCCGGGGTGATGTCCCCGGCGAGGTCGGTGAAGAGGGTGAGCATCCACTGCTTCTGCCCGGTGATGATCCGGTGGGCCGGGTGGGACGGATCGCTGATCTCGGCGTGGGCGTTGACCATGCCGCACCCCTTGGAACTGTTCTTCGCCGACCACGCGCGTGAGGCGTCGAAGACGGCCAGGACGCGCGCCTCCGGTGTCGCCTGAGCGGTGTCGATGCACTGGGCGAGGAAGGCCCGCCAGCGTTCATCACGATCCGCGAGGTACTCCACGACGATCTGCTCCTTGGAACCGAACCGGTCGTAGAGGGTCTTCTTCGTCACCCCGGCCTCGGCGGCGATCAGGTCCACCCCGACGGCATGGATGCCGCGTTCGTAGAACAGCCCCGCGGCGGCCTCCAGGACGCGGCGTGCGGCAGGCGTCATCGCGATCCGTCGCGGCCTCTCGGTAGTGCCCATACCTCAACAGTATACCGATCTGTATAGTGAGTCGAGGAGTATACCGATCTGTCTAGTGGAGGTTGAGGCGTGAACATCCTGCTCTCGATCGCCTTCGTGATCTGCTGGAGTTCCGGGTTCATAGGAGCCAAGCTCGGCGCGGGCAGTGCGTCCGCGGTCACGATCCTGATGTGGCGGTTCCTGCCGCTGGCCGTCGCCCTGGTCGTCATTGCCTCCGTCTCCAGAACGGCGTGGCGGGACCTCGCACCGCGGGATGTGGCCCGGCAGGCCATGATCGGCACGCTGTCACAGAGCGGCTACCTGCTCACCGTCTACTGTGCGATCCAACTCGGGGTCTCCAGCGGCACCACAGCCCTGATCGACGGCGTCCAGCCCCTCGTCGCCGGGGCACTTGCCGGACCGTTGTTGCGTCAACACATCTCGCGCAAGCAGTGGCTCGGCCTGTGCCTGGGAGTGAGCGGCGTCGCCATCGTCACCATGGCCGATGCCGCGGCCGGCACCGGTGCGGCCTGGTGGGCCTATCTCATCCCTTTCCTCGGCATGTTCTCGCTGGTAGCGGCCACGTTCCTCGAAAGCCGCTCCCGCGTACGGGTCGAGCCCGCGGTGTCGCTGACCGTCCACTGCGCCACCAGTGCCGTCATCTTCACGGCCCTTGCCGTGAGCGCCGGAGCCGCGGAGCCGCCCGCCGAGCTCTCGTTCTGGGCCGCGATCGCCTGGCTCGTAGCCTTGTCGACCTTTGGCGGATACGGGCTGTACTGGCTCATCCTGAGGCGCTCCGGAGTGACCAAGGTCAACACGCTCATGTTCCTCATGGCCCCGGTCACCGCGGTCTGGGGAGCCCTCGCGTTCGGCGAGACATTCGGTCCGCACACCGCTTTCGGCCTGGCCGTCGGCCTCGCAGCAGTCGTCATCGTCCATCGCGGTGACACCTCATCCACCAGGGTGCGCACACGGGACACGGACACGGGCGAGGCCGCCAGGCCGGCCAAGTACGGCGCCTGACACCTCTGCGCAGTGACCGGTGACGACAGGCGGGCGGGTGCTGTCAGGCGCAACAGGGGCGCCTCACCGTTCCGTAATGGTTATGTGTAGAACTTGCAGGGACGCCGTAGAGTGATCATCTTCGGTTGTCGTAGCCGCACGTGGTGGCCGTGCTCGAACAGAGGGACGCAGGAGATGACTGACAGGGAATCGGGACCGGCGGACCAGCCAACTCCTGCCGCGCGCACGGAATTCTCGTTGGAGAAGAACACCGAGGCCAGGCATGAGGCGTTCAGGCGGCGGCGCACCGTGGCGGTCCTCGTGGCGGCGGGCCTCGCGCTTGTCACCGCCGTCACCGTCCTCGTGGCCGGCGACACTGAGCCGGTGTCGGCACGGTCCGGTGCCGCACCCGCGCCACCGTCGGACAGCGCGAAGAGCGGCACGTCCACCGAGCCCCGGGCCGAGGAGAGTTCGCAGGACCCTGACTCCGGGCCGCCCTCCATAGCCGTTCCCGACTTCAGCTCCGCAGCCGCACGCGACGTGGCGTTCGTCGGTGACGTCGGCCAGTTCACCGCGTGGCCCGGCGCCACGGAGTACGAAGCCATGTCGTTCTCCGACGGCGGATATGACATCTCGGATTTCCGCAAAGCCGCTATCAGGGACGCGAAAGCTGTCTGCAGCGAGTTCACCGGCGGGGCGGAGATGACCGATGTCCCTGACGCCGTAGGCCTGCCGCTCACCGACCCGATCGACCAGGCCGCCTTCCTCGTCGAGGCGGTCACCTTCTACTGCCCCGATCAGATCGCCGCAGTGACCGACGACGTGTACAGCGAGCCGGTGGCGACCGAACAGAACGAGGACTGCCCCGGCGTCTCCACCCTGAAGGCGACCGCCACGATCGAGCAGCCGGACGCCGATGACGACCCCACCTCCGCCACGTACGCGGTGAAGGTCCGCAACACCTCTTCGTACGACGTACGCGTCCAGCTCCAGCAGCGTTGGTTCGTCGACGGGCGGGCGCCCGGAATGGAACTCGCCTCCGAGTGGGTGCCGGAGTGGGACTTCTTCGGCGAGACGGGAGAGGATCAGTACTTCACCATCGAAGCGGGCGAGTCCTTCGCCTACGAAGGTGAGCAGGACGGTGTCTACCACTGGAACCGCACCGAAGTCCGCGTCGCCCCGAAGGAGTTCGTGTTCCTCGGATGCGGATACCGGCCCGGCCCCGGCGTCACCGCAGAGGAATAGGCGCGGCCGAACGTGCCAGCCACGTACAGGCACGACCGGTCACGCATCCAGGGAGACCGCACGCCGCCGCGACCCGCTGGGCAAAGTGGCCCAGGAGCCCGGTGAGAGCCGGACCGGCGGGCGGTGCGGCTCTCACCGGCGGCAGGTCAGGCCGCCGCCTGCCGCGGTCCAGTGGCCCCGCGTGATGCGGCATGGTGCGCGGGACGCCGCGAGCCTGCGGTCCGGAGGCGCTGCAGCCACAGGGAGGCTGTGAGCAGGAGGCCGCTGAAGACGGCCAGGAGGAGAGCGGACACCCACATCTGCCGGCTCCCGGGCTGTTGCCAGGCGGTCCAGGCGGTCAGCACCGCCCACAGCAGGGCACCTGCGGTGTAGAAGGCGCGGACCCGGCGCAGCTGCCGCACGGCCCGCAAGGACATGACGCGATCGGTCTTGGATGCCATGCCGGCCCGTGTACCCCCGCGAACGCCGTTCAACGGCCCAAGATGGTCAGGTCCGTCCTGCGACCGCCCTTTACTCGTCCTTGCTGCGGGTGCGGCCCTCGAAGTCGCGGCGCACTGCGGCGCCTTGGTCATCGACCAGTCCCGCACGGTCGGGGAGCTCCAGAGTTGCGCCGCAGTGGCGGCACAGCGTTCCGTCTTCGGCCGGCGTGCCGCACGCCTTGCAGAATCGGTTGCCCTCGTCGTTTCCGGTCCTGTGGGTCATGGCGCTCTCTCCTGCATGGATGGACAGTGAAGGGCGTGCAGGTACCCCCCGGTGCCGGTGCTGATTCCCTCCGCGCCTGCTTCCCTTTCCTGAGGGAGATGGGGTCCGGGTGTGAAGTTCGGTCTCGCGGTGCGGATGTTGCGGCTGCCGGTCGGCCGGGTGGTGGTGCGAGGAAGCTGTCGTCCGGCGTGCAGGAGGTAACAGCGGGCGCCGAACGGCCCGTCCGGGTCGTCGATACCGGGTAGGGATTTGGCTTAAGAACGCGCGGGCCGCCGCCCGAGGGGCTCGGAAGATTGACTTCTTACGGCCTCAGCTCTGCGCCTCCGCGTCGAGGCGCGCAAGCCCCTGTTCCCAGCGTCGCCGGCGCTCGTCCTCGGGCTGGTCCCACCAGGGGGTGCCCCGTTCGCCCAGCGCGACCTTCGCCTGGTCCACGCGTGCACGCGCTGCCCGCTCGGCCTGCGCGTCGCCCGCAGTCGTCGCGGAGCGCACCCCGCGACGAGCCGACATGAGGTGACGCCGAAGGCGAGCGGCGACCTCCTCAGGGATCAACGGATCGGTTGCCCGCCACTTCCTTCCCCCGATGACGACGAAGTGCCCGTCAGGGGTTCGCTGCGGTGGCTGATGTGCTTCCACGCGGACCATTCTCTCCGCTCCAGCCCGCCTCGGCACAGAGCCGTGACCCACCCCGCGTGAGTGTGAGCAGTACATGCCGTGCCATCGGAGCGTCTCCCCCACTGCTCGGCAGCCGAACGGTTCACCGGATAGCCGCCGCCCTGCCCGCGTGAGAATCTGGAAGGCGTATCAGAGTGGAGATGCCGCATCCCACGCATCTCATCGGCCGAGAAACGGAACGGAGAGACCTCAAATGACGGACGGCTTTGCCGTGGGAGACCACGTGCGCTGGAACTCCGAGGCCGGACACGTCGAAGGCGTCATCATCAAGAAGCACACCCACGATGTGGAATTCAAGGGCTATACGCGCCACTGCTCGCCGGACGACCCACAATACGAGATAAAGAGCGACAAAACCGGCCACATCGCCATACACAAGGGTGGGGCACTGAAGAAGGCGTAGACCCAATGGCCAGCCGCGTCCATACAATCGGCCATTCGACGCGTGAATTCGACGAGGTACTGGAGATGCTACGCAGCCATGACATCACCTGCCTGGTCGATGTGCGTTCCTACCCCTCGTCGAGGAAACATCCCCAGTGGAACCAGTCCGCCATCGTGCAGAACCTGCCGTCCAACATCGAATACCGCTGGATTGCGCAGCTCGGCGGCCGGCGGCACACCCCCAAAGGGGTCCCCAGTGAAAACGAGGCCTGGCGGGTAAAAGCGTTCCGCGACTACGCCGACTACATGGCGAGCGACGCGTTCGCGGAGGGCCTGCACGAGCTGATCCGACTGGCGCAGCATGAGCGGCCCGCGATCATGTGCAGCGAGGCCGTACCGTGGCGGTGCCACCGTCGGCTGATCACCGACGCGCTGCTGGTCGCCGGGGTGGAGGTCGTGCACATCATGTCGCGGACGGCCGCGAAACCCGCGGTCCTGAACGAGCACGCACGGGTTCGCGGTGGCCACCTCACCTACCCGCCGCCCGACCTGGAGGTCCCGTGACCTTCGTCGACGACGTCCGGGAAGCGGTGTGCTCGATTCCCGCGGGTGCCGTGGCCTCCTACGGTGACGTCGGCCGGCGGGCCGGTGTCGGTGCGCGCCAGGCGGGGCGGGCCATGAGTCTGCTCGACGAGGGCGTGCCCTGGTGGCGTGTCGTGTACGCGGACGGGACACCGCCCTTCTGCCACGGTGGGCGGGCGCCGGTCCTTCTGCGGGCCGAGGGAACGCCGATGCGCGGGACGCGAGTGGACATGTCCCGTGCTCGCCACCACTGGGGGCACTGAGCCCACCAGCGCTCTGCAGGCAGCTGGTGGTCAGGCGACCACCAGCAGACTCTGAGGCGCGGCCGCCTTCACACACGTCCGCAGCCAGTCGAGCATTCTCACGCGCTCCCATGACGGCGGCGGATGGCATCGTTTCGGGATCGCGCAGTACGACCTCGGCTCGACGTTCAAGCCAGGCTCAGGCGGTTCCTTCGACGGCCGGCCGCTCTGACGAGAGGCCGGCCTTCACGTTCGCCGACACGACAGTGCCGTCGTCGCCCGGGACGGACTACATGCAGCGGCGCGGGTCGGCGTCGATGAGGGTGGACACTACGACGCGGTGGTCCGCGGCACTGCCCTCGGCCACGGCCTGCGCGTTCTTCGCGGCCTGTGGGTCAAGATCCCCGTTCGTGATCGATGCCTGCCCCACTGTTCCCGTCAGCGACAGTAACGACCGCACGAATCCACACGGTTGTGAAGGGCCGCCCGGTGACATCGTCCCAACTCCACTGAGGCCACCGCGGAATGCGTCACCTGGCTCCAGGAGGATCTCCCGGACGGACGTCACACCTACTCCGCAGCGCCAGAGTTGACCGGGGTGCGGTCCAAGTTAACGAAGGGGCATGGCGCGAGGATTTCGCCATGCCCCTTCGCCGTAGGGTGGGCTCGTCTGCGACTCGGAGCCGGGCGGCCCGTGTCACGGCAGGTTCAGCTGCCAGGAGACGCCGTAGCGGTCGTTCACCCAGCCGAACTTGGTACTGAAGCCGTAGTTACTCAGCGGCATCAGCACTCCGCCGCCTTCACCGAGTGTCGTGAACAGGCGGTCCAGCTCCGCCTCGTCGTCGCACGTGACGAACAGTGAGAGCGAAGGGGTGAACGTGAACCCGTGCTTCACGTGGCTGTCGATGCACATGTACTGCTGGCCGCCGAGAGTGAATGTCGCCTGCAGCACGGATCCCTCCGGACCCGGTCCTTCCGGCCCATAGCGGGTGACGCTATCGACCGCGCCGTTGAAGGTGGCAACGTAGAAGTTCATCGCCTCCTCGGCCTGTCCTTCGAACATAAGGAAGGCGTTGATCTTTTGCATGAGCGGACGCCTTAGCTGTTGTGGTGGATGATCTGGACCAGGTTGCCGCAGGTGTCGTCGAAGACGGCCATGGTGACCGGGCCCGCGTTCATCGGCTCCTGTGTGAAGACCACGCCCTTCTCCTTCAGCCGGGTGGTCTCCTCGTGGACGTTCTTGACCTCGAAGGAGGTGGCCGGGATACCGTCCTCGACCAGCGCCTCCTTGTACGGCGGGACAGCGGGGTGGCCGGACGGCTCCAGCAGCAACTCGGCGCCCTCGGGGTTCTCGGGCGAGACGACCGTCAGCCAGCGGGCGCCGCCGCCGAGGGGGATGTCGTTCTTTTTCACGAAGCCGAGCACGTCGGTGTAGAAGGCCTCAGCCTTGCTCTGGTCGTCGACGAATACCTGGGCGACGTAAATCCTCATGGTCCAGTCTCCGGTTGGTGCGGCTTGAGCCAGCGCGAGACGATCTGCTCGAGCGGTTGGGCATCGAGGTCGTGGAACTTGTAGCGGCCCTCACGCCGCGTCGTCAGCAGTCCCGCGGCTTCCAGTACGGCGAGGTGCTGGCTGATTGCCTGGCGTGACAATCCCAGCCCATGCTTGCCGGACAGCCGCGTGCAGATTTCGAAGAGGGTCTGACCGTTCCGCCACGTCAGCTCGTCGAGGATCGCGCGACGGGTCGGATCAGACAGCGCCTTGAACACATCATCGGGCACACCTCCACGATAGGCAAGTATCTACTTGCCTATCAAGGCTGAGCGGTCATCCGTCGCGGAGGATCATGGACTTGAGGAACGTGGGCCACCAAAGCCGAGGAGTTGAAGGCCAAGGCCGCCCAGGCCGCCGCCCAGGTGCAGGACAAGATTCCCGGCCCGGTGAAGGACAAGGCCCCATCCGCCGCCGGGCAGGCCCGCGCCAAGGCCGCCCAGGCCACCCAGATGCTGCAGGACAAGGCACCCCGTGGCTGGCCTACCGCCGCAGGAATGGGGTGAGCGGATGGGAGCCTCGAAGATCGCCTACCAGCCGGGGCGGTCTCGCTCTGGGAGCCGTCAGCGGCATGCTCCCCGGCGCCGTGTTCAAGTAGGCGTGGAAGATGCTCGGCCACTCTCCAGCCGACCCCGCAGCACCCGAGCGCCAGACGTGATTCCCCGGCTTCCACGCTGCCGCCGGGCAGTTCGAAGGCGCCGCGGCGGTGCCGGCTCAGCAGGATGCCCTGTTCGCCGAGCAGCATTGCTCCGACGCCGATGGTTTGAGGCAGTACCCGTGCATACGGGCCTCGACCCTGCCGAGGGCGTCGTGCTGTTCCTGAGTGCCGAAAGCGTCTTCGACCAGGGGGCTCGGTCCTAACGGCCGGCCGTCGGGTGCCACTCGCGGCGGAGCAGGCCGAAGACCCAGGAGTCGGAGACGTCGCCGTTGACGACGCAGTCCTCGCGGAGGGTGCCTTCGCGGACGAAGCCGAGCTTCTGAAGGACCCGGGCGGACGCCACGTTGCGGGTGTCGGTCTCGGCCTGGACGCGGTTCAGGTCCAGGGTGTCGAACGCCCACCGCAGGACGGCGTGCGCGGTCTCCGTGGCGTAGCCATGGCCCCACGCGGCGGCGTCGAAGACGTAGCCCAGGGAGGCGCTGCGGAAGTCCGGGTTCCAGCTGGTCAGGCCGCACCAACCGATAAACGCGCCGTCGGAGACGCGGTCGACGGCCACCCGCGCTCCCGTGCCTTCCCCCTCAATCGTCCGGCAGGTCGCGATGAACCGCTGGGCGCGGACCGGTTCGGTCCACGGCGGGGAGTCCCAGTAACGCAGCACGTTGGCGCTGCTGTGCAGCGCGTAAAGCGGCGGGGCGTCGGCGTCGGTGAACGGCCGCAGTCGCAGGCGGGCGGTGTGCAGCTCGGGGGTGGGCAAGGTCATGCGGAGCATCCTGCCGCGTCACTCTCGCCCCCGGCCATCCGTTTATCCGGACGGTCGGGACGCTGGGCACCAGACCCCGACGGCGTCGGCCATCGCATCCAGCAGCAACGGCTCCATGCCACGTCCCTGAAGCCGTCCGTGCAGATCGCCTTGTCGCCCACCAACGCGCAGGTTCCCGCGACTGAGCGGCCACAGCATTCGCGAATCCGCCTGCTTCGCCCGGCGGCAGCGTGGAGGTCGGGGAATCCTTCGAAGGCGCGGTGATCCGCGAACTCACCGAGGAAACCGGGCTCGTCGCACATGCCGAGAGCGTCAAAGCGCTGGGCACGCTCGTCGATCACGTCGAGGGTGTAGGAGGCTGCCAAAGCTGGCCTGGCAGAAGTTCTCCGCCGGCGCCGGAGCGAAGGGCCACCGCTTCTACGACTGGGCACTGGTCGACACCACCAGCTGCTCGTCCGCCGCAACCGGCGCACCGGCGAACTCGCCTTCTGCCGTTGCTACTCAGCTACTCGGGTTCCGCTGTCCACCCTGGTGCAGGTCGCCGGGCGCAGATGGACGGTCGAGGAGACCTTCCAGTCCGGCAAGGGCCTGGCCGGACTGGACGAACACCAGGTCAGACGGTGGACGTCCTGGCACCGCTGGGTCACCCTCGCAATGCTCGCCCACGCCTTCCCCGAAAGACTCGGGCGGTGCACGATCCGGGCAAGGTGCTGCTGGATGTGGCGCTCGCGGTGGCGCTGGGCAGGGACTGCCTGGCCGATGTCGCGATGCTGCGGGCCGAGCCGGCCGTGTTCGGGCCGGTCGCCTCCGACCCGATCGTCTCCCGGCTCGTCGACACCCTCTGCCTCCGGCGGAAGACGGGCCCTGACCGCCCTCCGCGCGGCAGTACGCGAATCGCTGGAGGCGAGCCTGCGACGTCTGAGAACCGATCGAGTGGACCTGTTGTGGGCCCACGCTCCCGACTACGCGACTCCTATCGAAGAAATCAAGCGGTGTCTTCTGCGGGTGTGCGCCCCTGGTCAACCGCGCTTCCGGTCGCCGCACACCGCCCGGTCCAGCAGGCGGACCGCGGCCTCCGCCTGCTCGAGGAATCGCTTCTCGTCACCGAAGCGCGTGGTGAAGACAGCAGCCGCGGCCGACACCCGGCCGTCGGGCGTGACGGCGGTCTCGGAGGCGGTACCGAAGGACGTGCCGCCGTGGTACCAGATCCCGCCCCCGCAGCCCTCGGCCGGGCGCCAGGCGAGGCCGAGCCCGTAGCGGGTTCTGCCGTCGGTGGCGTAGCCGGGCGCCGGGACGGTGGTGCGCATCTGCTCCAGCTGCTCCGGCGGCAGCAGCCGGCCGCCCAGCAGGGCGCGCAGGAAGGTGTTCATGTCGCGGGTGGTGCTGATGATGCCGCCGTCCGCGCCGCCGCCCACAGCCAGCGTGGTGTCGGTGAGGTCGTCCCGGCCGGGGAACTGCGTGTACCCGGCGGCCGTCGGCATCGGCACGTACGGCGAGGTGTCCGGTATCAGCGTGCGGCGCAGCCCCAGCGGCTCGATGATCCGGTCGTGCACCTCCTGCGCCCAGAGGTTGCCAGTGGCCTTCTCGATGACCATCCCGAGCAGCACGTAGTTGGTGTTGGAGTACGCCCACTGCGTCTCGGCGCCCGGATCGTCCGCGTCCGGCAGCCAGCCGGGGGCCCGCTCCATCGCCACGGCGACCTGTTCCTCGGGGGTCTGCGAGCGGAACCGCTGTGCATGGAAGCGCTCGGGCGTCAGCTCCGCCGGGTCCTCGAAGGCGATGTCCGTGTAATTGGCCAGGCCGCTGGTGTGCTGGAGCAGGTTGCGCAGGGTGATGCGGCTGCCGTCGTTGCCGTTGCCGGCGACCACCCCGGGCAGCCACTGCTCGACGGTGTCGTCCAGGCTCAGCGTGCCCTCGCCGACGAGCTGGAGCGCGGCCACGGCCGTGAAGGTCTTGGTGTCGCTGCCGATGCGGTAGTAGGCGTCGAAGGGCACCCTGCCCCCGTCCTTCAGGCTCGCGGTGCCGGACCGGGCCTGCGTCTCGCGCCCGGCCGCGTCCCGGGCGAGCACCGTCAGCCCGGTGGCTCCCGTGTCCCGTACCACGTCCGCGTCCCGCTGCAGCCGCGACCGCGCGTCCCCGCCGCCGGTGCCCATGGCCTCGGCCGTGGTACCCGGCCCGAGAAGCGATGCGGTCCCGATTGCGGCGGCCCCGGCCACGGCCAGCCCCGCACGCCACCGTCCGGACCGGCCCCACCGCGCACTCTTCGTGATCTCCATGGTCGGAACGCTACGGAGGGCCGGCGCCGCGGACCATCCAGCTGGCTGCCCGGACGGGGGTGGTGCTGGCCCCCCCTACGGCAGTCGTTCCACACCACGCGGGCGCACCCGAACGCCTGCGCCAGCGCGCGGCGCTGGGAAGCGTTGGGGTAGGCCCGGTGGTTGTAGCGGAGCTGCACGCCATGCTGACGCGCTGCGAAGAGATCATGCGCAAGGTCTGTGAGGTGAACGCCGGGGCTTTCTAAGAGTCTCGGTAAGAGCCTCACCGACCCGGTCGTGGGCATTGGTGCGGACGTTTGGGCAGCCTGTGCGAACAGCCTTCGTCAGCTTGCTCCCAGTGGTAGCGGTGCGTCGATCCTGGTCACGGGGCCTCGAAATGGGTCACGGCCAGCGCCTTGTCCACCCGAGCGGCGGCCAAGTCGTCGTGGCGGATCACGAAACTCGTGCAGTACTCCTCGTAGACCCGGGATTCACTGGCGAGCGAAATCCATTCGCTGGTCAGCCGATGCTTTTCCTTCTCCAGGTAGGAATGCCATTTCGCGATCGGGACAGCTGGGATCGTGCCTGCCTTCTCGCGTCCCGCGAGGGTCTGCTCAGCAATGCTGTTGATCACCTCATCATCGGCATACCCGCCGATGACAACGCCGGCACCGGACGGCCAGAGGTCGTCGGCCAGAGCCCGAAGTTCGTCCAGGTGCGGCAGGTCACGCTCCATGTACCGGACCAACTGCTGCTGGAAGGGCGACATGTCCTCCCAGTCGAGATCCTCCCAGAACTCGTGCCAGTCCTCGTCGCCCTCCTGAAGCCAAAGGGGCAGTTCGGCTCTGAGCTCGGCGGTGACGTCGAGCCGCTCGCGGACACACTGGGAGCTGGGGGCTTCCGCGACCGCGGTTTCGGTGCCGTCCGGTACATACACGACTCGCGCGTACTTCCCGGAACCATCCCCATGGTCCATCTCCTGGTTCACGAAGAAGAGCAGCGTCCCGTCCTTCGGCAGGTCGAAGCCGTCAACTCTCGGCAGCGCCCCACAATCGACGGAAAGGAGCAAGGGCAACGGAACGTCCCCGGCGGACGGCCACTTCATGCCCACGGGCAGCCGGGGCGACCCACCGAACTGCCCGACCGGAGAACCATCGCCCACGGACAACCCGATCGACACACGAAGGTGCTGACTGAATCTGCTGATCTCGTCGCCCGGGATGCCCAACTCAAGCGCTGCCCGAAGAAACTTTCCCTCGTGATCCATGCCCGAGAAGATAGACCCTCTCCAACCCGGCTGTGTCATAAGGGTATTGGTGGGCACGGGCTGTAGGACTCGGGTGAGTGCACCCCCCTCCGCCTACCGGTTGACGGACCGCATGCCTGCCTCGTCGTACCGCTCACCGGCCGCCTCGGGCAGCTCCGCGTCGATGCGGGCCACGTCGTCCTTCGTCAGGTCGACGTCGACGGCGGCGGCGTTCTGCTCCAGGTAGGTACGACGCTTGGTGCCGGGGATCGGGACCAGATCGTCGCCCTGCGCCAGTACCCATGCGATGGCCAACTGAGCTGGCGTCACGTCCTTCTCGGCGGCGATCTCCTGCACCTTCGCCGCCAAGCGCAGATTCGCCTCCAGATTGGCGTCCTGGAAGCGCGGGTTCTGGCGGCGCCAGTCGTCGGCGTCCAGGTCGTCCGGCGAGGTGAACCGCCCGGCGAGGAAGCCGCGACCGAGGGGCGAGTACGGTACGAAGCCGATGCCCAGTTCCCGGCAGGCGGGCAGCACCTCGGCCTCTACGTCCCGCGACCACAGCGAGTACTCGCTCTGCACAGCCGTGAGCGGGTGCACGGCGTGCGCACGACGGATGGTCCGGCCGCTCGCCTCGCTCAGACCGATGTAGCGCACCTTGCCCTCGGTGACCAGTTCGCCCAGCGCGCCCACCGTCTCCTCGATGGGCACGTTCGGGTCGATCCGGTGCTGGTAGTACAGGTCGATGTGGTCGGTTCCCAGACGCTTCAGGGAGCCGTGGACGGAGCTGCGGACGTGTTCGGCCGAGCCGTCCTGCGGGCCGACCGTGTTGATGTCGCCCGGTACGGCGTCGTCCATCCGGTAGTTGAACTTCGTCGCGATCACATACTCGTCGCGGTGCCCCCGGATCGCCTTGCCGACGAGGGATTCGTTGGTGAGCGGGCCGTACATCTGCGCGGTGTCGAGGAAGTTCACCCCGAGGTCGAGGGCGTGCCGGATCGTCGCGATGCCCTCCTCCTCGTCGGCGGTCCCGTAGAAGGCGGACATGCCCATGCACCCCAGGCCGATGGCCGATACCTGCAATTCCCGCAGACCACGCTTCTGCATGTCGTGTCCCAGCCTTCCCTGCACGCTTGATCGTCTTTCGGGCGGCACGAAGTCTCCCGTCCATCCAGGCACAGATGGCACCACCCGGCATCCCCAGGGGTGGGCACTGAGACGGCCTCGTACGCCGTTGCGTCCTCGACGCTATGACTTCGAGCGCACTCCATCGCAAGTGATAGCTGAGGAAGACCCGGCTCGCCGCTCGGGACGGAGTGTCCGGTGGCCCGCATCTGCTGTGCGGAGTCGGGGCGAAACAGTGGGGAGAGCAAGGACCGCAGAGGAGAGCACGTGACCGACACGGGCGTGGGCCGAGGTGCAGTGCTGCCGAGAAGCGCGATGTCGAATGGACAGGCCGGTGATCACCGATGACGAGATGGACACCCCGGCCCGACGGCGGACGGCCCTCGGGGAAAGATTGCTCCCACACCTGGACGGCGGACCCACCCCCGCTGGGTGAGACGTGCGCGTCCTGCGCGCCGCACGAACGCGCGCCGACCGACCTGCTGCTGTGCCTGACCTGCGGCCACGTGGGCTGCAGCGACAGCTCTCGCGGCGCTCACGCCACGGCCCACTTCGACTCCAGCGCACACCCGGTGGCACGCACCCTCGCGAGCGACCGGGAATGGGCCTGGTGCTACGAGGACGAGGTGTATCTGGACCCGCTGGAAGAGCCCCTGCCGCGCTTCACCCCGCGGACGCCGGAGTCGGTCTGGGACTACCCACGGCCGCCCGTCATACGGGAGGACGACCGCGACGTGCGGGTGGAGTGCGCCGGACAGGTGGTGGCCGAGACCCGCAGGGCCGTCAGGGTCCTGGAGACAAGCCATCCCCCCGTGTTCTACGTCCCTCCGCAGGACGTCCGTACGGAGTTCGTCCTCCCGGCGGTCGCGGGCCGGACCTGGTGCGAATGGAAGGGGTCGGCCCGGTACTGGGACGTCATCGTGGAAAACGACGTGCGCGCTCGCGCCGCTTGGAGCTATCCCCGTCCTGAGCCCGGCTACGCACCCCTCGCCGACTTCTTCGCCTTCTACCCGAGCCTCATGGATCGCTGCACGGTCGACGGGGAGGAGGTCACGGCGCAGAAGGGGGACTTCTACGGCGGCTGGATCACCGCCGAGGTGCGTGGGCCGTTCAAGGGCGCCCCGGGCACCCAACTGTGGTGAGGCGGCGACGGTGAGTCCCGCTCGGACAGGTCGATCTTCTCGGGCACCCAGTCCTGCGGTACCTACGGAGGAAGGGCGCATTTCGTGGCGTGGCGCGGACCGGTGTGCATGGGGTTGCACGTGCCGTAGCGGCATGTGGTCCGGTGGACTCACGTCCTGATGCCTTGAGGAAAGGTCCCTGCTCATGCGTTCGTCCTTCATTCCACCCCGCCAGGTCAGAATCGGTGACGCGGCGGCCTTCGCCGGGACCACGCCACGGGCGATTCGCCATTACCACGAGATCGGCCTGCTCCCCGAGCCCGAGCGCGGCGGCGATGACCGCCGCCGCTACGGGTACGAGGACATGATCCGCCTGCTGTGGATTCGCAAGATGGCCGACGCCGGGATCGCCCTGGACGACATCCGTGACGCCTTCACCACCGGCACGGCTTCCGCCGGTGCGGACAGCGAAGACGGTATCGCGGGCATCCTGGAGCGGTTGGAGGAAACCCTCGCCGAGCAGGAGGCGGAATTGCGGCGGCAACGGACCGCCGTGCAGCGGATGCGCACCGAAGGCAGCCGGATGGGCCTGCTCTCCGACTTCGTCACCGAACGCCTCAAGAGCCTGCCCGAGGGCTCCCTGCGTCAGGCGGACCTGGACAGTCTGCTCGTCACTGAGCGGATCTTCGGCCCGCTCGGGGCGGCCGTCCAAGCCACCCGCTTCGTCGTCCTGGCCACGCATCCCACTCTGCGGGAGGATTCCGACCGCATCGATGACGCCGAGGAGGCGCTGGATGACAGTGTCGCCGTCGATGATCCACGGGTGGCTGAAGTGGCCGTCGAGCGGCGCGCCTTCGAAAGCGCCCTGCAGGCCGTCATCGAGGAGTCCGGCCTGGGCATGGACGACGATGCCCTCTTCGACGCCTGGGACACTTTGCACCCTGCCGCCGCCGATGACGGCGAGGGCGAGGCCGACCTCGGCTCCGGCAGGCGGGAGGCTGACTCCATGAGCGTGTTCGAAGCCACCGGCAAGATGCCCTACAACTTCTCCCCGGCCCGCCTGCGCTGTATGGAACTGGCGCAAGAACCGTCCGCCCAGGACTCACCCGCTACCCAAGACACGGCCTAGGGTCATCGGCGAACGGCGGGAGCGCGTCATCGGGCTGCTGCCGGCGGTCCTCAAGTACACCCGACGTACTCCTGGGCCTGCCGGCGACCGGTTGAGTGAGGCCGAGAGGGGGCTCCGGGTATACGGGGCCCCCTCACGCGCGTTCAGGCGGCGAGTACGGCGCGTGCCTCGGCGATGATGGCCGCGAGCTCCTCGGTCTCGGGCGTGGTGAGGGGGGTCAGCGGCGGGCGGACCGGTCCGGCCGCGAGGCCCTCCAGGGTGACCCCGGCCTTCACCAGCGCCACCGCGTACCCCGGGACCCGCTTGCGCAGCCGGACCAGCGGGTGGAAGAAGACGCGCTGCAGCTCGTCGATCCGCTTCTGGTCGCCCTCCTCGACCGCACGGTGGAAGGCGAGGGAGACGTCGGGTGCGAAGGCGAAGGCGGCCGACGAGTACAGCTTCACACCGAGCGCCCGGTACGCGGGCTGGCTGGCCTCGGCCGTGGGCATGCCGTTGAAGAACTGAAACTCCTTGCCGGTCCCGTCGAGCGCCTCCCGCACGGCGGGGACGATCCGCGCGAGGAGGTCGAGGTCACCGGTGCCGTCCTTGAAGCCCACGACGGTGGGCAGCCCGGCGACCGCCGCCGCCGAGCGTTCGTCGAAGCGGGCGTTGGCCCGGTTGTAGACGATCAGCGGCAGGGCGGTCTCGCCGGCCACTTCGCGGGTGTAGGCGACGAGCCCGTCGCCCGGGGCCTCGACCAGGTAGGGAGGCATGAGCAGCAGACCGTCCGCACCGGCCCGGTCGGCCGCCCGTGCGAGCAGGCGAGCCTGGCCGACCGCGCCGCCGGTGCCGGCGTACACCGGGACGCGGCCTGCCACCGCCTCGACGGCGGTGCGGACGACCGCGGTGTACTCCTCGTGGTCCAGGGCGTGGAACTCGCCGGTGCCGCAGGCGACGAAGACTCCGCCCGGTCCGGCGTCGACCCTGGCCGCGATGTGCCGGCGCAGGGCGTCGAGGTCGACGTCACCGGTCTCGGTGAACGGGGTGACGGGGAAGAACAGAACGCCTTCGAGCATGGGTGTTTTCCTACTCTGGGTGTGGGACGGGAGTGCCGGCCGGTGTCAACGGCCGGGCGACGGAGCGCGGACGACGTTGGTGAGCGCGTCCCCCCGCTCCAGCCGGTCGATGTTCTCGGCGATCTCGGTCGCGCGAGCGGCGAAGGTGTCGGCCGTGTGGCCCGAGTGGTGCGGGGTCATGAGTACGTTCGGCAGGTCCTGGAAGGGCAGCCGGCTCGGTGCGTCGGGCGGACCCGACCACCACACGTCCAGCGCGGCGCCCGCGATGGTGCCGGAGCCGAGCGCCTCGTAGAGCGCCTCCTCCTGGACCACCGGCCCGCGCGCCACGTTGACCAGCAGGGCCTCGGGGCCCATGGCCTTCAGTTCGGCGGGGCCGATCAGTCCGCGGGTGGCGGGGCTCAGCGGGACGGTGACCACCACGACGTCGGAGTCGGCGAGGAGTTCCGGCAGCCGGTCGTCGCCGCCGACCCAGTCGGGCCGCAGGTCCGCAGGGAACGGTGCCGAGGGGTCACGTCGTACGGCGCGGACCCGGAGGCCGACCGCCTGGCACAGCCGGGCGACCTCGGTGCCGGTCTCGCCGAAGCCGATGATGCCGACCCGGCGGCCGTGCAGTGTGGTCCCGAAGGGCAGTGCGGGATCGACCGCCACGTTGCTCCACCGCCCGGCGCGCAGCGCGCGGTCGGCGCCCAGGACGTCGCGGGAGAGCATCAGGACGGACATCAGCACGTGCTCGGCGATGGAGCGGCCGTGGTGGTGGGTGGTGGCGACGGTGACTCCCGGGTGGAGCGCGTCCAGCGGGATGCCGTCGTAGCCGGCGCCGACGACGTGGACGAGCCGCAGCCGCCGCGCGCGCCGGGCGTCCTCGGGACTCAGCTTCGAGCCGACGTAGACGTCGATGCCGACGACGGCCTCGGAGAACCGTGGGGCGTCCAGGTCGAAGGCTTCGAGCCAGTCGTGCCCGCCCTGTGTGGACGCCTTGAGCCGGTCGTGGAAGCGGCTCAGGATGCGGTGGTCGAGCATGATGCGCATCGGCCGCTCACCACCTGGGGGTCTTGGTGGAGAAGGACGGTTCGAAACGGCGCATGTAGCCGGTGTCGTCGCGGTCGCGCAGCCCGCAGTCGAGGTACTGCCGGTGCAGCCGGGCCAGGGCGTCCCGGTCCAGTTCGACGCCGAGTCCGGGAGCCGTCGGGACGGCGAGCCGGCCCTCGGCGAACCGCAGCGGAGCGGGGTCGACGACGTCCTCGTCGGGCCGCTTCCAGGGCCAGTGCGTGTCACAGGCGTAAGTCAGCCGTGGTGTCGCGGCGGCCAGATGGGTCATCGCGGCGAGGCTGATGCCGAGGTGCGAGTTGGAGTGCATCGACAGGCCGAGACCGAAGGTCTCGCACATCGCGGCGAGCTGCCCGCAGCGTCGCAGACCGCCCCAGAAGTGGTGGTCGGACAGGACGATACCGACGGCTCCCTTTGCCACAGCCGGGGCGAGGTCGTCGAAGGACACCACGCACATGTTGGTCGCCAGCGGCGTGGGCGTCTCGCGGGCCACGGCGGCCATGCCGTCGATGCCCTCGGTGGGGTCCTCCAGGTACTGCAGGACGCCGTCCAGCTCCCGGGCGACGTGCAGGGACGTCTCCGTACTCCATGCCGCGTTGGGGTCGAGCCGCAGCGGCAGCTCCGGGAACGCCTTGCGCAGCGCCTTGACCGCCGCGATCTCCTCGTCGGGCGGGAAGACGCCGCCCTTGAGCTTGATCGAGGTGAAGCCGTACGTGCCGATCATGCGGCGGGCCTGTTCGACCAGCCCCGCCGGGTCGAGGGCGGGGCCCCAGTCGTCGTCCTCCTGACCCGGGTGACCGGCCCATTTGTAGAAGAGGTACGCGCTGTAGGGGACCGAGTCCCGGACCGCTCCGCCCAGCAGGTCGCTGACCGGGCGGCCCACGAGCTTGCCCTGGATGTCCAGGCAGGCGACGTCGAAAGGGGACATGACGCGGTCCACGGTGCTGCTGCCCGTGACCATGCCGGACATGCCGTCGCCGCCCGTGGTGTCGGCGCCCAGCGCGCGGGTGGTGCGGGCGATCAGCTCGTTGAGGCTCCACACGTCCATGCCGGCCAGTTCGTCGGCGGTGCGGCGCAGCCGCTCCAGGTGCACAGCGCCGCCGTAGGTCTCGCCGACGCCGCTGACACCGGACTCGGTGGTGATCTCCACGATGGTGCGCAGGGCGTAGGGCTCGTGCACTCCGACCCTGTTCAGCAAGGGGTGGTCCCGGAAGGCCACGGGGGTCACGGTGACGCCGGCGATCCGCTCTGAGGTCCGAACCATGAATGCCATCCTCATATGTAGTCGGCGTTCTCATTTGTAGACAGCCAGGTGGGGCGGTGTCAATGGGTGGGCCCCGGCACCGGGGTGAGCAGGACTCCTTCGGTCATGAACCGCTCCACGTTGCGCAGCACCAGGTCGGCCATGGCCTCGCGGGTCTCCCGGGTGGCGCTGGCGATGTGGGGAAGCAGGACCACCCGGTCCGAGTCCAGGAGCGCCTGCGGCACGTTCGGCTCGTCGGCGAAGACGTCGAGCGCCGCGCCCGCGATCCGGCCCTCCTCCACCGCCGCGACCAGGGCGGGTTCGTCGACGACGCTGCCCCGCGCGACGTTCACCAGATGGCCCTCGGGACCGAGCGCGTCCAGTACCGCCGCCGACACCAGGCCCTCCGTGCCCGCGCCGCCCGCGACGGTGACGACGAGCGCGTCGCACGCCTCGGCCAGCGCCAGGGCGGTGGGCAGACGGCGGTAGGGGACGCCGGGCACCGGGAGGCGCGAGCAGTACGCCACCTCCACGCCGAACCCCTCGAGCCGTCGCGCCACGGCCCGGCCGATGCGGCCCAGCCCGAGGACGCCGACCCGCTTCCCGCTCACCCGCGCGGCCAGCGGGAAGGGCGCGGTGCTCCAGCCGCCGGCCCGCACGTACCGGTCGGCCGCCGACATCCGGCGCATGACGTCGATCAGCGCGCCGACGGCGAGGTCGGCCACGCAGTCGGTGAGCACGTCCGGGGTATTGCTGACGTCGATGCCGCGCGCCCGGGCGCGGACCACGTCCGTGGTCTCGTGGCCGACGCCGAAGTGCACGATCGCGCCCAGCCCCGGCAGCGCGTCCATCAGGGCATTGCCGACCCCGAACCGCGCGCTGGTGACGGCGACGGTCACCTCCCCGCCGTGGTCGCGCAGAAAGCGCTCCGGGTCGGGCAGTTCGTGCAGCCGCACAGTGCGGTGGCGCTCGGCGAGGGCCCGCTCCAGGCGGGAGAGGAGGGGGGAGACCTGGAGCAGGGTGGCCGGGGCTTGGGGGGCTTCGGTTGTGGTGCCGGGGCGGGACATGGTGCTCTCCTGTTCTTCGGCGAATTGCGGAATGCGGCGCTCCGCACTCTGGGGCGGAATCCCGTGGCCGTCGCGGGGCTGCCCGCCGCCGGACGGCGCGCGGCCCGGAGGGCTGTGACGCGGGAGCGGGACGGATCCGTTGCTGCACGTGTCTTGACGCTGCCGCAGTGCCGGTTTAGCTTCGGCGTTCACAGATGCAGACCGCGTACGCAAGTGTAGACAGCCTCTCGCAGCCGCCGTACGTGGAACGCGACACACCAGCACTCACCGGAGACAGGTAGACAATGAAGTTCTCCGTTTCCCCCCTCCCGCCCACCGGACGAAGGCGCCTGCGCGCGCCGACGGCGACACTCCTGGCGGGCACGGTGCTGCTGTCCAGCGGCTGCGCCGTGGCGGGCAGCGCCGCCGGTGACGCCGGCCGTGCCGACGGCCGCACCCTGCGGGTGGTGCTCACCCAGGAGCCACCGACCCTGGAACCCTGCGAGGCGTCGCTGACCGGCACCGGCGTGGTCGTCCGGTCCAACATCACCGAGCCCCTCGTCGAACGTGACCCCGACTCCGGCGAGCTGCACCCGCTGCTCGCGACCGGCTGGAAACAGACCGGCGACCGCACCTGGACCTTCGACACGCGTTCGGGGGTGACCTTCCAGAACGGCAAGCCGTTCACCGCGCAGGACGCCGCCTTCTCCATCGACCGGGCCGTCAACTCCGATCTGGCCTGCAACGTGGAGGGCTATGTCTTCGGGGACGAGGACCTGAAGGTGAAGGCGGAGAGCGACACCCGGCTGACCGTCACCACCGAGCGCCCCGACCCGATCCTGCCGCTGCGCCTGAGCTTCGTGGAGATCGTGCCGCGCACGACGGACCCCGATTCCAAGGTCCGCGTCCCCATAGGCACCGGCCCCTACGCCGTCAGCTCCTGGAAGGCCGGAGCGGCGATCGACCTCAGCCGCTACGACGACTACTGGGGCGACGCCCCGGACTTCCCCCGCGCCCGCTACGTGTGGCGCAGCGACGCGAGTGTCCGCGCCGCCATGATCGACAAGGACGAGGCGGAGATCGCCGTGGCCCTCGACCCGGTCGAGGCCGGGAAGGACACCACTGTCGCCTACCCCAACAACGAGACCACCGCGCTGCGACTGGACGGCCGCGAGGCGCCGCTCGACGACCTACGGGTACGCCGCGCCGTCGACCTGGCGGTGGACCGGGAGGGCATCATCGACGCGCTGCTCGGCGGACTCGCCGAACCGGCGGGCCAGCTGGTCCCGCCCGGAGTCGTCGGACACGACGAGGGGATCGAACCCGTCCGGCAGAACGTGGCCGAGGCCAAGGCCCTGATCGAGGAGGCCGAGGCCGACGGCGTACCCGTCGGCCGGCAGATCACCCTGGTCGCCCGCAACGGCATGTTCTCCGGGGTGTCGGAGACGGCGGAGGCGCTCCAGTACCAGATGCAGCGGATCGGACTGAACGTCAAGGTCCGTATGGCGGACACCGCCACCCAGCTCCAGTACCAGCTCCGGCCGCTGCCCGAGAACGTCGGCCCCATCGCCCTGCTGATCATGCACGGCAACCAGGCCGGTGACGCGGCCTTCACCACGAGCCAGTACCTGCTGAGCGACGGCCCCCAGTCCACGTTCGGCACCGAGGAGCTCGACCGGCGCATCGACGACGCCGGCGCGCTCTCCGGCGAACAGCGCCAGACGGCCTTCGCCAACCTGCTCGCGGACCAGAACAGGACGGTCGTCCAGTACGCCCACCTGGCCCACATGAGCGGACTGCTCGGCCTGTCACCGTCCATCCGGTACGAGCCGAACTCCGCCACAGGCGACGAGATGCGGCTGGCAGAGGTCGGCCCGGCGAAGGCGGGACGGCACTGACATGGTCACTTTTCTGCGCAAACGCATCCTCTCCAGCGCCGTCCCCCTGGTGTGCGTGGTACTGGGCGTGTTCTTCCTGGCCCGGATGACCGGCGACCCGGTCGACCTCTACCTCCCGCTGAGCGCCACCGCCGAACAGCGCGCGGAGTTCTCCGCCGCACAGGGCTTCGACCTCTCCGTCCCGGCCCAGCTGTGGAACTACCTCGCCGACGCCGCACGGCTGGACTTCGGCACTTCGCTGCGGACCGGGCAGTCCGCCACCGAGATGGTGCTGGACGCCTTCCCCGTCACCCTCCAGCTCGCCGGCGTCACCATGCTGCTGGCGATCACCGGGGCGGTGCTGATCGGCAGCCTGGCCGCCTACCGGCCCAACTCCCTGGTCGACCGGATCGCCGGCCTGCTGTCGATGACGGCCGCCAGCATCCCCGACTTCTGGTTCGCCGTCATGGGCGTCCTGGTCTTCGGCGTGAGCCTCGCCTGGCTGCCCACCTCGGGCACCCTCGGGGGGCCCGAGGTCTGGGTCCTGCCCGTCGCGACCCTTCTCATCCGCCCCTTCGGCGTGCTGGTCCAGGTGGTCCGCGGCAGCATGGTCTCCGCTCTCTCCGCGCCGTACGTGAAGGTCGCCCGCGCCAAGGGCGCCACGCCCCAGCGGGTGATCTTCGGCCACGCCCTGCGCAACGCCGTGACCCCGGTGCTCACCGTGGCCGGTGACCTGACGGTGGGCCTGGTCAACGGCGCCGTCATCGTGGAGACGATCTTCGGCTGGCCCGGCATCGGCAAACTCATGATCGACTCCATCCTTCAGCGCGACTTCGCGGTGCTCCAGGCCGCCGTCCTGATGACCGCCGTGACGATCTTCGCGCTGAACATCCTCGTCGACGTCTGCCACGCGCTGACCGACCCCCGAGTACGTCAGGCGGTGCCGGCGTGAGCGAAGGACGCATCGTGACCGAAGAAACCGAAGAAGAGGTCCCCGCCGCGAACGGGCGCGAGGACGCCCCGGGCCCCACCCCCGCCCCCAAGAGCCCGCCGCGCTGGTGGCTGCTGCTCGGCCGGGACCGGGTCGCCGCCGCCGGAGCCGTCGTCCTCTCCGTGGTCCTCCTGGTCGCCCTCTTCGGCCGGCTCCTCATCGGCGACCGCGCACAGCGCCAGGACCTGGACGCCTCCCTGCGGGCGCCCTCCCTGAGCGACGGCTTCTACGGACTGCTCGGCACCGACGTCCTCGGGCGCAGCGTGCTGGCCCGGCTGATCGACGCGGCGGGGACGACCCTGTCCGTGGCCGTCCCCGCGGTGCTCTGCTCGCTGGTGATCGGATCGGCGATCGGCCTGTGGGCCGGCTACCACGGGGGGCGCCGGGAAAGCGTGGCGATGCGCGTCGCCGACGTCATCCTCAGCTTCCCCTCCCTGCTCATCGCGGTCGTCGTGCTGTACGTCTTCTCGCCCTCCGCGCTCAACATCGTGCTGATCCTCGCCGTGGCCCGCATCCCGGTGTACCTACGCACCTCCCGCGCGGAGGCGGCCGAACTGCGCAGCCGCCTGTTCGTCGACGCGGCCCGCACCTTCGGCACCCCCAGCCGGCAGATCATCCACCGGCACATCCTTCCGATCGCCCTGCCGACGCTGCTGACGGTCGCCACCCTCGACTTCTGCTTCGTGATGCTCACCGAGTCCTCGCTGAGCTTCCTGGGCATCGGCATCCAGCCCCCGGACGTCAGCTGGGGCCTGATGGTCGCCCAGGGCCGGCAGTACCTCCAGACCGCCTGGTGGATCACTGTGCTGCCCGGGCTGGCCATCGTGCTCACCACCGTCTCCGCCACGGTGCTCGCCGCCTGGGCCCGCATCGCCACCGACCCCGCCCAGCGCTGGCGCCTGACGCTGCCCCGCAAGCGCCGCGGGGCCTCCGCCGCCGTTCCCCCGGAGATGATCCCGTGACGACCGCACCCGCGCCCGCCCCCTCCACCACCGGACCCGCCCTCGACGTCGAAGGGCTGTGCGTGGACCTGAGCACGGCCTCCGGAACGGTACGCGCCGTGGACGGCGTCAGTTTCAGCGTCCGCCGGGGCCGCACCCTGGCCCTGCTCGGCGAGTCCGGCTGCGGCAAGTCGATGACCGCGCTGTCGGTCGTGGGACTGCTCGACCCCGCGGCGGAGGTGACCGGAGGCGCCGTACGGGTCAGGGGCGAGGACACCCTGCGCCTCAGCCCGGCCGAGCGCCGCAAACTGGCCGGCCCCGTCCTGTCCATCGTCTTCCAGGACGCCCTGACCGCCCTCAACCCGGTGCAGCCGGTGGGCCGGCAGATCGGCGAGCCGTTCCGCATCCACCGCGGGCTCTCCCGGCGCGCGGCCCGGGAGAAGGCGATCGAGCTGATGACCCGCGTCGGCATCCCCGAACCGAGACAGCGGGCCAAGTCCTACCCGCACCAGTTCTCCGGCGGCATGCGCCAGCGGCTGCTGATCGCGATGGCCGTCGCCCTCGACCCCGACGTGCTCATCGCCGACGAGCCGACCACCGCCCTCGACGTCACCGTGCAGGCCCAGATCATGCGGCTGCTGCGGGACCTCCAGGACGAGCGGGACATGGCCGTCGTACTGATCACCCACGACCTCGCCGTGGTCGCCCAGCGCGCCGACGACGTGGTCGTGATGTACGCCGGAACAGTTGTGGAGAAGGGCACGGTGCGCGAGGTCTTCTCCGCGCCCCGCCACCCCTACACCCTCGGACTGCTCGACTCCGTCCCCGAGGACGCCGAGCGCGGACAGCCGCTGCCCGCCGTCCCCGGCAGCCCGCCCGAGCTGAGCGCGGTGCCGTCCGGCTGTGTCTTCCAGGCCCGCTGCCCGCTGGTCCGGGAACGCTGCGTCCGGGAACGGCCGTCCCTGCGCGCCACCGGCGACGGACGTTCGGCCGCCTGTCACTTCTCCGAGGAGCTCGACCGTGCCTGACTCCCGCACCACCACCGGGACCGCCGTGCCCCCCACCGACGCACACCCGCTGCTGGAGGTCCGCGGTGTCACCAAGGGCTTCGGAGGCGGCCGCCGCCGGCTGACCGCCCTGGACGGGGTGGACCTACGGCTCGACCGGGGAGAGACCCTCGGGCTCGTCGGCGAGTCCGGCTGCGGCAAGTCCACCCTCGCCCGGGTGCTGCTCGGGCTGGAGCGCCCGGACGCGGGCACGGTGCGCTACGACGGTGTCGACCCGTTCGCCCTGCGCGGCAAGGAACTGCTGAACTGGCGGCGCCGCGTCCAGATGGTGTTCCAGGACCCCTTCGCCTCGCTCAACGCCCGTATGTCGGCCGCCGATCTGATCGGCGAGCCCTGGCGCACCCACCGGGACGTCGTCCCCGACTCCAAGGCCCGCGAGAAGCGGATCCGTGAACTGCTCTCCCTGGTCGGGCTGCGGGAGAGCGACGCCCACCGCTACCCCAACGAGTTCTCCGGCGGCCAGCGCCAGCGCATCGGCATCGCCCGCGCGCTGGCCCTGGACCCCGACCTCATCGTGTGCGACGAGCCGGTCTCCGCCCTGGACCTGTCGGTGCAGGCGCAGGTCCTCAACGTGCTCTCGGAACTCCAGTCCCGGCTCGGCGTCGCGTACGTGTTCATCTCCCACGACCTGTCCGTGGTGCGGTACATCTCCGACCGGGTGACGGTGATGTATCTGGGCAAGGTCATCGAACACGGCGGGACCGAGGACGTGTTCGACCGTCCCCAGCACCCCTACACCGCCGCGCTGATGTCGGCGGCACCGGTCCTGGACGCCTCCCGCGCGGCTCACGACCGGGAGATCCAGCTCAAGGGCGAGGTCCCGTCGCCCTTCGACATCCCCTCCGGCTGCCGCTTCCGCACCCGCTGCCCACGCGCCGAGGACATCTGCGCCACCGCGGAGCCCCCGGTCGTCGTCCGGGAGTCCGCGGGCGCGGGCGACGACCACACCGCACTGTGCCACTTCCCCCTGGAGGCGCGGTCCGCGTGGGCGTGACCGGCACGGAGTTCGCTCTGCTCGCCCTCTCGGTGGGCGTCGGGGCGGTGCTCCAGGTGTCCGTCGGCTTCGGCCTGGGCATGATCGCCGCGCCGGTGTTCTCCCTGGTCGACCCCGCCTCGGCACCGCCGGTGGTGTTGCTGCTCGCCGCCGGGGTGACGGCGGCGGTACTGGTGCGGGAGCGGGGCGTGGCGGACCTGCGCGGCTGCGGCTGGGCCCTCGTCGGACGGGTGCCGGGAACGGTCGCCGGAGCGCTCCTTGTGGTGGTGCTGCCGGCGAAGCACCTCGCGCTGCTCATCGCCGGGGTGGTGCTCACCGGCGTCGCGGTGAGCGCGGCGGGGTACGCACCACGGGCGCGGCGCTCCTCGGTGTTCCTGGCCGGGATGGCCTCGGGGCTGATGGGCACGGCGACCTCCATCGGGGGTCCGCCGATGGCGATGGTGTGGCAGCGGCTGGGCGGGCCCCGGCTGCGGGCCACGATGAGCGCGTTCTTCCTGGCGGGCTCGCTGATGAGCCTGGTCGCGCTGGCGGCGGCGGGGGCGATCGGCGCGCACACCCTGCAGCGCACGGTGCTGCTCGCGCCGGCGGCGGCCGCCGGCGTGCTGCTCGCCGGTCCACTGACCCGCAGGCTTGACGCGCGGCACACCCGCACGGCGGCCATGACGCTCGCCGCCGCCGGTGCGGCGGGGCTGGTGGCGCAGCAACTGCAGTCTTAGAAAACCGGAGGAGCAGCCGGGCCCCGAAGAGCGGCTCACGGACATACAGGGCAATGGCAGGAACGAAGACGCCGGCCCGCAAACGGCGCCGAGCCGGGACCGCTCTACCCCACGGCACCGAGCGGATCAGCCCCGCTGTCGCGACGAGTCCTGTACGGCGGCTCACCGGTCGCCGCTGAAGTGGTCGCGGATTTCGTCGCTGCAGTCGTCCGCGCCAACCCGGGTTCGCGTGAAGGCCAGCACGCCATCGTCGTCGCCTTCTTGCTTGGCCTTGGCCAGCTGCGTCTCGATGTCCGCGATGTACTCGGCGCATTCTGCGCTGACGGGCTTCTCGGGTTGCGGACCAGGCGCCGGGAAGGCGTTGAGTGCGACGGTGGCGGCGATACCGACCGCACACAGCAACACCCACGCGACAACCCACGCGCGGCGGCTCATCGGTAACGGGTTGGGCATCCAGGCATCCTACGAGCGCCACGCGGACTGGCGCCGAGTGCAGCGTTGTCTCAGCGGCCGGCCACCCAGCGCGCGTGCTTGACGAGCCTGAACGCCTCACCGGTGGGGACGGCGTCCTGTGGCATCGCCTTCCCGCCCCTGCATGCCGCAGGCTGGAGGGAGAATCCCGGGGTGGATCCGTCCGACCGCGGTGGTCACCGGAAGGAGCTTGCGGCCACCGGCCACCTGGCGCGGCTGTGGCGCCCGGTCGGCGAGTCGCGGAGCATCGGTGTATGGCGGGCCGACGACGAGCACGATCTCCACGAGAAGGTGTTCGGCACGCTGCCACTGCGACCGTGGATGACGCGCACCGTCACCGCGCTCGAGTCCCATCCCAACGATCCGGGCGGGACCGGCGCCACGCCTTGACCGCCACGACCCACTCCCCCGGCTGGGCCGGTCCGATCCCTGCCCTCATCTTTGGAGCCGCTCATGACCACCCCACGGGACCTGTTGATCGTCGCCCTGGACGCGGTGCCCGACCGCCCCGTGGAGTCGGGCGACCTCTCCCTCGCGCTCGCGGGAGCCGAGGTGATCGACCTCCTCGCCGCCCGGGCACTCACCCTGGACGGTGAGCACATCGTGCCGGACAACCCGTGGCCCACGGGGGACCGCCTGCTGGACGAGGCCGCGTCGTCGTCGGCCCGGCAGGTGCCGTATGAGTCGGTCGACGACTGGCTGTGGCGCCGGGGCCGCGGCCTGTCCACGGCCTATCGGGCCGCCATGGAGGAGGACGGACAGCTCACCCGGCAACGCCGCCGCTGGGCGCTGTTCGAGACCGGCCGCCTCGTGCCGGCCGATTCGCCGGCACGCCGCCGGGCGGCGGACCGGTGGACGTCGCACGAGCCCGTCCTGGCCGCCCTGGCGGCGGCGCTCGGCATAGGCTGCCGGCGGACGATGGACGACGCCCCGGCCGTGGCCGACGACGCAGTCGTGACCGTACTGATCGCCGTCCACAACGCGGTGAGGGAACTGGAGGCCGTCCGGCAGCGGCGGGCCATCGAGCAGGACGCCTTCGACAACGTCTGGCGGGGCTGAGTGGTCCGAGCGGGATGCGTTCTCGTGCCGGACTGGCGGTCGAGTGGGACCCCAGACGTGGGATCAGTCCCCGGACGTCTGCCCCCGGCCCGGCACCTGGGGTGACATCGCGGCTGCGGCCTCCGCCTTGGCGTCGCTCACCGCGGCGGCGGCCTGCTTCTCTGCCTCGTCAGCGGCAGCCGCGGCGTCGAGCGAAACCACCGAGCCCGCTTCGAGCCCGGGAACCCGGCTTGCGTCCGATGTGTCGTCGGCGTCGGCGGTGGCTGCTTCCTCCGGCTGCGCGGCCGTGGGCGGACCCGCCGTCGGCTGGTCACCGAACGCACGGGTGACGGTCCGCACCGCCTCCGTCAGCTCCCCCGGGATCACCCAGAACGTGTTGTTGTCGCTGCTCGCCAAGTGCGGGAGCGTCTCCAGATACTTGTAGGCCAGGACCTTCGGGTCGGCGTTGTTGCGATGGACGGCCTGGAAGACGAGTTCCACCGCCTTGGCCTCGCCGTCCGCCCGAAGGATCATGGCCTGTTGCGTGCCCTGGGCCTCCAGGATGTCCTTCTGCTTAGTGCCTTCCGCAGTAAGGATCTTGGCTTGCCGCTCCCCTTCGGCGTGCAGAATGGCCGCGCGCTTGTCACGCTCGGCCCGCATCTGCTTCTCCATCGCCTCCTTGATGGTGTGCGGTGGATCGATGGCCTTGATCTCGACGCGGTTGACCCGGATGCCCCACTTTCCGGTGGCGTCGTCGAGCACGGCGCGCAGCCGGGAGTTGATCTCCTCACGCGAGGTGAGCGTCTCCTCCAGGTCCATGCTGCCGATGACGTTGCGCAGCGTGGTCACGGTGAGCTGATCGATCGCGTGCAGGTAATCGGCGACCTCGTAGGCCGCCGCCCGTGGATCCGTGATCTGGTAGTAGAGCACGGTGTCGATGTTCACCACGAGGTTGTCCTCCGTGATCACCGGCCTGGGGTCGGAGGAGTAGACCTGCTCGCGCACGTCGAGTTTGGTGTTGATGCGGTCCGCCACCGGCACGACGACGTTCAGGCCGGGTTGCAGCGTGCGGCGATATCGGCCGAACCGCTCGATGTTGTAACGGCGCGCCTGCGGGACGATCCGCACGGTGGAGGCCACGAGGAAGACGACGACGATGGCCGCCACAAGAATAAGGATGACAACTGGATCCACAGTGTGCCTCCGTCGCTGTGCGCGTTCAGCCGTTCACGGAAGGAGCTCGCGGGGGTAGACGATGGCTGTGGCGCCTTCGATCTCCATGACGTCCACCAGCGCTCCGATGGGTATCACATGGCTCTCGTCGAGTGCGCGGGCTGACCATTCCTCGCCCGAGAGCTTGATCAGGCCGTGCGTTGCGGTGACCTCCTGTACGACCTCGGCCCGTTTGCCGATCAGCGCGTCACTGCCCTCGCGTGTGAGGGGGGTCTGCGCCATGTGCCGCAGCGCGACGGGACGGACGATGACAAGACCCGCTGCCGCTGTTGTCGCGAAGGCGACGAGTTGGCCGAGCATGCCGATGCCCGCACCTGCGACCACGGCGGCCACCAACGCCGCGCCCGCCATCAGCCCGAAGGCCAGTGTCAGGGTGAAGAACTCCGCGGCGCCCAGCACCCCCGCGGCAAGCAACCATACGAACCACGGCATCGCACCGCCCTCCTTACAGGGGCTTCCCCACCGAGATACCCGCCGTAACGCGGGGCAGAACGGACACGGGAGCCGTGGTTCATGATCGTTGCAGGGATTGTCGTTCTATGAGTATGGGCTCAGCAGAACGTTCTGGGCCCTAGGCTCGGGCCATGAGCAGGACCGACCGCGCCAGCCGGGTCATCGCGGCACCACCGGCGACTGTCTACGGCGCCCTCCTCGACCGGGAGTCGCTCGAGGCCTGGCTGCCGCCGGACGGAATGCGCGGGCGGGTCGAGCGGTGGGATCCCCGGCCTGGCGGCGGGTTCCGGATGATCCTCACCTACCTCGACTCCACCGACAGCCCCGGCAAGACCTCGGAGGCGACGGACGTCGTCGACGTCGGGTTCGCCGACTTGGTGCCACCGGAGTGTGTGGTGCAGCGGGCGGTGTTCGAGGCCGACGATCCGTCGTACGCAGGCACCATGACCATGACCTGGCGCCTCGCCGCCGTCGGTGACGGGACCGAGGTGACCGTCACCGCCACCGACGTGCCACCCGGCATCGGCCAAGCGGACCATGAGGCCGGGATCGCCTCCTCGCTGGCCAACCTGGCGTCGTACGTCGAAGCGGCGAGCTGACTCAGGTCCTCGGTTGCGGCTTACCGCCTCGCCTTCCTACGGCCCGAAGTGGACGTGTGAGGCCCAGCCGAGCGGGGCGTCGGGGGCGCGGCGGCGGGCCTCCAGGACCGCGCGGTGGAGGGCCCGGGGTGTGCGGGAGGGGTGGATGCGGCCCGCGGGGTCGCCCAGCAGGGCGTACACCTCGTCGGTCAGGGCGCGGGCGCTGTCGTCACCGATGGGCCACAGGGTGGAGACGACGTGCCGGAAGTTGCCGAGGAGGAGGGCCGCCGCCAGGTGGATGGCCTCGTTGGGCAGGTCGGTGCCGCCGACGGCGGTCTGGCAGCCGGAGAGCACGGCCAACTGGGGCGTCTCCAGGTCGAGTCGGGCCAGGTCGGTGACCGTGAGCGGCCGGTCGTGCAGGTACAGGGCGCCCTTGCTGGGGTCGGCGAGGTTCTGGCCGGCGTGGCAGGCGAAGTGGACGCAGGTGTGGCCGTCGAGCAGGTACAGCGCCTGCTGGGCGGTGGCGGCCGCGCCGAGCCGCAGGGTGTGCCGTTCGGGGAAGCGGCGGCGCAGCGCTTCGGCCTCCTGGCGGGCGCCGGGCAGCGGGGTGAGGTGGGACGCGTACGGCGGTGGGTCGCCGAGGGCCAGGATCAGCAGCCGGCGTACGTGGTCGGGCGGCGCGGTGGGGCGCCGGGCCCGCAGGAGGCCGCGCAGGGTCGGCATGTACGAGGAGACCACGCGGGCCAGGACGGCGTCGTACTCGCGCTCGTCGTCGGGGTCGTGGTAGCCGGCGGCGTGCAGGGGCAGCAGGGCGAGCGGGCCGGTCGCGCACCACCACACGCGTCCGCCCCGCCAGGACGGGGCTAGCTCGGAATCGAGGACCGGCGCGGCGACCGTGTCCCACAGCCACTCCAGGGTGCTCAGCAGGGCCTGCTGGGTGGGTCCGGTAGGCGTCCCGGGGTCGTCGAGGCGTTCGAGGGCGGCGAGGTAGTCCCGCGTGCGGCGCTGCGCCGCGGGAGCGGTCAAGCCGGGCAGGGGGACGACATGGACCCGGCCGGGGGTGACAACGAGGGCGTCGCAGCGGAACCGGCTTACGTTGACGAGGATCATGGGGCCGCCGGCGGTCGCGGCCGAGAGGTCGGCGAAGGGCAGCGGCTTCAGGAAGTGCGCGAAGCCCGGCAGGAGCCGGATCTCGTCGAGCAGGGTGTCCCAGGCACGGGCCAGGCGGCGCCGGTACTCGGCGTCGTCATCGGGTCCGGTACGGCCGTCGGGCAGGTCGTCGAGGCCCGCCCGCAGTTCCTCCAGGCGGGCCGCCTGATCGGGGTGGGCGGTGTGCAGCGCGGTGAGGTCGGTACGGGTGTCGAGGACCTGGCTCCACAGGACGGAGCGGCCCTGGTCGAGAAGTTCGACGGCCTGTTCGGGCCACCCGGCGAGGACCGCGCAGGCGGCGGCGTCGGTGGCCAGGTGGGCGTACGGGGCGAGGCGGCGCTCTCGGTCGCCGCGGGGCAGTCCGCGCCAGGTGAGAAGCGCGAGCAGGTCGACGGCGGCCGCGTAGGCGTCGGCGGCCTCGGCCCAGTCGCCCTTCCCGTCGGCGGCGCGGGCGGCGGCGAAGTCGCCCCAGGCGACGGCGGCTTGGAGGCGCTCGGCCGGGGGCGAGGTGTCGGCGTGGGTGGCCGCCTCGCGGGACAGGGCCAGGCAGCGGGCCGCGTCGCCGGGGTGGGCGGCGGCCGGTCCGGCGAGGCTGCGGTCGCCCAGCATCCGGGCGAGGGTGCGCAGGACGTGGGCGCGTCGGGGAGAGGAGGGGTGCAGCGCGTGGGCGACCGTGTCGGTGAGGTCGATCGCCTCGTCGAGGTCGGCTGCCTCGCCGTGCCGTGCCCACCGATCCCACAGGGCGAGGCCGAGGTTGGTCCGCAGGTGCTTGTCCGAGGTTCCCGGCGGCTGGAGTCGCGCGGCCTCCCGTCCGGCGGCGACGGACTCCTCGAGGTCGTCGGCGTCGTCGGTGAGCAGGTAGCGGATGCGCAGGCGGTTGCACAGGGCGGTGAGGGCGCTGCGCCGGTGCTCGCCGGGCGGGCCGCCCACGATGTCGTCGGTCAGGGCGAGGACGGCGCGTCCGGAGTCGACGCACTGGTCGAGGTCGGTGCGGTGGCCGGTGTGCCGGTACCGGGTCAGCAGGACGAGGCCGAGCATGGACTGCCGGTCGTGCAGGTCGACGGTGCTCTCGGCGGGCGTCGTTTCGACCGCGCGGCGTGCGGAGGCGACCGCTTCCTCCAGGTCGCCTGCGGCGCCGTCGCGTTCGAAGCGGCGGACGAGGGCTCCGGCGAGGTGGGCGAGTTCCTTGCCGCGTCCGCCGGTCAGTTCGAGGACTCCGGCGAGCGAGCCGCCGGTCATGCGGTCGAGTTCCTCGACGGTGAGGTCCTGGCGGTTCAGCTGGTTGCGCAGTTGCTGGACGGTGGCGTCGGGACCGTGCGCGCCTCGGCGCAGGTGGTCGACGGCGGCGTCGAGGTCGCGGGGGTCGCCCTCGTGCTCGAAGCGCAGCAGCAGTCCGGCGCCCAGGTCGGCGTGGACGAGCGCCTGGTAGGGGTGGGTGTCCGGCATGCCGGTGAGCAGGCGGCGGCTGATGTCGACGGCCTCCGTGAGGGCCTCGGTGTCGCCGGTGTGCCGGAAATGTCCGATGAGGGTGTTGACGCGGTTGCTGTGACGGACGACGGAGCTGGGGTCGTCGGGGTCGCCGCCCGCCTGGCCGGCCGGCACGGCGGGCGGGTCGGCCGGGCCTGAGACGAAGGTGCTGGAGCGCAGGACCGGTACCGCCTTCTCCTCGTGGCGGGTGTGGATCTCGCGCCGGCGTTCGGTCACGGTGGCCAGCAGGTCGCGGGCGCGGGTGTGCCGGGGGTCGTCGGGCGGGAGGCGGTCCAGCGCGGCCGTCAGGCAGGTGTGAGCCTCGTCGAGGTCGCGCGCGGTGCCGCTGTGTTCCTGGCGGCGGAGCAGGGCGGCGGCGAGGTCGAGGGCGACGGGGCCGTGTTCCCCGTCGGCGGGGCCGGCAGCGTCGCGGGCCTGCCTTAGGGCGTCCACGCCCTCGTCGAGGTCGGAGAGGGTGCCGGAGTCCTCGTGGCGGGCGACGAGGTGGGCACCGAGCCGGTGCAGGGTCCGTCGGCGGTATCCGGTCAGGTCGAGCGGCCGGGACAGCAGGTCTCGCCACCGCTGGACGGCCGCGTCGCGGGTCTCGGGCGTGCCGAGGCGTTGGTGGCGGGCGTCGGCGATCATGGCGAGCAGGGTGCGGAACGGCACCTGGTTGCCGTCGCCCTCGGGGCACAGCCGCACCGCCTGCCGGACCGACTCCTCGGCCGCGTCCAGGTCCGCCGCGTCCTGCTCGGCCGCATAGCGGTTCAGCAGGGCCTGGCCCAGATAGGCGGCGTAGGGCGCGCGGTCGGGGAAGTCCGGGGGCAGGTCGCGCAGGGCGCCGCCGAGCAGTTCGATGCCCTGGTCGAGGTCGAGCAGGCCTCCCCCCTCCGGTGTCTGGGAGCGGTCGACCAGTTCGCGCCCCTCCTCGGCTCGCTGGTGGGGCGTCGGTGGGCGGCGGAGCGGCCGGCGGGTCACGTCCAGGGCACGGCCGGCGGCGTTCTCCCGTTCCAGGGCGACCAGTTCGGTCCGCAGGGCCGAAGCCGCCGCCGGACCGCCACGCGCGGCGGCCGTGGACACGGCCTCCTTCATCGCGCCCAGCGCCTCGTCCAGGTCTTCCTGGGCGTGCTCGCGGACGTAGCGGTCGTACAGCGTCGCCGCGAAGCTCCTGAGCTGGTCCGGCGACGGGCCGCCTGTGGGCCTGGCGTCGGCGACGGCGCCCCGCAGCACGTCCACCGCCTCGTCGAGGTCCCGCGACGCCCGGGTGTGGGCGTGGCGGGCCTGCAGGACGGTGCCCAACGTGAAGCGGGCGGCGAGGTGTTCACTTTGGCCGGGCGGTACGGCGGCGAGGTACTTGCGGCACATCCGTACGGCGGCTGCCGCGTGGGCGGCCGTGTCGTGCCGGTCCGTCCGGCGGGTGAGGGTGGCGACGAGTGCGTGCAGCGCGGCGACGCGTGTGGGGTCGCCGGTGGCGGTGAGTGCGAGTGCGGAGCGTCCCCACCCTTCGGCGCGGTCGAGGTCGCCCGCGTCCTCGAAGGTCACGGCGCGTTCGAGCCAGTGGACGGCGAGGAGCAGGGCGTAGGGGCACCGGCGCGGATGGGCCGGGGGCAGGTCGGCCACCGCGTTTTCCAATGCGACGAGGAAGGCGACGGGATCGGCGCCGCCGTCCTTCTCGGCCTGCGCGAACGAGGCGGCGGTCTCGGCGCGGGTCTCCGGGTCGGCCCCGAACTCCACGGCCAGGTCCCACAGGGGCGCGGGGAGCAACTGCGGCCGGGTGTCGTGCAGCAGGCCCAGGGCCGCGGCGATGTAAGAGGCCTCGGGAAGTACGGCGCCCTGGCGCAGGACCAGTTCGCGGGCGAGGTAGAGCAGGCCCACCAGAGTGAGGACCCGCTCCCGCTCGGGCGAGCGGGGCGGCGCCTCGGCGACTTGAGCCAGCAACTTGTCGGCATCACTCAGGAGTTGAGTACGGGCGACCTCGGCCGCGCGTCCGGTGCTCAGGTACCGGGTGACGCTGTCCTCGATCCGCCGCTCGGGATCGCCCCAGGCCCGTAACCTCATCCCGCCCCATCCTTTTCCCCGCCGTCACCCACCTGGCCTGTGGCACCCTGACGACACGACAGGCACACAACGATACGACCGTTCACCCCAGAGTGACCGACCTTGCGCGGAGGGTCCATGACGTCCGAGGAACCGACCGAGTCCGAGGCGCTCGCCATATGGTGTGCCCGGTTGCCGGGGCTGCGCGAGCAGGCGCGACGGACGGGTGTCGGTGAGCGGCTGGACCGGGACGTGGCCCGGGTCCAGGAAGGCGGTTCGGCGCTGCGCGCGGTGCGCAAGTGGGTACGGGACGGGGACCCTGAGGTCGTCCGAGCCTGGTCGGGCCGCGACGTGCTCGGCCTGGTCGGCTTCCCGGGCGTCACACGGCCGACGCCGGTCGGCACGGGCACCTACGTCTGTCCGCGTGAGCGGTGCGACCGGACGGCGGGGCGGGACGCGCAGGGGCATGTACCGGTGTGCCACGCCTTCGGTGCGGCCATGCGGCCGACGGCGTGACCTGCGATGGTCACGGGTGTACTCGCCGAACTGAACCGGCATGTGAACAGCCGCTGGTTCACCGCCGTGCTCCTGCCGGGCCTGCTGCTGGTCACCGTAGGGGTGGCGGGCCGGCACCTCGGTCACGAAGGGGCGCTGAGCGCCGACGAGTTGCGGGTGTGGGCCGAGTCGGTGTGGCACGGCTGGCACCGGGAGCCGTCCGGGGCGGCGGTGGACGTCGGCCTGGCGCTGCTCGCGGCGGGCGTGGTGGGCGCGCTCGCGAGTGAACTGGGCGTGGCCGTCGAGCGGGTGTGGCTGAGCGCCAGGCCCTCCGGTGGCGGGCGGCGGCGCCGTAGGGCGGTGCGCGCGGCCGAGCGGGCCGGGGTGGAGACCGTGGCGGCGTATCTGCCGCAGCGTCGGACGTGGATGAGCGACCGGATCAGGCTGGTCGAGGCGCGGACGCGGGCGCAGTACTGGTTCGACGCCTCGGCGGCCTGGCCCCGGCTGTGGCTGCTGCTGGGCGACGAGGCGCGCAGGCCCGTGATCAGCGCGCGGGCCGCCTTCGCGGATGCGGTGTCCCTGGCCGGCTGGGCCTGCCTCTACGCGCTGGTGGGGATCGTGTGGTGGCCGGCCCTCGTGGTCGGGGCCTGCGTCTTCCTCACCGGGTGGCGCCGGGCGCGCACCGCTCTGGACGATCTGGCGACGCTCATCGAGTCGGCCGTCGACGTCCACCACCGTGCGCTCGCCGAGGCGCTGGGTGTCCCCCTCGGTACGGAGGGGGTCGGGGCGGCGGAGGGCGCCCGGATCGACGACATGCTCCGCAAGGGCGGCGCCTGAACACACCGCGACGCGCCCTGCGGTGAGGTGCGGGGCGCCCCGCAGGCATGGTCCCGCGTGCAGCGTCTCGCAGCGCTCGGCCCGGTCAGGTTGATACCGCCGGCACGCCCCGCGGGAAGCCGCACGGGACTGATCGTCGTCCTCGGGGACAGCATCGTCCCGTCGGCCCGTATCCGCCGCGAGCCGCGACACCTGCGCCCATCCAGAGACTAGGTCCTGGCGATCTCTCGCCGGTGCTGATGGGTGAATCGGCGCAGGAGTTCCTCTGTCTCCCGGTGCTCGGCCCTGCGGTCGTCGCTGCCCTCGCTGGGCCGGGAACTCCAGACCCGACGTGCCAGGGCGTCGGCGAGATCGACGGTGTCGTCGGCGCACAGCAGGTAGAGGGCCGACCGGGCTTCCTGCAGCCGGCCCGCCAGTTCGTTGGCCCCGGCGCCGTCGTCACTCAGCCGGTTCTCCCGAAGGTAGTCGATGAGCTGGACCACGGCGGCGTTGAAGCCGACCCCGGCTTTCAGCTTCTGTTCGCGCAGCCACATGCGGTCTTGCCGACGCGCGGTGAACCACGACCCGAACACGGCCCCTATGAGACCGAAACCAGCCCCGATGGCCACGGACAGGATATTCACCACGTCAGCTCTCTCCCCCCGGCACACAGCTGGCAGCAGGCTACTGGCCATCAGGCACCCCAACGGACAGGCGCTGGACGCAAGGCCGCGGTTCCTGCAGGCCACCGACCCGGGAGGAACCCGGACCGTTGCTCAGTAGCCGGGCGGGATCCGGTCCTGCGGTCCGTCAGCAGCCCCTGCCGCGTCGCCGTCCCCACGCGCCCGCGTGGCCACCGCAGGGTCACTCGAGTCCGAGACCAGCTCCGCGATGCGCAGGGTGCACTCCCACTCCGTCAGCTTGCCTTTGATCACCACCAGGTATGACTCCTGCTCGGCGAAGCGGTACACGCGGCGCCGCTTCTCGACAATGTTCTTGCTGGGTGAGTACGTGTGGAGGGCGGCGCGGAGGGCCTTCAGTGCCTCGTCCTTCGTCTCCAGCCCGCGGCGGATGAACTCGGTCCTGTACGTGTCGCTGTAGTACTCCGCTGTCACGACCCAGTTGCCGTTGCCCATGCCCCTGCTCCCGCTCGGCGCCGTTGCCAGTCAGCCACAGCTCACGCTTCGAGGCAAGGGTGGTGCGGCGCCAGGGGCGGTCTTCGTGTGGAGGCGGTGGAGGGGACGAGCGGCTGTCCACCTCCGGACCGGGAGTGCGTAACGGCCGGACAGGGCCGGTCCGGATCGCGCAGCGCCCGCACACATCCGCCTGCGGCCGCCAATACACCTGGCCAACAAGCAGTGTTGGTGCCTGCGGTGGCGCGGGCTGTCTGGCTGTGGAGGCGGTTGTGGAGCCGTCGGCAGGGTTGCGACCTCTGCGGCTGGGTGCAGGTGGGGTGGCGGTGGTTTCTGAGCTGCTCGTTTGCCGCCAGGTGAGGGACTTGAGGGCCGGATGTCTCGTGTTCGGCATTCGCTGCGCGCACAACCATTGACTATGGACATCCCTGTACCTACGCTCTCGCTTGTCCATGGTTGTCCATACACAAAGGCGTGTGCCGATGAAGATCGCGGTTGTCGGAAGTTACGGAGCCGGCCTGACCATGCGGGTCCCCAAGGCGCCCGCAGCCGGTGAGACCGTCTCGGGCGGCCTCTTCGACTCGGGCGCCGGCGGGAAGGGCAGCAACCAGGCCGTCGGCGCCGCCCGGCTGGGCGCCGAGGTCGCGCTGCTCACCGCCGTCGGCGACGACGAGTTCGGCCGCTCCGCCCGCGAGCTGTGGCGGCGCGAAGGGGTGAGCGCCCAGCACGTGGTCACCGCCGGAGCGCCCACCATGGTGGGTTTCATCCTGGTCGAGCCGTCCGGGGAGAACCGCATCGCCATCGCCCCCGGCGCCCTGGACGACCTGGACGCCGCCGCCGTCGACGCCTTCCGTGCCGAGATCGCCTCCGCCGACATCCTCGTCGTCTCCATGGAGATCCCCGAGGAAGCCGTCGTCGCCGCCCTCCGTGCCGGACGCGAGAGCGGCACCCGCACCCTGCTCAACCCGGCCCCCGCCCGGCCGCTGCCCGACGCGTGCTGGCCCCTCATCGACGTGCTCACGCCCAACCAGACAGAGGCCCCCGTCCTCCTCGGCCTCGACGAGGGGCACGGGCTCGGCGACGAGGACCTGGCCCGCGCGCTGCAAGGGCGCACCGGCGGCACCGTCGTCATCACCCGCGGCGGCGAGGGCGCGCTGGTCGCCCAGGACACCGGCGTCATGGCGGTGCCCCCGCATCCGGCCCGGACGGTCGTGGACACCACGGGCGCCGGGGACTCCTTCACCGCCGCCCTGGCCGTCGCCCTGGCCGAGGGCCGGCCCGTCGACCGAGCCGTGGAGTTCGCCGCCACAGCGGGCGCGCACACCGTGTCGATCGCGGGCGTCATCCCCGCCCTGCCCACCCGAGCCCAGCTGAACGCCCTGATTGGAAGTGCCTCGTGACCTCGACCACCACCAAGCCGCCCTCCACCGCGGCACCGTCGTCCGACGCGAGCACCCGGCAGTCCCCGCTCGCGCTGCGCAGACTGCTGCACGCGCGGGAGGCCGGCGTCTTCGCCGCGCTCGTCCTGCTCTTCCTCCTGGGCACCGTGCTCTCGCCGACCTTCGCCCAGTCCGACAACCTCCTCTCGGTGGGCCAGCAGATCGCGCAGATCGGCATCATGGCCGTCGGGGCGACCTTCGTCATCCTCAACGGTGAGATCGACCTCTCGGTCGGCTCCACCTACGCGCTGTCCGCGATCTCCACCGGCATGCTCATATCGGACGGCTGGAGCTGGCCCGCGGCCATGTTCGTCGGCCTCGCGGTCGGCGTCCTCGCCGGACTCTTCAACGGCCTGGCCGTGGTGGTCCTCGGCGTCCCGTCCTTCATCGTCACCCTCGGCACGCTCAGCGTCTTCCGCGGCATCGCCCTGCTCATCTCCGACGGCGCCCCGATCTCACTGAGCTCCTCCCAGCCCGGCGTCGCGGAGTTCAACCTGCTCGGCCAGGGACGGCTGTTCGGCCTCGTGCCCATGCAGTTCGTCTTCTTCGCCGCCGTCGCCGCCATCGGCGTCGTCCTGCTGGCCCGCTCCCGCTTCGGCTTCAACACCTACGCGGTCGGCGGCAACCAGGAGGCCGCCCGGCTCGTCGGAGTCAACGTCAAGCGGGTCAAGCTGACCGCCTTCGTCCTCTCCGGCTTCACCGCGGGCCTCGCCGGCGTCCTCGGCCTGTCCTTCCTCTCCTACGTCCAGGGCGTGACCGGCCAGGGCCTGGAACTCACCGTCATCTCGGCCGTCATCATCGGCGGCGCCGCCCTCTTCGGCGGCTCCGGAACGATGTGGGGCACCGTCATCGGCGTCGCCTTCATCGGCCTCCTCCAGAACATCCTCAACATCAAGGGCATCTCGTCCTTCTGGCAGACCGTCGTCACCGGCCTCGTCATCGTCGCCGCCGTCGCGGCCGACACCTGGCAGCGCAAGCGCAAGACCCGCGCCTGACCCACGCCGTCCCGCACCCGTACACCCCCGCGGAAGCCCGCACCCCGGCACCACCGGCGGCTCGGACCGCACTGCCACCGCCGCCCCACCGGCCCTTCCTCCCCCCCGCCTCCTACAGACCCACGGAACCCCGACGAAGGAGCCCTCATGTCCCCGCGCACCCTCCTCAGAAGCCTCACCGCCGCCACCGCCGCCGCCGCGGCCCTCTGCCTCACCGCGTGCGGCGCCGTCACCTCCGCCGACAGCGGCTCCGGCGGCTCCGCCGACGGCTCCTTCACGCTCGCCCCGTACATCCAGCAGCGGATCGACGACGACAAGCCGATGCGCATCAAGCTCAGCTACCACGACCCGTCCCTCGCCTTCGCCACGCCGATCGGCGCCGGCATGAAGAAGGCCGGCAAGGAGCTGGGCGCCGACGTCTCCCTCATCGGCCCCACCGGCGGCGACGCCGCCAAGCAGGTCTCCGAGATCCAGACGCTCATCCAGCAGAAGGCCGTCGACGGTCTCGCCGTCTCCTCCGCCTCCAGCGACGCCCTCAAGCCCGTCATCAGCCAGGCCTACAAGGCGGGCATCCCCATCATCTCCTTCAACACCGACAACCCCGACTCCGAGCAGATGGGATTCGTCGGCCAGGACCTCAAGGGCTCCGGCAAGGCCCAGGCCGAACAACTCCGCAAGGACCTCAAGGGCGACGTCAACGGCAAGTCCGTCGTGGTCTTCTCCGTCGACACCGGCGCCGGCTGGTCGCACGACCGCTTCAACGGCTTCAAGGAGGGCCTTGACGGCAGCGGCCTGAAGATCGTCGGCCCGGTCAACGTCGGCAACGAGCCCAACAGCGCCTACAACACCGTCGAGTCCACCATGTCCGGCCAGTCCAACGTCGTCGCCGTCGCCGGCCTCGACTGCTGCTCCACCACGGCCGCCGCCAAGTGGGTGGCCCAGTCCGGCAAGGCCGACGACATCACCATGGGCGGCTTCGACCTGCTCACCCAGACCGCCGAGTACATCGAGCGCGGCGTCCTGGACTTCAGCATCAGCCAGAACCCGACCGAGCAGGGCTACCAGGCCGTCAAGGTGCTGCACGACTTCCTCACCGACGGCACCGAGATCAAGGGCGTGGACACCGGCGCCCAGTTCGTCACCCCCGACAACCTCGCCGACGCGACCGTGGAGGACTGATGACCCCCGCACCCCACGACGCCTCCCCGGGCGGCCCGCACCGCACCACGCACCCGGCCGCCGACGGGCCGGCCGTCCAGATCCGGGGCCTCACCCGCAACTTCGGACCGGTCCGCGCCCTGCACGACGTCTCCTTCGACGTCCCCGCCGGCGACATCACGGCCCTCCTCGGGGAGAACGGCGCCGGCAAGTCGACCCTGCTCAAGATCCTGGCCGGCCTGCAGCCGCCCAGCGAGGGCACCGTCACCGTCTTCGGCGAGGAGGTCACCTCCTTCGAACCGGCCACCATGCTCAGCCGGCACGGCGTGGCCATCGTCCCCCAGGAACTGTCGCTGCTGCCCGACCGCACCATCGCCGAGAACATCCTCAGCGGCGTCGAACCCGGCAACCGCTGGTTCCCCTCCCAGCGCCGCATGCGGGAGCGCACCACCGAACTCCTCGCCGAACTCGACCTCCGCCTGGACCCGGGCGCCTCCGTGCGCACCCTGGACCTGGCCACCCAGCAGCTCGTCGTGGTGGCCCGCTCCCTCGCCAGGGGCTGCCGCGTCCTGATCCTCGACGAACCCACCGCGATGCTCACCCCAGCCGAGGCCGACCGCCTGTTCGCCCTCATGGACAAGCTCAAGGCCGCCGGGACGACCATGCTCTACGTCTCCCACCGCATGCCGGAGGTCTTCCGCCTCGCCGACCACATCCAGGTCCTGCGGGACGGCGGCCACGTCGCCTCCTGGCGCAGCCAGGACACCACCCCCGACCAGGCCGTCGCCGCCATGGTCGGCCGCGAACTGGGCCAGCTCACCCGCCGCGCCACAGCCGCCGCCACACCCGCCGCCGAACCGGCCCTCACGGTCCGCGCTCTGAGCGGCAAGCGCCACCAGGACGTCTCCTTCAGCCTGCGCCCCGGAGAGATCCTCGGCATCGCCGGACTCCCCGACTCCGGCCGCGTCGAACTCCTCCACAACCTCTTCGGCTCGGATCCCGGCACCGGCGGCACCGTGGAACTGCTCGGCCGGCCCTACCCACGGCGCAACCCGATCGCCAGCGTCGAACGCCGACTGGCGTTCGTCCCCGGCGAGCGACGCGCCCAGGGCCTGCTGACCACGATGAGCGTCGGCGAGAACGTCGGCGCCCTCACCACCAAGGCATTCAGCCGGCTCGGCTTGATCCGCCGCCGCGCCTTCGACGCGGCCGCCACCGACCAGGCCAAGCGGATGCGGGTCAAGACCGCCACCATGACCCAGCCCATCACCAGCCTGTCCGGCGGCAACCAGCAGAAAGCCGTCCTCGGCCGCTGGCTCGCCATCGACCCGGGCGTGCTCATCCTCGACGAGCCCACCCGTGGCGTGGACATCGGCGCCAAGGCCGAGATCTACGCCCAGCTCACCGCGCTCGCCGACAAGGGCCTGGCCATCCTCTGCTCCTCCTCCGACCTGCCCGAACTCCTCACCCTGACCGACCGCATCGCGGTGATGAGCGAAGGCCGCCTCGTCGCCGTCGTCGACTCCGCCGACGCCACCGAGGAATCCGTGATGACCCTCGCCACCGGAGCGGCACCGGCCGCGGCCTGACCCCGCCCGCCCCGCAGACCCGCTACTCCCCCGCTTCCAAGGCCCCACCCGAAAGGAACCCGACATGAAGCGCTCCGGCATCCTCAACGCCGAACTCAGCGCCACTCTCGCCACCCTCGGCCACACCGACCTCCTCCTCGTCGTCGACGCGGGCTTCCCCGTGCCGCGCGACGCGCACCGCATCGACCTGGCGCTCGCCGAGAACCTGCCCGACCTGCGCACCGTCCTCGCCCTGATCGCCGACGAACTGGTCGTCGAAGGCGTGGTCCGCGCCGACGACGTCCCGAGCCACAATCCCCGCCTCGACTCCTGGCTGCACGAGCGCTTCACCGGCGCCGAGTTCACCACCCGCCCGCACGCCGAGGTCCTCGGCGACCTCGCCCGCGAGGCCAAGGCCGTGGTGCGCACCGGAGCCTTCGAGCCCTGGGGCAACATCGGCCTCTACTGCGGCGTCGACGCGCCCCGCTGGTTCGGCGGCGAAGGCGTCGTCGTCCCGGAGCAGTACGCCTCCAAGGTCTGAGCCGCACCGGCCCGCACGCGCGCGCCGACACCATCGTCAACTCGCGGCGGCAGCCAAGGAAGAAGAACCGGCGGCCGATCCGCCGGACTCCTGCCGCCCCCACCCAAGGGAGATCACCCCGTGTCCGAAATCACCGTCATCCCCGCCGAACTCGACCTCACCCCGGCCGAGTTGGCGCCCTTCATCCAGCACACCAAGATCGACCCGGACGCGACACGCAACGAGATGATCGCCCACGCCCAGGAGGCCGTCACCCACGGCTTCAACGCGGCGATGGTCCCCGCTTCCTGGCTGCCGGTCGTCGTCGCCGAGCTGAAGGGCACCGGCGTCGAGGTGGCCTCCGCCCTGGACTTCCCGACCGTCGGCGTCATGACCAGCGCCGGGAAGGCCGCCGAGGCCGCCGAGATCGCCCGCCTCGGCGCCGACCAGCTCGACATCGGCGTGCAGGTCGGCTGGCTCAAGAGCGGCCGCTACGACGACTTCCGCGAGGACATCGCCGGCGTCGTGCGCGCCTGCGGCCTGCCCGTCAAGGTCATGCTGGAACTGCCTCTGCTGACCGACGCCGAAAAGGAGGCCGCGGTCGAACTCGCCATGGAGGCGGGCGCGTCCTTCCTGAAGAACGCCAGCAGCGGCCAGATCGAGACTGCGAATCCCGCCAGCGTTCGTTACCTTGTTGACCGGGCACGGGAAGGAGTCCGGGTGAAGGCATCCGGCTCGATCAAGAGCTACAGCCAGGGCCTGGAGCTCCTGCGGGCGGGCGCCTGCCTGCTCGGGACCAGCGCCGGCCTGGCGATCATCACCGACACCGGAGACTCCTCCACCGCCAGCTACTGACCACCCGCCACCGCCGTGGCCCCGGCCGCCCACCGCGGCCGGGGCCACGGCACCCGCACCGGGGGCGGCATTCCGCCCCCGGTGAGAGCAGAAAGAGGAGATGCGACCACGGTGACGGCCGACAACGGCGGGCTCCCCGGCATCAAACGGGACGTCCCCACGGCGATCCACGTCCAGATCTCGGAGCACATCCGGCTGCGGATCGCCAGCGGCGAATGGCCGCCGCACTACCGCCTCAAGAGCGAACCGGAGCTGGCCCAGGAGTTCGGCGTCAGCCGCGGCACCCTGCGCAGAGCGCTGACCACGCTCATCGAGGAGGGCCTGCTGCGCCAGGTCCGCGGCCGGGGCACCTTCGTGACCTCGACGACGATCGAGCCCGCCATCGCGCAGAAGCTGAGCACCCTGTCCGAGGACTTCGCCGACCAGGGCGTGGTGACCACGACGACGGTGCGCGAGTGTGCGCTGATCGCGCCGCCCAAGCCGGTCGCCGCCCTGCTGGACGTGGCCCCGGGCACCCCCGTACTGCGCCTGGTACGAGTCCGGCGCACCGAACAAGGGCCGGTCGCCCTGCTCTTCAACTTCGTGCGCACCGACCTCGCGCCCGGTATCGAGAACATCGACTTCACCTCAGCCAGCCTCTTCGGCGTCCTCGAAGGCACCTACGGGCTGAAGATCGCCACCGCCCGCCGTACCTTCGGCGCCGAGGCCGCCGGTCCCGACGTCGCCTCCTCCCTCGACCTCGCCGAGGGCGACCCGGTCCAGTACCTCCAGCAAGTCACCTACCTCGCCGACGACCGTCCCGTCGAGTACTCCGACGTCTGGATCCACAGCGGCCGCCTCCGAGTCACCTCCCTCCTGCTGCGCCGCTGACCGCACACCCCGAGGGTGGCCGGGTTCCACGCGGCTGTGCCGGGGCGACCGGGACTCCTTTCGAAGGGATCAGTCAAGGAGTGCGGTCGCCTCGACCTCGACGAGGACATCCGGCTCGAAGAGGTACTCGACGCCGATGAGGGAGGCCGGAGGCATGGGAAGCCGGAGGCCGATCTCCTCGGCGACGGCCTCGACGCCGGCCATGAAGTCGCCGATCTTCTCCGGGCTCCACCGGGTCACGTAGAAGGTCAGGCGCAGCACGTCCGCGAACGACGCGCCCGCACCCTCGAGTCCGACGGCGGTGTTGCGCAGCGCCTGGGCGACCTGCCCGGCCAGATCACCGGGCGCGACCGGGGTCCCGTCGGCCTGGCGCGCGACCTGGCCGCTGACGTGGACATGCGTCCTGCCGGTGCCCACGGCGACGTGGTGGTACGGAACCGGCTGCAGCATGCCTTCCGGGGTGAAGTGCTGAACAGACATGGGTGTCTCTCCTCCGATTAGGTATCTGTAGGCTACTTAGTAGAAGAAGGACACTTCAACGAGACCAGGTTTCGCCATGGATACCGCCGACGAACTCCGCATCGATGCCCCCCACCGCGAACTGCTCGACCAGATCCTCGACAAGTGGTCACTCAGCGTCCTCAACGAACTCTGCGAACGTCCGTGCCGCTTCAACGAGCTGCGCCGCGCCATCCCCCAGGTCACGCAGAAATCGCTGACCTCGACGCTCCGGCGGCTCGAACGCAACGGCGTGATCGCGCGCGAGGTCGTCTCCACCCGCCCCGTGGCGGTCAGGTACCGGATCACCCCTCTCGGAAAGACCCTGCGGCACCCCATCGATGTGCTGCTGGCGTGGGCCACGCAGAACATGCCCGCCGTCGAGCGCGCACGCGAAGTTTTCGACGGGCAGGAAGAAGAGAACGCCGGTGTCAGTTCCGGTGTTCTGTGACGCCCCGTAACGGCCGTGTGCCAGGCAAGGGCTTGATCCCGTCGGGCTCGTCCTCGAAGTACGCGGCGCTCTCCGTGTCCGCGGGGTAGTACGACTCGATCGCGACCTCGTCCAGTGTGATGTCCAAGGGTGTGCCGAACGTGGTGATGGTCGAGAACAGCCGCACCTCTCGTCCGTCGAGACGAAGGACCATCGGGATCACCACATCGGATGCGACGGATCGGCGCGACGCGGTCTCGGAGTCGGGCTCCAGCAGTTCCTCGTAGAGCGCGGCGAGTTCGGCGTCGGGAGCGATGTCGAGCTGACGCGTGATGCGGGAGCGGAACACCGCACGCACGTCGGCCAGGTTGACGACCAGAGAAGCGAACCCGCGCGGGTCCAGTCCCAGCCGCACCAAGTTGACCGGTGGCCGCAGCAGTTCGGGGTCGACGTCCGCGAAGAACGGTTCGACCGCGCGATTGGTCATCACGATGTTCCACCGGCGGCCGAAGGCCAACGCCGGGTACGGTTCATGCGCGCGGAGCACCCTTTCGACCGCGTCCCGGGCCGCCGACAGCGCGTGGTCGTCGAGTGGCCGCTCGGCGTACCGGGGTGCGAAACCGGCCGCGAGCAACAGCCGGTTGCGCTCGCGCAACGGCACATCGAGCTGGTCCGCGAGCCGGAGGACCATATCGGCGCTCGGACGGGACTTGCCCGTCTCGACCAGACTGACGTGACGAGCCGAGACATCGGCCGCGATCGCGAGATCGAGTTGGCTGAGTCGTCGGCGATGCCGCCACTGCCGCAAGAGCTCCCCGACGGTATGCATGGTCATCGACAGTACTCATCGTGGAGCCGCGCGCCATGACATCGGACTTCATCGACAACCGCTGCGCCCGCGGAAACACTGCGTCCATGACGACAGACCACAAGAGCATCGTTGGACGAGCACTGGCGGAACTGATCGAGACGGGCAGCGTCGACGCGCTCGAACCGCTGCTGAGCGATGACTTCGTCCATCACAGGCCGGACTCGACCTCCTCGACCAAGACGGAATGGCTCGCCGCCGTGCACGCAGCACTCACGCCGCTCGCCGACATGCGGGTGGAGATCCACCACCTGCTGGCCGAGGGCGACCACGTCGTCATGCACTCACGGCGAGAGCTCCCCGAGCCCGGTCCCACGATCGCCGTCGTGGACATCTGGCGGATCGACGACGGACTGATCGCCGAAGCCTGGGAGATCATCGAGCCGGTGGCCCACGCAGCCGCCAACCTGTCGTGGTGGAAGCCCGACGAGCGCTGACCGGTGTTGCGCTGCCTGCCCGGCCTCCACGGCGAAGCCGGGCGGGCCTCAGGGTCCGGCCCAGGGTTCCGTCGCTCCGGGACCGCTGCCGGCCCGTCGCCATCGAGCGACCACAGTTCGCCCGACACGATCCACTCCCCCGTCGCATTGACGATCAACCATCGGACAGGCACAGAACGGGCCGGTCTCGATCACTCCCCCGTGTCCAAGTCCCTGCGCCGTATGCAGGAGGCCGGACTGCTCACCCGGGAGCCGGCCTCCCGCGACCGGCGGGTGGCTGCCACCACCTGCGCGCGCCTCATCGAGAAGTCGGTCAGGGACCACGGCCGACAGCCACCTGGCGAGTAAGCGGGCACGGAGAGCCGGCTGACGTGTCGGAACCACCCTCACCACCGGCGCCGGCCGGGTATTCAGGTCACCGGGCCTCGCGACCAGTTACTGGAGGGGTGCGCTGCCGTGGACGTTCTCCCTGCGGCCCGAACATGATCAGGTATTCGACCGGTCCGTCGGATCCGGCGTTCGCGACTGCGTGGGGTGTACGGGTGTCGAATTCGACGACGTCCCCGGCGGTCAGGACGAGGTCCTGACCGCCGAGTGCGAGCCACAGCCGCCCGTACAGGACGCACAGCCACTCGTATCCCTCGTGGGACACCTGCCGGGGGCGCCCAGGCGGCTGGGCGACTGCGGGCAGGACGTGCTTGTGGGCGTGCAGGCCGCCGACGTAGCGGGTCAGCGGCAGCACCGCCTTGTCGTCGCCGAAGCTGTACGGCGCCGTGCTGCGGGGCTCGGCCGCAGGGTCGGGTGCGGTGCCGGCCAGCTCGTCCAGGCCGACTCCGTATTCCTTCGCCAACTGCAGCACCACCTCCAGGGTGGGCTTGCGCCGGCCGGTCTCGATCCGCGAGAGAGTGCTGGGCGAGATACCGGTCGCGCGGCAGACGTCGGAGAGTGTGACGCCGCGGCGCTCCCGCACGGCCCGCAGCCGGGGCCCCATCGCCGCCAGCGTCCGGGCCACGTCGTCTTCTGCCACGTTCCTGTTCCTTCCCGCCGTGCCGCTTCATCGCCCTGGCCTGCAAGCTTGCCAGGATGGCAACGCTTCTCGCACCCGGTGGCCGCCGCGCCGCATGATCAATGGGTATCCGCCGCCCATCCGCGACCTGGGAGAACTCCCCATGCAATCCGCGCCGACCACCGCACTTGGCCACCGCACCATCGAGGCACCTGCCGGGCGCCTGCACCTGGCCGTGCAGGGCACCGGCCCGCTGGTCCTGCTCGTGCACGGTTTCCCCGAGTCCTGGTACTCCTGGCGCCGCCAGCTCCCGGCCCTCGCCGCGGCGGGGTACAGGGCAGTGGCGATCGACGTACGCGGCTACGGCCGCTCCTCCAAGCCCGCCGCGACCGACGCCTACCGCATGCTCGACCTGGTGGAGGACAACGTCGCCGTCGTGCGCGCCCTCGGCGAGGAGAGCGCGGTGATCGTCGGCCACGACTGGGGCTCCAACATCGCCGCCGCCTCCGCCCTGCTCCACCCCGGAGTCTTCCGCGCGGTCGGCTTGCTGAGCGTCCCGTACGCGCCGCCCGGCGGCCCCCGCCCCACCGACGTCTTCGGCAGGATCGGCGGCCCCGAGCAGGAGTTCTACGTCTCCTACTTCCAGCAGCCCGGCCGCGCCGAGGCGGAGATCGAGCCCGACGTCCGGGGCTGGCTCGCCGGGTTCTACGCGGCGCTGTCCGGCGACACCATGCCCGCCGAGGGCGAGCCCGACCCGCATTTCGTCGCCCGAGGCGGTCGGCTGCGCGACCGCTTCCCCGCCGGCCCGCTCCCGGCCTGGCTGAGCGAGGAGGACCTCGACGTCTACGCCGGGGAGTTCGAACGCACCGGCCTGACCGGCGCCCTGAACCGGTACCGCAACATGGACCGCGACTGGGAGGACCTCGCCCCTCACCGCGGAGCCCCGATCACACAGCCCGCCCTGTTCGTCGGCGGCGCACTGGACGCCTCCACCGCCTGGATGGCCGACGCCATCGACGCCTACCCCACCACCCTCCCCGCCCTGTCCGCCTCCCACCTCCTGGACGGCTGCGGCCACTGGATCCAGCAGGAACGCCCCACCGAGGTCAACAGCCTGCTGACCGACTGGCTCGCCACGATCCAGGACTGAACCACACGGCCTGCCCGGCAGCTTGACGGCACGCCTCGATCGGCCGCGCCAAGGCAGCACTCGCCCGCAACTACACCGACAGTCGACCGAGCCTTGCCCTGAGGGCCCCCGGGGTCGCGGTCCAACAGGCTCAGTGCTATCTCAATCAGGCCATAGGCGCAGGCCTGGACGAGGACGGAGACTTCAGCCAGTCACACAATCCGCAACAAGGGACTTCCAGCGATGTGCCGGCATCGTCGTCCACGGTCGCATCGGAGCCCACACCTGGTCGTTCCTTTCCTTCTGGGCCAACGCACCAGATGCCCCCTTCTGTTGACGGGCAACCTCTCCGGCGACATCCTCAGCGACCTCGCCGCCGCGGTCGCCGGGTCCATCGGCATCGCCCCGGCCACCCGCGGGCCGCCAAGGATGTCACCGACGCGATCGCCGCAGTACTCGCCAAGACCGACACCCGCACCCGCGACCTCGGCGGCACCTCAACCAAGAGAGGTCCCCGATCCGCGGCCCGTGCCGGACGTGACCGGAGGTGATTCCGCAGGGCGGAGCAACTCACCGGTGGTGTCGTGGAGCGGGCTCACGGCGCTCAGGCCTCCTATCGTCATTCCATGAGGCATGGTCGGGGCCAACGGGAGAGCAGCGATCGGCAGCACCGATCGTCGCGTTGCTATCTGTCGGTGGTGTGGTATCTGTGGGCCGTCGCTTTCCTCAACTTCCTCGCCGCGGTATGGGTCTCTTTCGGCAACGACATCCGGCGCCACAACGACGACGAGTTTTTCACGCCTTACCTGCTGACGGCGGGCTTCTTCTCCGGCGCCGTCTCGCTTTTCCTGGCTGTCACCATGCGGCGTCGCAAGCGTGCGGCGTGGATCCTCAATCTGGTGCTCGCCGGTCTGATTCTGGCTCTGAGTGCCCTGGCGATGGGACTGCCGGTCTACCGGCAGCATGCTCAGAACTGGTTCTCGGTGTTCCTCACCGCGCTATTCGCAGCCACCCTGCTCTGTGGGCGGCGCGAGTTCTACGCGAAGGGCGACCAGTCCAATCCGAAGCTGGCGGCTTCGGTCGCGGTGGGGGGATTCCTGACGTGTTCGCTGCTTGCCGCCGCACTCGTCACGGTGACCAACACGGATCCGGACGCCGGGCGCTCCAAATTCCTGGAGCGTTGGCACTACGGAGTGCTCCGCATGGTCTCCCTCGCCTACGAGGACGTTCGCTTCGGGGCCATCACCACCCCCAACTGGGCCAATGTGCTGATCAACCTCATGAGCACGGTGCTGGTCCTGCTGGTCCTGTACGCGGCGTTCCGCTCCCGGCGGGTTGTCGACGCCATGACCGGAGAAGATCTGCGAGGCCTGCGCGCGCTGCTGGAGCGGCACGGGGAACGCGACTCCCTGGGGTATTTCGCGCTGCGGCGCGACAAGAGCGTCGTCTGGTCCCCGTCGCGCAAGTCCGCCCTGACCTACCGAGTGGTGAGCGGGGTGTCACTGGCGTCCGGTGACCCGATCGGCGATCCGGAGGCCTGGCCGGGGGTGATCGACCGCTGGCTCGCCCAGGCCCGCGAGCACGGGTGGACCCCGGCCGTGATCGGTGCGAGCGAGGAAGGCGGCACCGTCTACGCCCGGCACGGTCTGAACGCCCTCGAACTGGGCGACGAGGCCATCGTCGACCTCGGTGAGTTCACCCTCGAAGGCCGAGCCATGCGCGGTGTGCGCCAGGCTTACCACCGTATCGAACGAGCGGGCTACACCGTTCGGGTCCGCCGGCACGCGGACATCCCGCCGCGGGAGATGGCCGAGCTGATCCGGCTCGCGGACGACTGGCGCGACGGTGAGACGGAACGTGGCTTCTCCATGGCGCTGGGCCGCCTCGGCGACCCGCAGGACGGCCGCTGCGTCATGGTGCTGTGCCATGACGAAGAACGTCCGCGCGGCCTGCTCAGCTTCGTGCCCTGGGGCGATCAAGGGCTTTCCCTGGATCTGATGCGCCGCGACCGCGACTCCGAGAACGGCCTCTTCGAATTCATGGTGCTGAAACTGATCCAGGGCGCCGACGAGTTCGGAATCCGTCAGATCTCCCTGAATTTCGCGATGTTCCGCTCCGTCTTCGAGCGCGGCTCCCGGCTCGGCGCGGGCCCGGTGCTGCGACTGTGGCGCTCGTTGCTCAGCTTCTTCTCCCGCTGGTGGCAGATCGAGTCGCTGTACCGCGCCAACGCCAAGTACCGGCCCATCTGGGAACCGCGCTATCTGCTCTTCGAGAAGAGCGCCGACCTGCTGCGCATCACCGTGGCGAGCGCCCGCGCCGAGGGTTTCCTCGAGGCGCCGGGACTGCCGAAATGGCTCAACCGGCAGCATGTGAGAAATGCGGACCCTGGGCATTGACACCTTCTCTCCTCAAGGGGGGATCTCCCCGCCTTCCGCGGTGGTCGGGCCTCCGTGTGAGTGTCTGCCGGTGGTGCCTGCCCCGCCCTGAAGCAAACGCCCGTTCTGATAGCGGCATGACCCTCGACCGGCCGATGTACCGCGTCAAGCGACACCTCCTCGGCAAACCGCTCACCACGGAACGTGTCAGCGAGGAGAAACTGAGCAACCGGACCGCGCTCGGTGTGCTTGCGTCCGACTGCATCAGCTCTTCGGCGTACGGCTCCGAGGAGATGCTCCGTGTCCTCGTGCCGGTCGTCGGAACAGCCGCCTTCACCATGGTCATGCCGGTGACCGGCGCGATCCTGCTGGTGCTGCTGCTTCTGACGCTCTGCTACAGCGATGTCGTGACCATCTACACCCGGGCCGGGGGCTCCTACGTGGTCGCCCGGGAAAATTTCGGGCCGGATGTCGCACAGGTCGCCGCCGTGGCTCTGCTCGTCGACTACATCGTCACCGTCGCCGTCCAGGTCTCCGCCGGCACCAACGCCCTGATCTCGCTCGCTCACCTGGCCGGCAACGGCTGGACGGGCCTGGACCATCTGCAGTTGCCGGTCTCGGTGGCGGTCATCGTTCTGCTCGCTTACGGGAATCTGCGCGGAGTCCGCGAGGCGGGCCGGATGTTCGCGTTGCCCGCCTATCTCTTCATGGCCGCCATCGGTCTCGTCCTCTTCATGGCGGCCGTACGCGCGGCGACGGGCGGGCTGCCGCGGGCGGATCTCAACGCCCCCGGTGTCGTGCCGCTGGGCACTCCCGGCCACGGGTGGCTCTACGGAGCCTCGCTCTTCATCGTGTTGCGTTCCTTCGCCAACGGAGGGTCCTCCCTCACCGGGCTCGAAGCGATCTCGAACGGCATCTCCGCCTTCCGTGAACCGCAGGGCCGCAACGCCCGCCGCACGCTGATCGCCATGAGCTGTGTGCTCGCTGTCCTGGTCCTGGGTGTCTCCACCCTGGCGCACTACACCCACGCCGTCCCGTACATCGACGGCACACCGACCGTCATCGCACAGGAGGCACGGCTCGCTTTCGGGAGCGGCACGGTGGGGACCGCCGGGCTGGTCTTCGTGCAGCTGTCGACCGCCCTGGTCCTCTACACCGGCGCGAACACCCCCTTCACCGGCTTCCCATTCCTGGCCAGCTTCGTCGCGCAGGACCGGTTCCTGCCGCGGCTGCTGACCCGGCGCGGGCACCGGCTGGCGTTCTCCAACGGCATCATCGCGCTCGCTGTTCTCTCGCTGGCCCTGCTGCTCGTGACAGGTGCCAGCGTGGACAAGCTGGTGGCTCTGTACGCGATCGGCGTGTTCACCGCCTTCGCCATGGCCGGGTCCGGTCTCACCGCCTACCACCTGCGCCGACGCGAGCCGCTGCGCCGGGTGAAGATCACGGTCAACATGCTTGCGGCGATCATCTCCGCGGCAGTCGTGCTGATCTTCGCCGTCACCAAGTTCACCGAGGGCGCCTGGCTGGTCGTCGTGGTATTCCCTCTGGGCGTGTGGGCGCTGATCAGGATCAACCGCGAATACCGGCACGAGGCCGCCGCTCTGCAGCGGCTTCCCACGGGCGCGGACCGGCCGCGTGCACGCCGTCACCAAGTGTTCGTCCTGGTCGAGACGCTTGACCTGGCCACACTGAAGGCACTGCGGTACGCGCACGAGCTGCGGCCCGACAGGGTCCAAGCGGTGCACCTGGCGGTCGACGAAGCGCACGCACGGCGACTGTCCGCCGTCTGGGAGTCGACCTCCGCGACCTCGGTCGAGCTGGAACTGGTGGCCTGCCCGGACCGTCGGCTGCGGCACGCTATGAGGGAGCTGGCCCTCCGCACCACACAGGACGGGGAAACCTCGCTGACGGTACTCGTGCCACGGCGGATGTACACCAACGTACTCGGCAAGCTCCTCCACCGGGGCACCGGCGAGACGATGGCAAGGGCTCTGGGGCAGCTGCCGCACGTCGCGGTGACGATCCTGCCGTTCGACGCATCACGCGCCGTGCGGCTGCTGGAATCGGGCCATGTGCCCGAGCTGGACTGAGGGCTCCTTCCTGGTGTGTGGCGGGGCGGGCGGTGGGTTGCGATGTCCTGCGGGTCAGCGTCGGCCGCGGGGCGCGGGAGCGCCGGGCCGTGGGGCGGCCGCGGGGAGGGCGTTCGCGTCGGCCCGCCGCGCCGTCAGCGACTCGCGCGCAGCCTGACGGGTGTGCCTGCGGCGCCAGTAGGGGTTGTCGTGGGACAGACCGCCGGAGACTCTGCCGTACATCCCGAAGGTCGCGATGAGCAGGCCCATGACGTAACTGAACATGACGTTCGTCATGGAGAAGTCGAGGATGTTGGCGGGCCGGTCGAGGATGAAGGTGTGCGCGAAGCCGCTCAGGAGGAACAGGATCCCCACCACCATGTTCACCGTGGAGGCGAGGTTGCCGCCGATGCCTGCGGCGACGAGCAGCAGAAGTCCGAACACCAGGGAGATCAGGCTGAGCAGGCCGTTGGTCGACATGCCCGCGATACGCGTGCCGTCGGTGTCGAAGGGGCTGAGCCTGTCGGCGAAGCCGAGGGCTCCGAAGACGAGCAGGACCACGCCGCAGCCACCGGCACCGTAGCGGTACACGGTGGCCAGGCGGTGGTCGACGGGAAGTTCTTCACGCAGTCTCATCGCGGATCCTGCCTTCTGGGGGGAGTGGGTACTGGCCCCGGCTGCGGGCTGTGGCGTCGTCGACGTACTTGTCCGCTGTTTCGGATCGGCGATGTCGTTCGGTTGCAGTTTGCGTCGATACCCCCCTCATTCGGACCCGCGTCAGTCGGCCGCTTCGCCTCGGCGGCGAGCCCGCGCCCGTTCGCCCGTTCGCTGCGCCTTGCCGATGAGCCGTTCCCGGCCCCAGGACATCAGGAGGGCCAGCGGGGTGGCGAGCAGACCGATCAGCAGGGCGGGGCCCCAGTCCATGCCTTCCCTCCGGTAGCGCATGAACAAGACGACGACGGCGTAGGTCAACACGACGATCAGGGCGTTCTTCAGGGGCTTCGGCAGTGTCATGAGCCCGCGCGTGCCCCTCTTCCCCGGGGGCATGGCGGAATCCTTCACCTCACTTCCCGGGACTCACGCCGTCCCGGGGCGCGGCGGCCCACGCGTCCGCTGGACGGACGACGCTATCCAGGCTCCTGTCTCCCCCGCGGGCCGTCGGGCGCCTGGGCCCAGGCCAGCAGTTCAGGGGCGTCCAGCGCCGGTATCCAGAGGTCGGCGCCGGTGGCGCCGTCACCCGGCGGCTGGGGGCCGACGCCCAGGACCCGCAGGCCGGCCCGGCGGGCGGCTTCCACGCCGGTCAGGGAGTCCTCCACCGCGAGCGCCCGGTGGGGCGGGACACCGCAGAGCCGGGCCGCCACGGCGTAGACGTCCGGGTGCGGCTTGGGGCGTACGCGGTCCCCGGGGTCGGGGACGACGATGTACCGGAAGTGTGCGCTCAGTCCGGCCCGCTCCAGGCTGCCCTCGACCACCACCCTCGGGCAGTTGCTGGCCACCGCCAGCGGCAGCCGGCCGGAGAGCAGCCGTACGAGCCGCGCCGCACCCGGCATCGTCACCGGTTCCTCGGTGACGAGTGCCAGGAAGTGGTCGAGAAGCGCGGCTGTCAGGTCCTCGATCAGTTCGGGCTTGTGCACGGACTGCGCCATGAGCCGGCCGCAGTCCTCGTAGTGCAGGCCCAGGGCCTGCTCCGCGAACCCGGGCGGTGGTTGAAGTCCGTGCTCCCGGAAGGCCAGGCTGCGGGCCTCCTGCCAGTGGCGTTCGCTGTCCATCAGGGTGCCGTCGCAGTCGAAGACGACGGCCTCGGGCGACCAGTTGAGCAAGTGGTCGTCTGTGGCGGACACAGGGCCTCCTTCGCCTCTGCGCGCACACGCACGCACGCATGCGGCATTTCCGGCTATCCGCTGGAAACGGAAAGATAGTGACCGCTACGTTATTTCCGTCCAGGCAAATCGGGCAATAACCCTTTTCGGTGACTCGGCCGGCGCCGGAAACGACCTTCGGCCGTCTGACGTCAGCGGCGGTGACGTCGCTGTGTGCGGTCAACCCAGCCCCCTTGCACATGCGTTGAGGCGAGGGCGCGGGCTCGGCGTCACTCCGAACACATGGCGTCCGTTACCATTCGCGCGCGTTCCCATTCGAAAGAAATCCGTAATTACCGCACGGAAGTGGCCGTTCGGGCTCCAGGCGTACGCGGGCGCACTAAATTCGTGACCGGCGTAAAAACAGAGCGAGGGCGGACGGGACGTTGCAGGAACGGGCAAAGGCAACCCGTAGGTCACTGCTGGAAGCGGCTGCCCAGCTGTTCGCCGAACAGGGGTACTCGGCCACCAGCGTCAACGACATAAGCGCCAGGTCCGGCCGGACCAGCGGTGCCGTCTACTTCCACTACACCTGCAAGGAAGGGATCGCCGTAGCCGTCGTCGAGGACCGGTTCGCCACTTGGTCCCAGCTCACCACCCCGTACGAGGACGAGACGGTCCCCCCGCTCGAACGGCTAGTCGCCCTCAGCTACGACATCGCCCATGCCCTGACCCAGGACACCGTGACACGCGCCGGCGCCCGCCTGTGGGCCGAACGCACCACCATCAAGGCCACCCTTCCCGACCCCTTCGCACTGTGGACCGCCGCCGCCACGCGACTGCTAGCGCAGGCCAGGCTGGCAGGACACCTGAACGAGCACATCCGCCCCGCCCGCACGGCCCGTGCCCTGGTGCGGGCGTTCTTCGGCCTGTGCATCCTCACCGAGGCGCTCGACGGTACGACCGTCCTCGACGACCGCCTGACCGACTGGTGGCACCTGACCCTGCCCTCCCTCCGTCGCGAAGCTGCCCGCGAGAACCTTCCGGCAAGCCGGTGACGCACCCGGCGGTGATAGCCCGCCAGGCAGGTCGCCGACCGCAGCGGCGATCTTCTCCGTGCCGCCGCGGGTGTTGTCCTACCGTCCGGTAACCGCAGGCATTTCCTCAGTGCGCCCTCCCGGTCATCCGCAGACACCTTCAAACGCTAGGGTGACGGGCACCTGACAGTTTCCCGTCTTCGAAAAGCCAGGCTGCCCGCGCAGACATCTCTTCATGTGCTTGCGCCGGGTTTTCGACGGTTTCCGTCCAGCGTCAGACTATGACGTCGCCCTCATTGGGAGTGGCGACGCGGAGAGAAGAAGGTACGTGAGTTCCATGTACAGCGCTCGCCCGCGAACCGGCGTCGCGCATCTCGCACCAGCGCCGCATCGTGGTGACGTACGTGTCGAAGGCCGCCGCACGATTTCCACGGCAGGGTACGCGACTGTCGTCCCCGCCTCCGCGCTCGGCCGGACGTATCCGGCTCGAACCCCGTGGGGCCCCTGTGGCCCGACGCCGGGTGCTGCCCGAAGACGGCTTCGGCACGCGGAAGCAGCGCGCTGCCTTCACTCCTGTGCCGCTGCGGCAACGGATCATGCCTGGCTTCGACGATGACGGGCAGGTTCGACTTCATGCGTCTTCCCTCGCTCCACGACAGACCGCCCGAACCGGCGGAGGGAGGGAGCTGGGCGGCCACAGCCCGCCCGGCTTCCCCTGCGGTACCTGGTCACATCGCGGTCTCCCGACCCCCCGTCAGCGCCGAGGACGTCGCGCTGGTGCGGGCCAGCCTCGAGGTCGTCGGCCCTTATGTCGCCGAGCTGGCCGGGCACTTCTACAGCATCCTCTTCGCGCGTTACCCCCAGGTCAGGGATTTGTTTCCGGCGGATCTCGACGTCCAGCGCGAACGTCTGGTGCGTGGCCTGCTGCGCATCGTGGAACTGGTCGACGACCCCGACAACCTCGTGGCGTTCTGCTCCCGTCTGGGACGCGGCCACCGCAAGTTCGGCACGCAGAGCGCCCACTACCCGGCCGTCGGCGAATGCCTGCTGCAGGCCCTCGCCCAGTACGCGGGCCCCGCGTGGAGCCCTGCGCTGGAAGCGGCATGGCAGCGCGCCTACTCCGCTGCCGCGGACGTGATGGCCCGGGCCGCCGAGGAGGACGCCCGTGAGCGCCCGGCCGTGTGGGACGCTCACATCGTCGAGCACGTGCACCGCGGAAACGGCATCGCGGAGATAACCGTCCAGCCCCAGCAGCCGTATCCCTTCGTGGCGGGCCAGTACGTGACCGTCGAAACGCCCTGGGCACCGAGACACTGGCGTCAGTACTCCCCCGCGCACGCCCCACGGCCCAGTTCCGAACTGACCTTCCACGTGCGTGCCGTACCGGGCGGAAAGGTCAGCAACGCGCTCGTCCACCACGCCCGTCTGGGAGACCCCCTCAGGCTCGGTCCGCCGGAAGGCGACATGGTCCTGCGCCCGAACCGGCAACGTGATCTGCTGTTCGTGGCCGGCGGCACCGGCCTCGCTCCGATTCGCGCCCTGATCGAGGAGGTGGCCCGGGACGGTGTCGGCAACGTGCAGGAAGTCAGCTTGTTCATCGGCGCCAGAACGGCGGACGAACTGTACGGGCTCAATGACATGCTGCGCATGTCCCAGCGCTACCACTGGCTCCGCGTCCGCGCGGCGGTGTCCCACGAACGCATCGCAGGACTGGAAGGCACGCTTCCCGAGGTACTCGCGGAGTTCGGCCCCTGGTACCGGCACGAGGCATACCTGTGCGGCCCACCGCAAATGCTGGGCGACGCCGTACAGGCCCTGCGTCGCCATGGCGTCCCACCCCAGCACATCCATTACGACCCCTGGGACACCCCCGTGCTGACCGCCCCCCTGGGGCCGCCCCCGTCCGACGAGGAGACCGACGAGCTGTGAACGATCCCGAGACGACCGGCTCCTTCGGGGAACGAATGCTGCAGCAGCAGTTCGGCACCGCCGACCGTGCGGCCGAATTCTACGACCGTCAGGTGCACGACTACCTGACGCCCGCCATGAGGGAGTTCATAGCACGGCAGAACATGGTGTTCCTGTCCACCGCCGATTCCCGGGGCGCCTGCGACGCCAGCTTCCGCGCCGGGCCACCGGGCTTCTGCGTGTCTCCTGACGACCGCTCCCTGACCTACCCGGAGTACCGGGGCAACGGTGTTCTGGCCAGCGCGGGCAACATGACGGAGAATCCCCACCTCGGCATGCTGTTCATGGACTTCACCCATGACCACATAGGGCTGCACGTGAACGGCACGGTCCGGCTGTACACGGACCACGAACTCCGCGCGTGGTATCCGCATCTGCCGACCGAGACCGCACCCGGTCGCCAACCTCATCTGTGGGTGCACGTGACCGTCGACGAGGCGTACGTCCACTGCTCCAAGCACATACCCCACCTCGAGCCGGCCCCGCGCCCTCGCTTGCCCACGGACCGCAACCGGCCCAAGGACAGCGCGTACTTCCCCGAGCCGTCCCCCGTGCACCAGGGAGTCGCCGAAGCCGGAACCGACCACACGTCGTGGCGGGACCGCCTTCGGATCCGCCGCTGAACCCGAGGCTCGGCGGACGACGTCGTTCGGGGGCGTCCAGCGCCGGTAACCACAGGTCGGCCCGGGAGGCGCGGCAGGGCGCACGCGCCCCCGGGTCGGGGACGCCGATGATCGTCACCCCCGCCGGGAGCGGTGACATCGCTTCCCCGAAACACCGAGGCATCTGTCAAATATTAGACATTTAACTACCTGTAAAGTAGTGCGAGGTTTGTCCTGGACGAGTTGCCGCTGATCGGTCTTCCACCTTCGCAACACGCGCACGGCGATGGAAGATCGGCCGTTCTCACTCCCGGTGCCCTCACCTCGCGATATGCTGTCCAATATTTATCAAGCTGTCGGGCAGACCTGGGAGAGTGCGACAAACGTGGAACCACACACGAGACGCGCCGCCCGCGGGGCTACGGCGAAGCTCATCGGCCAGAAGGTGCTGCGCCCTCGCGAACAAGTGGAGGAGAAGATCCGCGCAGCGATCCTGTCGGGCGAGTTGCGCAGCGGTGAAAGACTGCCTTCCGAGGCGGAACTGGCCCGGCAGTTCGACGTCAGCCGCACCACGGTGCGCGAGGCTCTGCGGTCGCTGGTCAGCCAGAAGCTGATCGACAAGACGCCCGGTGTCGGCGGTGGCAGTTTCGTGCGCAGTGTCGACCACCAGTCCCTGGGCAATCTTCTGCAGGAGTCGCTGCACAACCTTCTGCAACTGGGCAACCTGCGAGTGGAGGAGGTGGCCATGCTGCGCCAGTACCTCGAGGTGCCGGCCGCACGGCTTGCCGCCCAGCACCGCTCGGACGAGGACCTGGCAGGGTTGCAGGACATCGTCGAACGGCAGAAGACCATCTCGGTCGACGACCCGGACGTGCCCGATCTCGATGCCCGGTTCCATGCCGCGATCGCGAAGGCGTCGGGCAATCGGCTCCTCGCATCATTCGTCCACGCGCTGCACCGCGAGACCGAGCCGGTGCACTACCTGGACCTGTCCCCCGAGGTCGGCCGCACGACCGTGCGCCAGCATCAGAAGATCGTCAAGGCGATCGCCGCGTCCGACCCGGACTCGGCCGAGCAAGCCGTCAACGAGCACCTCGTCTACCTGCGTGAACACGTACTGAGCCTGTGATCGCCTGACGCCGACCGCTCCCGCCTGCCGCTCATGACGCGGTCGGCGGGAGCGTGGACGGCCGGCGTAGCGGAACACGTCGACGGGCGGAACTCACCAGGAGTAGAAGCCCTGCCCGGTCTTGCGGCCGAGGTGCCCCGCCCTCACCTTCTCCAGGAGAACGGCGGGGGGCGCGAATCTCTCCCCCACCTCGCGCGCGAGGTGCTCCGCGATCGCCAGCCGCACGTCGAGCCCCACCACGTCCGTCGTCTTCAGGGGACCCATCGGGTGCTTGTAGCCCAATGTCATGGCCGTGTCGATGTCCTCCGCGGAGGCGACCCCGTCCTGGAGCATCCGCATCGCCTCCAGCGCGAGCGCGACTCCGAGCCGGCTGCTGGCGAATCCCGGGGAGTCGGTGACCGTGATGGCCGTCTTCCCCAGTGCCTCCACCCATGCCTGGGCTTCGCCCACCAGTTCCGGCGCGGTCTTCGGGCCCACCACGATCTCGACGAGTTCGCTGGCCGGCACCGGGTTGAAGAAGTGCAGTCCCACCAGCCGGTCGGGCGCCGGAAGGTCCGACGCCAGCCCGTGGACCGGCAGGCTCGAGGTGTTCGTCGCCAGGTACGCGTCCGGGGCCACTGCCGCCACCGAGGCCAGCACCCGCCGCTTCAGCTCCATGTCCTCCGGCACGGCCTCCACCACCAGCCCGCACCCGGCCAGCACCCCGGGATCGGTGGAGACCGAGAGCCGGGCGGCGACTTCCGGCAGCGGTCCGGGGAGCTTTCCGCGCTCCCGTGCCCTGGTCAGGCTCGTCTCCACCCGCTCACGGGCCGCGACGGCGGCCGGTTCGGAGACCTCCACGACGGTCACCGACGTGCCGGCCAGCAGGAAGGCGTGCGCGATGCCCGCTCCCATGCGGCCACCGCCGTACACGCCGACGTTCTCGGGCAGACTCATCGGTTCTCCGATCCATGGGTGACGTTCTCGAGGACGACGGCGAGGGCCTGGCCGACGCCGATGCAGATCGCGGCAACCCCCCAGCGGTCACCACTCAGGCGCAGCCGGTGCGCCAGGGTGCCGAGAATCCGGGCACCGGAGGCACCCAGCGGATGCCCGATGGCGATCGCGCCACCCCAGGCGTTGACGATCGCGGGATCGATCCTCCAGGCGTCGACGCAGGCCAGCGACTGGACGGCGAAGGCCTCGTTCAGTTCGACGGCGGACACGTCGGACCATGTGATCCCGGCCCGGGCCAGCGCGGCGTTCGCCGCTTCCACGGGGGCGAAGCCGAAGTCCTGCGGGGCCAGCGCGTGCGTCCCGCGTCCCGCGATCCGCGCCAGCGGACCGGCCCCGACGGCCTCCGCGGCGGCCTCGGAGCCGATGACGAGAGCGGCGGCGCCGTCATTGAGCGGAGAGGCGTTGCCAGCCGTGATCGATCCGCCGGTGCGGAAGGAGGGTTTCAGCCCGGCCAGCGTTCCTGGCGTCGAGCCGGGCCGGATGCCCTCGTCACGGGTGAGCCCCGTCTCGGGCACGGGCACCACGAGATCGTCGTAGTGGCCGGACTCCCAGGCCGCGTGGGCCAGTTGATGTGACCGGGCGGCGAAGCCGTCCTGCCGCTCACGGGAGATCGCGAACCGGTCGGCGAGCTGCTCGTTGCACTCCCCCAGCGAAGCGGTCCACTCCTGGGGCATCCGCTCGTTGACCAGCCGCCAGCCGAGCGTCGTCGACACGGCGGTGACGTTCCCGGCCGGATAGCCCTTGGCTGGTTTGGGCAGCACCCAGGGCGCGCGGGTCATCGACTCGACGCCCCCGGCCACGACGATGTCGGCGTCCCCGCACTCGACGGCGCGTGAGGCGGTCATCGCGGCGTCCAGCGACGAGCCGCAGAGCCGGTTGACCGTCGACCCCGGTACCGAGACCGGCAGCCCGGCCAGCAGCACCGCCATCCGCGCGACGTTCCGGTTGTCCTCCCCGGCGCCGTTGGCGTTGCCGTAGACGACATCGCCGACGCACGCCGGATCGAGGGAGGGCACCTTGCCGAGCACGCCGGTCAGGGCGGTCGCGGCGAGATCGTCGGGGCGGACTTCGGCGAGGGCGCCTCCGAAGCGCCCGAACGGCGTCCGCGCGGCGGCATAGAGGAAGGCGTGGTTCATGCGGCGTGCTCCTTGGAGATGAGCATGCTCTTCAGACCGTGCTGGACCACGGTGCCGTGCTGGTTGACGACGTGGGCCTGGAACTCCACTACCCCGCGGTCGGAGTGGGAGGAGGACGGACGCCGGGCGGTCACGGCGTAGTCGACGTGCAGGGTGTCACCGAAGTGGATCGGGGCGGTGAACCGCCAGTCGCTGATGCCGAGGAAGGCGATCACCGACTGGTCGAGTTCACCCGTGCGTGCCCACATCAGCCCGTGGGCGAAGGAGAGTCCAAGCAGGCCGTGGGCGATCCGGGTGCCGAACGGCGTCCCCTTGGCGAACTCCTCGCTGGTGTGCAGCGGGAACCGGTCACCGGTGAGCCCGGCGAAGGCACCGACGTCGGCCTCCGTGATGGTCCTCGACGGGCTGCTCCAGGAGCGGCCTACGACCAGGTCGTCGAACCAGAGCGTCATCGCCCCGCTCCGCCGCCCGTGCCGGTGGTGAGGACGACCTTGCCCTTGACCTTGCCTTCCCTCACGTACTGCAGGGCGTCACCGGCCCTCTCCAGCGGGAACGTCCTGTCGACGGCCGCGTTGAGCTTGCCCCGCACGAACAGGTCGAACATCTCGGCCATGGTCGACCGCATCAGCTCGGGGTGCCGGTCCCGGTAGTCGCTGCTCTGCAGGCCCACCACGCTGATGCTCTTGACCAGCAGGTGACCGGGCTTGATCGGGTTCTGCCCGCCGGAAGCGAAACCGACGACGACGATCCTGCCCTCCCACGCGGTGGCCCGGATGATCTGGGTGAGGTAGTCGCCGCCCAGCATCTCCAGCACCACGTCGACGCCCTTGCCGTCGGTGGCGGCGAGGAGGTCGTCGCGCAGTGTCTCCGGAGTCGAGGTGAGCACCACGTCGGCGCCCTGCCGGCGGGCCAGTTCGCCCTTGCCGGCGTCCTGGGCGAGAGCGATGACCCGGGCGCCCCGGGCCTTGGCGAGCTGCACGCCGGCGGATCCGACCCCGCCACCGGCGCCGGTGACGAGCACCGTCTCACCGGAGCGCAGCTGACCGCGCCGGAGCAGGCCGAAGTAGGCCGTGGAGTACACCAGGCCGAAGGCCGCCGCCTCCTCGTCACTCATCTCGTCGGGGAGCTCCATGACCAGCTCCTCGGGGACGGACAGTTGTTCGGCGTAACCGCCGTACTCGACCAGGGCCAGTACCCGCCGGCCGACGGTGATCCGCTCGACGCCCTCGCCCACCGCGATCACGCGTCCGGCCGCTTCCTTGCCCGGGCTGAACGGGCGCTGCGGCAGGTTCTGGTAGGTCCCCTCGACCACGAGGGCGTCCGGGAAGTTGACACTCACCGCGCCCACCCCGATGACGACCTCACCGGGTCCCGGTACCAGGTCGGGCACCTCCTCGACCACGAGACCGGAGGGGGGACCGAACTCCTTGACGAGTACAGCACGCATCGTTGGCTCCTTGGTGAAATGTGTGTGTGGGGCCGGGCGGTCAGGCCCAGGGCGACGCGTCGCCGAGCTCGGCCAGTGAGGGGTAGGGGGCGGTGCCGGGCGCGCGCCGGAGCGCGGCGGAGACGGGGCTGGGCAGGGTCGCGAACGACGCGTCACCACCGGGCGCGGACACCCGCTCGGGGGCGTCGACGTCGACGAGTCCCGCGTCGACCGCCTCGTCGAAGGTGGCGACGACCACGGTGCAGACGTCCTCACCGTCCAGCACGCTTCGCCAGTGATCGCTGGTCTCGGCTGCGAACCGGGCGGCGAGCGCCGTGACGACGTCCTCCTCCTGTCCGGCGTCGTCGTGGAACTTCTCGTCCAGTCCGACCAGTTGGACGAGGCGCTCCCAGAACTTCTGCTCCAGCGCGGCGCAGGCGATGTGGCGGCCGTCGGAGGTCGGGTAGACGTGGTAGCGCGGGCTGCCGCCGGTGAGCTGCTCGGCGCCCGGCTTCGGCCAGCCGGCGCCGGCCTGGTGGGCCGCGAAGTAGCCGTAGCCGAGGACCTGAAGGTTGTGGGTCATCGACACCTGGAGGTGTGTGCCCTCGCCCGCGCGGTCGCGCTGCCGCAGGGCGAGCAGGATGTTGACGACCGCCGGGTAGGTACCGGCGGCGATGTCCGCGAGAACGGTGACCGGCAGTCCCGGCGCGCCCGTACTGTCGGTGACGACTCCGAGGAGACCGGACTCCGCCAGGTAGTTGAGGTCGTGCCCGGCCCGCTGGGCGTGCGGACCGGTCGGCCCGTAGCCGGTGATCGAGCAGTACACGACGTCGGGGTTGACCGCGCGGACGGCGTCGTGTCCCAGACCGAGCCGGTCGGCGACTCCCGGCCGGAACTGCTCCATGACCACGTCGGCCTCGGCGGCCAGTTCCAGAACCCGGTCGCGCTGGGCGGGGTCCTTGAAGTCGACGCCGTAGGCCCGCTTGCCCCGGTTGAGCACGGCGTAGTTGGCGCTCGCCTCGCCGAACTTCGGGTCGTAGGTGCGCATCTCGTCGCCCCGGCCCGGCCGTTCGAGCTTGACCACGTCGGCGCCGGCCTCGGCGAGCATCAGCGTCGCCAGGGGGCCGGGGAGAAGGGTGGAGAGGTCGAGGACCTTGATGCCGTCGAGGGGCAGGGCGGCGTTCACGCGATCATCTCCCGCAGCTTGAACTTCTGGATCTTCCCGCTCGGGGTCATCGGCAGCTCGGGCGCGTTGACCACCCGCTCGGGGAGGTAGTGCTTGGACAGGCCCTGGGCGAGCAGGTAGTCCGCCAGGTCGGCCACCGTCGGCTCCGGTGCGCCGGCACGGGTCACCAGCACCGCGCAGATCCGCTCGCCGAGCCGCTCGTCGGGGATGCCGACCACGGCCGCGTTGACCACGTCGGGGTGGTCGAAGAGGACCGACTCGACATCGGTGACCGGGATGTTCTCCCCGCCGCGGATGATGATGTCCTTGGTACGCCCGCGCAGGGAGAGCCAGCCGTGCTCGTCCAGGCTGGCCCGGTCGCCGGTCCTGAACCACAGGCCGGGCAGGTAGGCGTCGTCGGTGGCGTCCGGCCGGTCGTAGTAGCCGTAGACGACACCCGGCCCCCGCATGAGCAGGTCGCCGACCTCGCCGGGCGGTACGTCGCGGCCGTCGGGCCCGACGACGCGGACCTCGGAGCCGTCGAAGATCGACCCGTCGGTGCGCTGGATCGCGGCCGGCTCGTCGGGCGTGCAGGAGCTCATGATGCTGCACTCGGTGAGGCCCCACGCGGGGGCGATGTAGGCCCCGAGGGCCTCCTGGGCACGCGCGGGGAGATTGCGGGGCACCGGGGAGCCGGCGATCACCAGGCATTCCAGCGGACAGTCCGGGTCGCCCGCGAGGTCGGTGCGCATCATGTCCTGGAGGAAGGTGGGAGCGCCGAAGAACGCCGTGACTCCCTCCTCGCGGATCACACGTACGCCCCAGACCGGATCCCACCGGTCGACATGCACCGCGGTGCCCGCGAGCAGCACCGTCAGCACGATGCCCCATGCGAAACCGGTGTGGTGGCCGACCGGCGAGGCGACCAGGTGCACCATCGGGGCGCCGTACACCTGTGGACCGATGTGCTCGGCCTGGCGGCGGACGGCGTAGATGAGCGTGTTGTGACTGTGCATCGCGCCCTTAGGCTCACCGGTGGTGCCGGAGGTGAAGCCGAGGTAGCAGATGCGGCTGGGTACGGGGTCGGGGAACGTCCGCGTCGGCACGCCGGTGTGGCTCGACCAGAGCGACTCGCCGTCGCGGAGGTCCGAGGCGTCGTCGTCGAGGACGACGACGTGCTCGAGCGTCGGTATGCCGGCCCGCAGCCTGCGGGAGAGCTCGAGGTGCTCGGTGCTGCGCCACCGCCGCGGAATGACCAGGACCTTGGCCTTGCTGCGGCGAAGGATCGCGGCGGCCTGGCGTTCGCCGTACGCCACCGGGATCCCGGCGTAGACGGCGCCGAGCTCGTTGATGCCGAAGACCATCTCGGGATACTCGACCCAGTTGGGAAGCATCAGGACGACGGCGTCGCCCCGGGCGACTCCCAGGGAGGCGAAGACGCTCGCCGCGTGGTGGGCGTTCGCGTCGAACTCGGCGTAGGTGCGGCTCACCCGGTTGCCGCCGGTGCGGTGTCCCACGAGCGCCACACGGTCCGGATGAGCCTGCGCCGCGTCGGTCAGCAGGGAGCGGATCGACCGCTCCTCCCACCAGCCGGCGTCCCGCCATGCCTCGGCGTCGACGTCGGTGACCGGGGTGTGCTGGCCGTCGAGGAGATCGGTCAGCGGGGTAACGCTCTGACTCGTGGTCATCATCCGTCCTTACGAAGGGAGGTGCCCGGGGCGAGGCCCACCAGGGTGCGCGCGGTGGTGACGGCGGCGCCCTGGAGGTCGGCGGCGGCGCGCAGGGAGACCGCGTCGCGCAGGTACCGCTCGGCCGGGTACTCGGCGAGGTAGCCGTAGCCGCCGTGCGACTGAAGTGCGGCGGCCGCCACGGTGATCGCGCCGTCGCAGGCCTCGCGTGCGGCCGAGAGGGAACGGACCGGGTCGTCGGCCACGGCCACCGCGGCCGCGAGGGCGATCGCGCTGCCGGAGGCCTGGGCGAGCAGCGACTGGCGCACCGTGGGGAGGGCGGTCAGCGCGTCGCCGAACTGCTGGCGGCCGGCGGAGTAGGCGGCGGCCGTGTCGGCGGCGGCGGCTGCCGTGCCGGCGGCAACGGCGGCGGCCCCGAGCCGGAGCCGGACCTGTGCCGCCGGGACGTCGACGCCGGTCAGTTCGGTGACCTCGGCGACGCCCGCCTCGACGTCGGCGGACCGGGTGAGGGCCCCGCCGAGGCCGGTCCGGCGCAGCGGACGGTAGGTGAGCGCGGCAGGGTCGATGAGGAGCGCCCTGTCCTCGTCGGCGAGGACGAGGAGGTGCGGTGCCTCGGCGGCCGCGTCGATCCGGTCGACCGAGCCGCTCAGGGTGGTGCCTGACCGGGTGAGCCGGACGTGGGCGGAGCCGGCGTCGACGACCGCGACTGCCGCGGTCCCGGCGTGCACCCGGCCGACGAGGTCGGCGCAGCGCTCGTCGCTCGCGAGCACGTCGATGGCGGCGTGTGCCTGGGCGCAGGCCCAGCCGAGCGCCGGCCAGGTGCGGCCGAGCCGTTCGAGCGCGATCACGGTGGTGGTGCGGTCGGCGCCGCCGCCGCCGTGCTCCTCGGCGGTCCCCAGGGTCCAGACGCCGAGTTCGACGAGTTCGGCGGTCAGTCGTGCGACGGCTTCCGGCTCGTCGGTGAGGACGAGGTCGTGATCGGCGGCGAAGGCGTCCAGCATGGCCATCAGGTCACGCTGGTCGCTGTCGAGTGCGGGGCCGTGCCAGCTCATGCCCAGAAGCTTTCGGACTTGGGCTCGCGGCGCTCGCCGAACGCGGCGCCGACCTCGTGCGCCTCCCGGGTCTGCAGGTACAGCGAGAGCTGCTGGTCGTGGGCCATGCGGGCCTGTCCTGACACCCCGTTGTGGCGGGCCGAGAACGCCCCCTTCATCGCGCCGATGGCCAGCGGGCTGCGGGTGGTGATCTCCCTGGCCACCTCGACGGCGCGGGGCAGGGCCTCACCGGGGGCGACGACCTCGTTGACCAGGCCCATGTCGAGGGCCTGGGCGGCGGTGTACTTCCGGTTGAGGTACCACATCTCCTTGGCGCGCTTGCGGCCGATGGTGTCCTCCAGGTACCAGGAGCCGTAGCCGGCGTCGAAGCTGCCGACCATGGGGCCGACCTGCCGGAAGACGGCGTTCTCGGAGGCGATGGTCAGGTCGCACACGGTGTGCAGCACGTTGCCTCCGCCGACCGCGAAACCGTTGACGGCTGCGATGATCGGCTTGGGGATGGTGTCGAGCGCCTGGTAGACGTCGATGACCGGCAGCACCTGGGACTGGTCGAGGGAGGTGACCGGGTCGTGTTCGCCGCCGATGCAGAAGAACTTGTCGCCGGTGCCGGTGAGCACGGCTGCGCGCAGGTCGCGGTCCAGCCGGAACCGCTGCAGCGCGTCGACGAGTTCCAGGCAGGTCTGGTGGCGGAACTTGTTGCCGGCCTCGGGCCGGTTGATGGTGAGGGTGAGGACCGCGTCGGTGCGGTCGATGAGGATGTCGTCGTACGTCGGTGCGTTCATCGGGTGTTCTTCTCTCCGGTGCGGAATCCCTGACCGTTCTTGGCGCCGAGCCGCCCGGCGGCGACCATCCGGCGCAGCAGAGGGGGCGGGGCGTAGCGGCTGTCGAGCGTCGCGGCGTAGGCGCTCTCGGTGGCGTGGAGGTGGACGTCGAGGCCGATCATGTCGAGCATCTCGAAGGGCCCGGACTGGTAGCCGAGGCCGAGCTTGAGGGCCACGTCGATGTCCTCGGCGGTGGCCAGGCCGTCGTCGTACTCCTGGATGACGTCGTTGAGGTAGGGCAGCAGCAGCGCGTTGAGGAGGAAGCCGGGGCGGTCCTTGACGACGACCGGTTCCTTGCCGTCGAGGGAGGAGACCAGCGCCACCAGTCGCTCGACCAGCCGGGGGTCGGTCTGCAGTGCGCGGACCACCTCGACGGTGCGCATGACCGGTGCGGGGTTGAAGAAGTGGAGGCCGGCGACCCGCTCCGGGTGCGGCAGGGCCGCGGCCAGGTCGGTGACCGACAGGGCGGAGGTGTTGGTCAGGACGGGCGTCTGCTCGCCCACGACGGCGGCGGCCTCGGCCAGCAGCGCCTTCTTCACCTCGGCGTTCTCCGTCACCGACTCGACCACGACGTCGACGCCGGCCAGGTCGGCCATGCTCGTGGTGCCGGTGATGTGCGCCAGCGTGGCCTGCTTGGCGTCCTCGGTGATCTTGCCGCGGGCGATGCCGCCGTCAAGGAAATCGGCCACCGCGGCGAGGCCGGCGTCGACCCGGGACACGTCCGTCTCCAGGGCGACGACGTCTCGACCGGAGGCCGCGAACACCTGCGCGATGCCGGCGCCCATCGTGCCGAGGCCGAGCACCCCGACCCTCGGGAAGTCGTTCATCGTCTGTCTCCTTCAGGACCCGAAGAGGCGGGTGTCGTCGTAGGTGTAGAAGCCGCGGCCGGTCTTGCGGCCGAGGTCGCCCGCGGCGACCATCCGCTCGACCATCGGCGGCGGGAAGAAGCGCGGATCACGCAGCTGCTCGTAGAGGCGTGTCGCGACCTGCTGGTGAATGTCCATGCCGACGATGTCCAGCAGCCGGAAGGGGCCCATGGGATGTCCGAGTCCGCCGAGCACGGCGGCGTCGATCGACTCCTTGGTGCCGAGGCCCGCCTCGAGGGCGCGGATGCAGGAGTTCTCCCACGGGATCAGGAACCGGTTGACGATGAAACCGGGCCGGTCCTGGGTGGCGACGCCGGTCTTGCCGAGGGAATCGAGGAATGCGACGGTCGCCTTGTGCGCCCAGTCGGCGGTGTGGCGGCCGTCGGCGACCTCGACCAGCTTCATCAGCGGTGCGGGGTTGCAGTAGTGGGTGCCGACGACCCGCTCCGGCCTGCGCGATCCGGACGCGATGCCGGTGACCGACAGCGTCGAGGTGTTGGTGTGGAACAGCGTCCGTTCGGAGACGATCTCGTCCAGCCTGCCGAAGGTGTCCTTCTTCAGCTGGAGGTCCTCGAAGACCGCCTCGACCACGACGTCGCAGGGCGCGAGATCGGTGAGGGTGGTGCTGCCGGTCAGGGCGTCCTTGGCCGCCTGGGCGGTGGTCGCGTCGAGTTTGCCGAGCTTGACGCTCTTGTCGAAGAAGCCGTGCACGGTGTCGATGCCGCGCTTGAGGTTGCCCTCGTCGACGTCGTAGAGGATCGTCCGGTGCCCGGCGCGCGCCATCACGGTGGCGATGCCCGAGCCCATGGTGCCTGCGCCGAGGACGGCGACGGTCTTGCTCACCTTGCTCACTGGTTCTCCCTGAAGTGGCCGTGGCGGTCTCAGCGGACGCTCTGGCCGCCGTCGATGACGATGACCTCGCCGGTCATGAAGTCCGAGGCGCTGCCGGCGAGGAGCAGCAGCCAGGGCTCGAGCTCCTCCGGCCGGCCCATGCGGCGAGCGGGGATGGCTCGCGTGACCTTGGCCAGGGCGTCGGTGTCGGCGCGCAGCGCGCTGTTGAGCGGCGTGGCGAAGTAGCCGGGTGCGATCGCGTTGACCTGGATGCCGTGCCGCGCCCACTCGACGGCCATGGAGCGGGTGAAGGCGATGACGCCGGCTTTGGAAGCGGAGTAGGCCGCGTGGGCGGCGACGCCCTGGAGGGCGAAGTTGGAGGCGATGTTGACGACCTTGCCGGAGCCCTGCGCGACCATGTGGCGGCCGGCTGCCCGGGTGGCGAGGTAGGTGCCGCGGAGGTTGGTCGCGACCACCCGGTCCCATTCCTCGGCCGACTGGTCCAGGAGGGGGGTGGAGGCGACGATGCCGGAGTTGTTGACCAGGATGTCGACCCGGCCGTAGGTCTCGACGGTCGCCTCGACCATCCGCTCCACCGCCGCCTCGTCGGTGATGTCGGTCGGGCAGGCGAGCGCCCGGCCGCCGGCGGCCTTGGCCTCGTCGACGAACGCGTCCAGCTCCGTGCCGGTGCGGGCGGCGACGGTGACCGCGGCTCCGGCCGCGACCAGGGCCGAGGCCATCGACCGGCCGAGCCCCCGCCCGGCTCCGGTGACGATCGCGACCTTGCCGTGCAGGTCCGTCATGTCAGCTCTCCCATCGCCCGGGTGATCTCGCGGCCGATGAGCAGCCGTTGGATCTCGTTGGTGCCGTCGTAGATCTGGGTGACCTTGGCGTCGCGCAGGCAGCGCTCGACGCCGAGGGGTGCGAGGTCGCCGTAGGGGCCGAGAATGCGGGTGGCCTCCACCGCCGCGGTGAAGCCCAGGTCGGTGCAGGCCTGCTTCATCATCCCGATCTGTCCGGTCGGAATGTCGGTGGCGGTGTCGACCTGGCGGGCGACCGCGTGCAGCAGCAGCCGTCCCTGCAGGATCCGGCCGCGCAGCTCGGCGAGGGCGAAGGTGTGCTCGTCGGGCAGCCGGGCGCCGTGCAGCCGGGTCAGGGCGGCCAGGGTCCGCGCGTAGGCGGCGCGGGCCAGGCCGACGCCCTGGGCGGCGGCGCTGATCCGCGACTTGACGACGGAGTTCATCACCACGCGCCAGCCCTGGCCCTCCTCGCCCAGGAGGTGGCCGGCCGGGATGTGCACGTCGTCGAAGAACAGCTCGGCGGTGCTGGAGCCGTGCATGCCCATCTTCTCGAACGGGCGGCCGCTGCTGACGCCGTCCCAGCCGCCGTCCACGACGAACGCGCTGATGCCGCGGCGTCCGAGGCTCTTGTCGACGGTGGCGAAGCAGATGATCACTCCGGCCCGGTCGCCGGTGGTGATGAAGGTCTTCGCCCCGTTGAGCAGGTAACCGTCCCCGGTCGGCCGGGCCGTGGTCCGCAGGGAGGCGACGTCGCTGCCGGCGTTGGGCTCGGTGATGCCGAGCGAGCCGTAGACCGAGCCGTCGAGCAGACCGGGGATGTACCGCCGCGCCAGTTCGTCGCTGCCCGCGAGGAGGATCGGGTACGCGGCGTGCATCTGGGTCATGAACACGAGCGACGTCGCCGCGCAGCCGGCGGTGACCTCCTCCATCGCCACGGCGTACGCGACGTTGCTGTCGTCCGTGCCGCCGAGGTGCGTGGGGAAGACCAGACCCATCAAACCGGCCCGGGCCAGGGCCTGCACACTGTCGTGGGCGAAGGCGTGGGTGGCGTCGAGTTCGGCCGCGCGGGGAGCCACCTCTCGGGAGACGACCTCGCGGGTGAGGGCCCGGACCTCGCGTTCCCGGTCGGTCAGGGCGGCGTCGGCGGCCGGCTCGTCCAGCAGGCCGTGCAGGGCGAGGTAAGCCTTGGGGTCGGTATCGAGGGCGAGCGGTTCCACGCTCATGTCGACTCCTCGGGGGCGTTCGTCGGGGCGGCGAAGACGGCGGGGCGTCGCTCCAGGAAGGCACTGATGCCCTCCTCGGACTCCGCTCCGCCGACGGCGAGTGCGGCCAGTGCGGTCTCGTGCTGGAGCCCGGCGTCGAGGGGCGCGTCACGGCCGGCTTCGAGCGCGGTGAGGATCGAGCGCACGGCCAGCGGACCTTGCGCGGCGATCCTCTCGGCGAGCGTCGTGACGGTCTCCGCGAGGTCGTCCGGCGCGACCGGCGGCACCGGGGTGAGCCCGAGCCGGTGGGCGCGGTCCGCGTCGAGCCTGGCGCCGGTGAGCATCAGGTACGCCGCGGTCGGGGACCCCACCGCCCGGGGCAGCCGCTGAGTGCCCCCGTACCCCGGGATGAGGCCGAGGCCGGACTCGGGCAGGCCGAGCGAGGCGCGGGTGGAGAGCACGGAGAAGGTCGACGCCAGGACGAGTTCGAATCCGCCGCCGAGGGCCACGCCGTTGACGGCGGCGATGACCGGGACGGCGGCGCGCTCGATGTCGCGCAGTACCCGCTGGCCCGAGCGCATCTTCTCGTGGGCGCGGTCCGGACCCATGCCGACGAGTTCCTTGAGGTCCGCACCGGCGCAGAAAGCTTTCTGCCCGGTGCCGGTGACGACCACCGCGCGGACCGCCGGATCCGCCTCCGCCTCGAGCACGGCGGCGCGCAGCGCGGCGAGCACCTCGGTGTTGAGCGCGTTGTGGGCCTCGGGCCGGTTGATGGTCAGGGTGGTGACCGCACCGGCGCGGTCCACGAGCAGCACGTCGGAACTGCTCACGAGGCCACCGCCGGGGTGCCCACACCGATCGTGCCCGCGCTGGCGAGGTCGGTGATCTCCTGGTCGGAGTAGCCGAGTTCGCCCAGGACGTCGCGGGTGTCCGCGCCGAGTTCGGGGAACCGCTCGTTGCGCGGCACGGTCTGCGAGGCGAGCCGGAACGGACTGCGCACGCTCACCAGTTCGTCCTGGGAGCCGGGGACCGGAAGCAGGCTCCCGCGGGCGACCACCTGCGGGTCCTTCACCACCTCGGACAGCGACTGGACGAGGGAGGCCGGCACCTGGACGTCGCCGAGGACGCGGAGCCATTCGGCCGCCGGGCGGGTCGCGAGGCGCCGGGCGACGACCCCGGTGATCCGCGGGCGGTGCTCGCGGCGGTCGGCGTTGTCGGCGAGGGCCGGGTCCGCTCCGAGCTCGGGAAGGCCGACGGCGTCGCAGAACCGCTGCCACATCGCGTTGTTGCCGATGGCCACGACGATGGGGCGGTCGGCCGTCTCGAAGGGCTGGTAGACGGCGAGCACCGAGTCGGTGCCGCCGCTGGGCGCGGGTTCCGCCTCACCGGCGCAGTAGGCCGCGATCCGGGGCGCCATCAGCGCGAGGTCGGTGTCGAGGAGGGACACGTCGATGGTCTCGCCCTCACCACTGCGGCGCTGCCGTACCAGGGCGGCGTTGATCGCGATCGCCGCGGCCATGCCGGTCACCACGTCGGAGAGCGCGGTCGAGACGCGCTGGGGGCTGCGGCCCCGCTCACCGGTCACGGACATCAGACCGGACCGCGCCTGGGCCACGAGGTCGTAGCCGGGCAGGCCGCTGTCGGGCCCGTCGAGGCCGAAACCCGACATCGCGCAGTAGACCAGCCGCGGGTTGCGTGCCCGCAGGGTCTCGCTGTCTATGCCCAGGCGGGTGAGCTTGCTGGGGTTCATGTTCTGGAGGAAGACGTCCGCGGTGTCGAGCAGCCGCGACAGCACCTCACGGCCGGTGTCGGCGCGCAGGTTGACCGCCAGGGACCGCTTGTTGCGGTTGGCCGAGGAGAACCAGGCCGAGGCGCCGTCCACGAACGGCGGCCCCCAGCTTCTGGTGTCGTCACCATGACCCGGCCGCTCCACCTTGACCACGGTGGCTCCGAGGTCAGCGAGGTACATCGCAGCTGTGGGACCGGCGTACGAGGTCGTCATGTCGACCACGCGCACACCGTCCAGGGGGCCCTGGGGGGCCGGTGTCAAAGTCATAGCCTTCACCGCTTCATAATGTCGAACATTTTAAGGGTGGTCAATAGTGGACCTTTTGAGGCCGTGGGCCGCCCGAGCGCCAGCACCGGGCGACCCACGGGGTCCTTCAGAGAGCGGCGGAGATACGTTCCGGGCCGGCCGCGGACCCGTCCGTGGACCGCTCCGCCGGGTCGTCCGACCACGCGATCTCGTCGTCGCGGGATTCCCGTGAGACCGCGACGGCCACGAACGTCAGCACGCCACCGACCACGATGTAGAGCGAGAGGGGCCAGGCGGCGCCGAAGCTGTCGAAGAGCGCAGCGGAGATGAAGGGCACCGGGGCGCTGAACAGCAGCCCGCCGAGCGTGTACGCGATCCCCGAGCCGCTGTAGCGCAGCTGGGTGGGGAACAGCTCGGGAAGGAAGGCGGAGATCGGCGCGTAGGTCAGCGCGTGGCAGATGGGCAGTGCCAGCAGCATGGCGGCGATGATCGCCACCGGGTGGTGCGTGTCGACCAGCCAGAAGAACGGGAAGGCCATGACGGCCGTGGCGACGCAGCCCACCATCAGGACCGGGCGCCGCCCATAGGTGTCACAGAACCTCGCCGTCAGCGGGATCGTCGCCATCTGCACCAGCGAGGCCAGACACACCGCGGCGAGCACGACGTTCCTGCTGACGCCGTCACTGGCTCCGTAGGTCAGCGCGAAGACGGTCGCCATGTAGAAGGGGATGTTCGCGGCCGCCATGGCCAGCGCGCCGATGACCACACGACCACCGGCCTTGCGCATGACGACACCGGCCGGGAAGCGCTCCTGCTGCCCCTTCTCCTTGACCGCCTCGAATGCCGGCGAGTCCTCGATCTTGAGCCGGATGTAGAGACCGAGGGCCACCAGCACCGCGCTCACCAGGAACGGAACGCGCCAGCCCCAGGACTCGAGTTGCGCCGCGGGAAGCTGCTGCACGATCCAGAACATGCCGGTGGCGAGAACCAGGCCGAGCGGCACCCCCACCTGCGGCCAGCTGCCGTAGAACGCCCGCTTGTTCTTGGGTGCGTGCTCCACGGCCATCAGTACCGCACCACTCCACTCGCCCCCGAGCGCCAGGCCCTGGATGAAGCGGCAGACCACCAGGAGGATCGGCGCCAGGATGCCGACTTGCGCGTGCGTGGGCAGCAGGCCGACCGCGACGGTGCTCAGGCCCATCATCATGAGGCTGGTGATCAGCATCCGCTTCCGGCTCACCCGGTCACCGAAGTGACCGAAGATCAGCGCACCGAGCGGGCGTGCCACGAACGCGACACCGAAGGTCGCGAAAGCGGCCAGGGTGCCGATCAGCGGGTCGAGGTCGGGGAAGAAGAGCTCGCCGAAGACCAGCGCAGACGCGGTACCGAAGATGAAGAAGTCGAAGAACTCGATTGCCGTGCCGATGAGGCTGGCACCAGCGACCCGCACGATCGAGACCTGCGGGCTGTCGGAGGAAGAGGCCACGATGTCCTCCAGGACGGGGTGGTCCGCGCTGCTGGCGACACCGGGCGGTGTAGCGCGAGTCACAATGTGCGACACCCGGAAACTACCGACGCTAGACAGGATGCGCAAGGTCCAACATTTAACAGATCGCGTTCTGGACCGAGCCCTGTCCTCGACAACGGCGGCTTGACCGGGACCGCCTACCGGCCGCTGCCCGCCAGGGGGCGCGGACTCACTTCAGGTGCCGGTCCAGGAACCGGAAGCCGACCACGGGGTGCCGGTGTGCCCTCCCGGGCCGGCGTGCGGTGTCTTCTCCTCGCCGCCCAGGGCATCGAACAGGTCCAAGGCCCGTCGGCGCGGTTGCCTTCGTCGTCCCACTGCAGCAGGAACAGGAGTGGGATGGTGACCTGCCGCGCCTCCTCATGCTGGGCGCGGGGCACGAACCGCCGGCAAAGAAGCCCGCGGCCACGATGCGGGCCGGCCTCCGTCGGCTCTGTGACCGTCGGCAGCGAGCTGCTGGGAACGGTCGACCGCTCGATCTGCGGGGGGGGGCGTTCGCGCGTACGCACGGTGTGGCCGGCCGGGCAGGCGGTCAGGCACCGGCAGCCGGGACTACCGCTTCTTCCTGCCCTTCTCCGCTCCCTTCTGGCTCTTTTCCTGGTGCTTCCGAGCGGCTTCGGGCTTGGCTCGCTGTTGGCCCGGAGCCTTCTCCTTCGCTTCCTTTCCGGGATGGGAGGAGCCCCTGACCACGCCGCTCGGGGTACCGTCCGGGTCCTGTTGAGGCGTGGGGGCCGTGGTGTGGTGCGCGGTTGCCCCGGTGACCGGGTCCTGGCTCGGGTCGGCCGGGGCCGACCGCGGGCTTCGCACCGCGGGGGTGTCGGAGAGCGGCTCGGCCGGGGCGTCGGAGACGGAAGACGGAGTCGCGGGTGTCGCGTCATGTCGTGCCGGGGCGTCGGAGACGGCGAGGGCGGTGGTCAGGACCGCGGCGAGCGCGGCGGTTCCACTGGCGACCAGGGCACGGCGCCGTGCAGTTGCTGTCTTCTGCTCGGTCGGGCTGCCGCCGGGCGGCGGCCTGTGGTGCGTGCGCTCGGCGGCCCGCGCCGGTTCCCGATTCGGTGCGACGTTCGCGGTCCGGGTCACGGGCGGGAGGGGTGCGGGAGGTGCGGCACCGGCCAGGGAGGCCAGTATCCGGGCGCATTCATGTGCCGGAGGGCGGTTCCACGCATCGAGGGCGGTCATGCTCCGCAGCAGGGCCGCGAAATCCCCGGGCAGGGAGTCGGGCAGTTCGGGCGGGCGGTGCAGCCGGGCGATCGCGGCCTCGAGGGGGCCGCCGCCGTACTCGAGCCTGCCGGTGAGGCACTCGAGGAGGACCAGCCCGAGGGCGTAGACGTCGACGGCCTGGCTGACGGGACGGCCGAGCACCTGCTCGGGTGACAAGTACGCGGCTGTGCCGATGAGTGTGCCGGTGGCGGTCTGGGTCGTGCCATCGAGCAGCCGGGAAATCCCGAAGTCGGTCAGGTGCGGACGCCCGGAGCCGTCCAGGATGATGTTGGACGGCTTCACGTCACGGTGAACGATCTCCGCCGTGTGCGTGTGGGCCAGCGCCGCGGCGAGACCGGCGCCGAGCGCGGCCGCCTCATCGGGAGCGAGAGGCCCTTGGGCGATGCGGCCTTTCAACGTGGGGCCTTCGATCAACTGCATCACGAGGTAGGCGCGGTCGTGGTGCTGTCCGGCGTCGTAGACGGTGACCAGCCCGGGGTGCTGCAGTCCGGCCAGTAGCACCGCTTCGCTGCGGAAACGTTCTTCCATGTCGACACCGGCACCGGGCCGGAATACCTTGACGGCCACCCTGCGTCGCAGTCGCAGGTCGAGACCCCGGTGGACGTCGGCGGCACCACCCGCGCCGATGAACGCGTCCAGGCGGTACCGCCCGGCGAGCACGTCGGCGGAAAACCCGGAGGCCAGTGCCAAAGCCGACTCGCGGAGTCGCATGTCATCTCCCACTGCTTCGAAGAGGGCCCGCACAGGCCCTCGTGGCCCACGGCGTGCCCGAGACGCGTACCCGCCAGGGGCCGGCCGACGCCTGGGCGGCAGCCGGCCGAAGCCACTCGCGCCGTCGCGGGGCGAACGCCTCCCTGTTTCCGCCCACTTCGGGCGAGCAGTCTCAGTGCGACTTCGACCACACCGCCAACGGTGACCCGCCGTCAACCGCAACCCTGCTGCCTGTGACCTGCATGAAGACGGCGAAGAGGGGGCAGACGGTCGGCCTGAGACGGGAGGGTGCGATGACAATGACGGAGCAGCCGGCCACGCCGGCCAAGGAGAAGACCACTCGCTGCGCACATCACGACGGCCACGGTCCGGGGGGCGGCGCCGAGGCCCCGGAGTCCCCGCGTGAGCGGGTCAACCGCCGCTGGAACGAGGTCCTGCAGGAGACGCGGGTCACTCAGACCGGTGTGCAGATTCTCTTCGGCTTCCTGCTGAGCGTGGCCTTCACACCGCTGTTCCGAGAGCTGGGAACGGTGGACCGTGCCATCTACGTCGCCACCGTGGTGCTCGGCGCTTCGGCCACCGGAGCGCTCATCGCACCCGTCTCCATACACCGCTTCCTGTCCGGCCAGCGGATGAAGAACGAAGTGGTCGAGGCCGCCTGTCGTCTGATGACGTGCGGCATGGTCCTGCTCGCGCTGACCATCGGTTGCACGCTGCTCCTCATCCTGCGTTTCGTGGTTCCCGGCGTCCTCGCCGAAGTACTCGTCGTCGGTGTCATGCTGTGGTTCGGCCTCTGCTGGTACGTGCTGCCCCTGCGCATACGACGTCGCGCCGCTCGTCGTTCCGCCGACGACGAGGCGTAGCGCACACGCCGGTCCAGGGACCCCGCGTGGCTCTCCGTATCGGGGCCGGTCACGGGGGTACCCGGGCCGGGTCCGCAGGAGTGCCGGCCATGAGAGGGTGTCGCGATGGGCGAGAAACACCGGATCGACGAGCTGCGCCGCGTCGCCCGGGAACGGTTCGGGTGGGCCGACCTGGCCGCCGAGCAGACGGAGGCGATGGACGCGCTGCTCGACGGCCGCGACGTGCTGGTCGTCATGCCCACCGGCTCCGGCAAGTCGGCGATCTATCAGGTGCCGACCGTCATGCTCGGTGGTCCCGCCGTCGTGGTGTCACCGCTGATCGCCCTGCAGCGCGACCAGGTCACCGGCCTGCGGGAGAGCGCGGCACCGGACGCCGTGGCCGTGAACTCCGCGCAGCCGCGGTCGGCCACCGACAAGGGCTGGCGGGCGATCCGCGACGGTGACGCCGAATACCTGTTCCTCTCCCCCGAGCAGCTCGCCAAGGACCAAGTCGTGGAACGGCTGCGGGACTTGGGCCCCTCGCTGTTCGTCGTCGACGAGGCCCACTGCGTGTCCGCCTGGGGGCACGACTTCCGCCCGGACTACCTGAACCTGGGCGAGGCCGCCGAAAGGCTGGGCCGCCCGCCGGTACTCGCTCTGACGGCGACGGCCGCGGCGCCGGTCAGGGACGACATCGTCGAGCACCTGCACATGCGCGATGCCCACGTCGTGACGGCCGGAATCGACCGGCCGGCCATCCATCTGTCCGTGCGCACCTTCACCGACGACGCCGCCAAACGCGAGGCCGTCTCACGCTGGACTGCCGCAGCGCGCGCTCCCGGCATCCTGTACACCGCCACCCGCAAGGACACCGAGGCGTACGCGGAGCGGCTCCGGCAGGACGGCGTGGACGCGGAGGCGTACCACGCGGGTCTGAAGGCCGCGGACCGCCGGCGGATCCACGACGGGTTCATGGCCGGCGCTCCCGCCGTGGTGGTGGCCACCTCCGCGTTCGGGATGGGCATCGACAAGGCGGACGTACGGTTTGTCGCCCACGCGTCCTGCCCGGAGTCCCTGGACTCCTACTACCAGGAGGTCGGGCGCGCGGGGCGGGACGGAGAGGCGGCGCAAGCGGTGCTGTTCCACCGCCCCGAGGACCTGGGACTGCAGAAGTTCATCAAGGCGCGGTACCTGGACGCCGACGCGCTGCGCCTCCTCATGACCACGCTGCTGGACCAAGGCGCCCCGCAGAGCCGCAGCCGGGTGGCGGAGCTGTGCGGCCTGTCACGCCGTAAGACCAGCGATCTGCTGAACCTGCTGGAGGAGGCGGACGCGGTGGTTGCCGACGGCAGGCGGCGCGCGGTGCGGGCCCGGCCGGGTCGCACGGCGGACGAGGCCGCCGAAGCGGCGGTGCAGGTGTTCGAGCGGCGGCAACGCATCGACCGGTCACGCATCGAGATGATGCGCGGCTACGCGGAGACGCCGTCCTGCCGCCGGCAGTTCCTTCTGGGCTACTTCGGTGAGCAGCTCGACGTACCGTGCGGCCGGTGCGACGGGTGTGACCGCGAGGACGAGCCCTCCGCCACCGGGGGCGGCCGGCGGGAGGCCACTCCCCCGGCCGGGCAAGGCGAGCTCTATGAGCCGAACGACCGGGTGCGCCACGCGGAGTGGGGTGCGGGCACGGTCATGCGCACGGAGGCGGACCGCCTCGTCGTACTGTTCGAGCAGGTCGGCTACAAGACGCTGTCCTTGACAGCGCTGCGGGAGGGCGACTTGCTGACCGGGAGCTGAAGCGCACGGCGACCGCCTCCCCGGCCAGTCGTCGGCCGTACGCGGTCGACACCAGGCCGTACCTGGAGCACATCCCCACTGGCGAGTGGCTGCTCGGCCGGCCCCGGTGTCCGCCACGACGACTTCTTCGCCCCGGAGCCCGCCGACCCGACTGCTCGCGTTCGGGTGGGGAAGGAGGCCGCCGCCTTCTTCCGGCAGCACCTGGGCTGACCGGCGGCACGGCACATACGGAAGTCGGACGCGTGCGATCGCCGCTGCCACCGCGAGCGGCGGGCGTGGTCGGTCGACTCGGCTGCCTCAGTAGATGCTCAGGCCGTACGCCGACAGCCACTCGGTCACCGGCTGGTAGTAGGTGACCCCTCCCGAGCTGCAGTTTCCACTGCTGCCGACGATGATGCCGAGGGCCGTTCCGCCCGAGAAGGCCGGACCGCCGGCGTCTCCGGGCTCGGAGCAGATGGTCGACCGGAACAGCCCGTAGACGGTTCCTTCCCCGTAGTTGATGGTGAGGTTCACGGCCTGGACTGTCCCGCAGCGGTATCCGGTGGTCCGCCCGACGTGGCAGATGGACTGGCCGACGACAGGGTTCGCCGCGTTGGTGATGTCGCGTGTGCCGGCGCCGGCGCCCAGCGAGACCTCGCCCGGGTAGGCGACCGCCGTGTTGGTGTACCGGATGCTCGCGTAGTCGTTGCCCGGGAAACTCACTCCTGCGGTGACGCCGACTGCGACGGTCAGGGCCGGGTCGGCGTACCAGGTGCTGGAGCCCTGGGCGCACCGGCCCGGGACGAGCGCGTACAGCGTGGTGCCGGAGCGGGCGTTGAAGCCGACGGTGCAGCGGGCGCCGGCGCTGTAGAGGGTGTCGCCCCCGCGCACCGCGACGGCCGCCTGTCGCTCCGCTCGCTGGCCGGCATGCGCGGCCGGTCCGACGACGGCGGACCCACCCAGGAGCAACGCGAGTACGACGACCGCCCGGACGATGGTTCGGAGGGGCATTTCGGAACGCATGGGACTCACGACGACCTCCTACGGCATGTACCTGCCATTGTGGGTCCCTCCGTCTCGGATGGTCAGGCCGAAAGCCGCCAACCACGCGGCGTCCGGACGGGACCGGCGCCTGCCCTCCGGCCAACACCGGCGCTCTCCAAGGCCGTCCGCGCCCCTCCCTTTCGGTCCGTCCGCTCCTATGACCGCGGTGTGCTGTCCGAGCGCCACGTGGTGAGACGAGGGCGGCCCGGCAGTTCGGCGCGGCCGGTGGACCACAACAGGGTGAGCCAGGGATCCGCACCGCCCGGAGCCTCCGGGAACAGACGGGCGAGCACCCGCGAGCAGAGCGCGGAGGGCGGGGCCCAGGCAAGCCCGAAGCCTTCCGCCACATCGTGCATGTGCACCAGCGTTTCCTGCACCCCCAACGCCGCGAAGCCTCCGGGGTCCGACACCCCGGCGGCGTGGTGGGCGCGGACCTGGGGCGGCGTCGTACGCACCATGGCGACCAGCAGCGCGCCGCACGCCTCCAGCACCTGCAGCAGGCCGGCCGGACCCGCGTCACGGTCCGCATAGGCGAAGACCATGGGTCCGTCCGGCCGCTTCCGACGCAACGCGAAAGGCACATGGGTGTCCAGCGGCGGGCTCTGCGGCCCCAACTGCACGGCGTAGTAGAACAGGTCGTTGGCGAGGTGCTCGACGGTCTCCCAGCAGTCCCACTCCAGCGAACCGGCCTTACCACCCCACCCTTGTGCGGGTGCGTCCCGAAGGGTGCCCACGGCGAGCCGCACGGCAAGGTCGACGTCGTCCGCGGTGACGGGAGACAGCACTGGTCCTGTGTCGACTGATCGAGCCATGACAGCACCGTATCTGAGCGGACGCCACCGCCTGGTCCAGGAGACAGGCCACGAGCCGCCACTGAACACGCCCACGGCCCAGTCGCACCGGCAGCGCACAGCTTGGGCGGTCCGGGCCGTCGGCGGCCTCCTTCGGCGTGAGCGTGGGAGGCCACCGTCGGCGCTAGGTTCCTAGCGGTTGGTCCACAGGTTCCACGTCCAGGGCCACATGTTGCCCTCGGCGCACTGGTAACGGTCCCAGTGCCCGCGGTCGATGCCCTGCTGGCCGGCGGTCTGGCAGCCGCTCAGGGTCATGAACTTGCCGCGGTGGATGTCGAGGCCGTCGGCCGCCTGGACGGCGGACACCTGGGTCGCCGCGCCGGGCGCGGCGACGGCCGGCGCCGTCGCGCTCAGGCCGCCGAGTCCGACGGCGGCGAGCGCCGCGAAGGCGGTCAGTGCGGTGCGTACGCGCATGGTGAAGGTCCTTCCGGTTGGGTGTTGGCGTCGGTCCGTACGGCATCCGCCGACACGGCCGTGGGTTCCGGCACGCTCACCCCGGAGGGTGATGCGCTCAGCCGGTATGCCGAGTTTGCGCAGGAAAGGGCACCCCTACAACCAGATCCCGGTTGCTTCACCGATGTCGGGATAAATACAGTTCTGACCTGCTGGGACACGCCCGTCCCGGGACACGGGACAGCCGACGAGGACGCGGTTGCCCCTCGAGGAAAGGTCCCGATCGATGACCGGCCAACCACCGGATTCCCGGGCGGCAGCACGGAAGCTGGGCGACGCCCTGCGGAACCTGCAGCAGCGGTCGGGACGCACACTGCGCAGCCTGGAATCCCAGGTCCGTATGAGCGACTCGTCTCTCTCCCGCTACTTCCGCGGCGAAACCGTGCCTGCCTGGCCTGTGGTGCGGGAGCTGTGCCGGGCACTGGGCGCGGACCCTGCCGAGTACCGGGCCCTGTGGGAAGCAGCCGACTCGTCCCGCCGTGACGAATCAGTCGCCGACGACAGCGACGAGGCGCCCGGAGCCCCGGCCGTGCCCCGCCCGGCCCGGCAGCGCCGACGACACGGACCGTGGTCACGCCGCTGGATCATCGCCACCGCCGCTGCCCTTGTCGCGGTCGGCGGGCTGGTGACGGGCCTGCTGCTGTTCTCGGCGCGGAGCGATCGCGGCGGCGCTCCCGCGCAGGGCGCCGCGGCCGACGCGGGCAGGAGCGCCGGCGTCGTCGTCCACAACGTCGAGCGGAAATGCCAGAAGCCCCGCACCCACACCTGCGCGCTGGCTCTGGCGTACAGCCCCTACCGCCCCTACAACACCACCAACGCCGCCGACCGCGTCTGGCATCACGACCTGCTCCAGGCCCGCTGCACCGTCGCCAACGGCGTCACCGTCACCGACGAGAACCACAAACACACCAGCATCTGGATCCAGGTCACGCGCGACGGGAAACACCTCTGGCTTCCCGGGATCCGCGTACGCCCCGACCACCTCAACCAGCTCACCACCATCCTGCCCCTCTGCTCGCCCTGAGGGCGGGTCGGCTCGTGTCATGCCGTCATCGCCTTCCGGGCGCCGGGCACCGCGAGGCCGACCAGAACGGCCGCGACGACGCAGATCGCGGCGTTCGCGGCGAGCGCGGTCGTGACACCGGGCATGACCTGCCCCGTGGCGGAAGCCCCTGCCGCGGTCGCGATCGCCGACATGACCGGTGTCCCGAGGGTGATGCCGACCTGCTGGCTCATCGTCGCCAGCCCGGTGGCCAGGCCCTGCTCCCCGTCGGGCAGGCCGGAGGTGGCGGTCACCATGAAGCCGACGATCGCGACCAGATTCGCGACGCCTCCGGTGAACGTGGCGGCGAGAAGGACGATCAGCCAGACCGACGCGTCGCCGAGGAACGCCAGCGGGAGCGTGCCGGCGGCCTGGACGAGCAGCCCCGCGACGATGGCTCGTTTGCCGCCGACCCGATTGATGATCCGCGGAGCGACCAGGCCACCGATGACGGTGCCGGCGCCCAGGACGGCGAAGGTGAGACCGGTCTGGAGGGGCGTGTAGCCGCGGTCGTTCTGCAGGTGGAGGGTCAGCAGGAAGACGACGGAGGTCTCTGTCGCGAAGGCAATGATGCCGGCGAGGTTGGCCCAGCCGGTCGTTCGGCGCAGGAGCACGCCGAGCGGAACCAACGGCTCGGACACCGCACGTTCGGTGGCGAGGAAGACGAGTGCCATGGCGGCCGCGAAGAGCAGCGCGCCCCAGCTCCTGACGTCACCCCAGGAGTGTTCGCCGGCCTGCGTCAGGCCGTACACGCCGGCGACGAGGGCGAGCGTCACGGTCACCGCGCCCGGGACATCGAGTCGCGGGCGACGCTCCGCGGTGGTCTCCTTGAGCACGGCCGGGCCGACCGCCAGTACCAGGACCGCGACGATCACGTTGACGAAGAAGGCCCATCGCCAGTTGACCAGGTCGGTGAGCAGCCCGCCGAGGACGGCGCCGGTGGTGAAGCCGGCCGCCATCAGCGCTCCGTTGAGCCCGAGCGCCTTCTCCCGCAGTGGGCCCTCGGGGAACGACGTCGTCAGCAGGGACAGGGCGGCAGGGGTCACCGCAGCGGTGGCGACGCCCTGGGCGACCCGCGCGAGGAGCAGCAGCCACGGCTCGTCGGCGAGGCCGCCGGCCAGCGACGCGACACCCAGCAGCGCGATGCCGAGGAGGAATTGACGCCGCCGGCCGAACAGGTCGGCGCAGCGGCCGAAGAACAGCGTGAAGCCCGCGGCGCAGACGGCGAATGCCGTCGAGATCCACTGCAGGTCGGCCGGCCCGAATCCGACATCGCGGCCGATGCGCGGCAGGGCGACGTTCAGGATCGAGAAGTCCACGGCGAGGGTGAAGCTCGCTGTGAGGAGGACGAGGAGCGCCATGCGCTCACGGGCGCCCAGGGTGGTGCCGGGTGCGGCTCGGTCAGCAGCCGAGACCGGAGATTCCGTAGACATGCGGACAACCCTCGGGCGCCCCGTGCCGCCCAGCCAGAGTCCCCCGCCTGGTACCACTGACAGGGGCACCCACGGTCACGGCGGGTCCGTCACACTGGACCGGTGCAAGCCCACCGTCAGCAAGTCAGGCCCTCGAACGAGCTCGGCGACTACCTGCGCAGCCGTCGGAACGCCGTCACGCCCGAAGACGCGGGCATCCCCGTCTGGGGTACGCGCCGCGTACCCGGGCTGCGCCGGGAGGAGCTGGCCCACATCGCCGGCATCTCCGTGAACTACTACACCCGCCTCGAGCAGGGGCAGTCAGCCAACGCCAGTGACGCGATCATCGAAGCGCTCGCTCGGGCCCTGAACCTGGACGAAGCCGAGCGCGTCCATCTCTACGAGCTGGCCCGTCCCACCCCGGCCAAGCGGCGAAGGACCGCCCGGACCGAGACCCCGAACGCCGGGGCGCTCGCACTCCTCGCGGCCATGCCGACCGTGCCCGCACTGCTGCTCGGGAGGCGGAACGACGTGCTGGCCTGGAATCCCCTCGGGCACGCGCTGCTGGCGGGACACCTGCCTTTCGGAGCGCCCGACGAGCCGGCGAGCCGCCCGAATCAACTGCGCCTGCTCTTCCTCGACGCCCATACTCGTGAACTCCACCGGGACTGGGCCGATGAAGCAGCGCTCGCCGTCGCCTCCTTGCGGTACGTCGCCGGGCAGTACCCGGACGACCGCCTGCTCGCCGAGCTCATCGGCGACCTCTCCCTGCACAGCGCCGACTTCGCGCGGCTGTGGGCGAAGCACGACGTCCGCCTCTGCTCCAGCGGGACCAAGCGCCTGCGCCACCCACAGATCGGTGACCTCGACCTGCACTACGAGGCACTGCACCTCCCCGACAGCAACGGCCAGCGCCTGCTGACCCACACCGCCACGCCCGGCAGCGCCGCCGCCGACGCCCTGCAGTTGCTGCAGCGCTGACTGACGGAGGCACGGGCCGGGGACGGAAGCGTGTGGGACGCTGCTGCTCAGCGCCTCGTCTCGTACCTGGTGAGGACCACGCCGCCGGGGAACGTCCGTGTCTCCACCATTTCCAGGTTCACCCAGCCGTCCAGCGCGGTGAAGAACGGTGTGCCGCCGCCCACCAGGACCGGATGGGTGACGATCGCGTACTCGTCGATCAGCCCGGCGCGCATGGCCGCTCCGGCAAGCGTCGCGCCGCCGATGGTCATCGGGCCGCCGTCCTCCGCCTTGAGCCGCCTGATCTCGGCGATCGCGTCGCCGGTGACCAGGCGGGTGTTCCAGTCGACCTTGTCGATCGTCGAGGAGAACACCACCTTCGGCGTGTCCCGCCAGTTCCGCGCGAACTCGATCTCCGCCGGGGTGGCGCCCGGCTGCTCGTCGCCGGTCGGCCAGAAGGAGCTCATCGCCTCCCACAGCTTGCGCCCGTACAGCGACATGCCACTCGCCTGCTCGCGCTCGAGCCACCACTGGAACAGCTCGGGACTCGGCGGTCCGCTCCAGCCGATGTCGTCGCCCGCCGCGGCGGTGTAGCCGTCCAGGGTCAGGTTCATGGCGTAGATCAGTTTCCGCATGGCCCAGCCTTCCGTCCGTGGATGTACGGCGTATGGACCGGTGCGGCGCGGAAAACTCATCGGTGCGTGATCCGGGCTCGCCGGTGGCCCTCGTGCTCGGGGCTCAGCGTGAGGTACTCGGCCGACACGGGCAAGCACGCGCAACCGGCGATGCCGCCTGCCGCCCGAATGGACCGCGCCTGCCTCCCGTACTCCAGGGGTCAGGCGAAGGGGTTGCAGACGAGGTAGCCGTCGACGCGGCTGAGGCGGTCCGAGGCGGGGTCGGGCGGGAGTGCGTGACCGAGGTTGTCGGCACGTACCTCGCTGATCCACTGGTCGTGCTGGTACTCGTGGTTGATGAGTGCGACCAGCAGGCCCTGGGCGACGACGGTCAGCTGGGCGGGGGCGCCGACCCTGCCGGCGGCGATGTCGCCGATACGGGCGTGGACTCGCTCGGCGACGGCGTCACGGAAGGCGCTGAGCCGGTCGACGGTGGGCAGCGCGCCGCGGAACTTCTCCGGGTTGGCCGAGTCCATGAGCCCGTCCAGTTCCGGGTCGGGGCTGGGCTCTGCGGCGGTGAGGTTGCGGATCATGAAGTGGGCGACATGGGCCTGGTGGCCGAGGTGCCAGCCGATGGCACTGGAGTCCTCGTGGGGCCGCCAGGTCACCTCGTCCGGGGTGAGGTCCTTCCACAGCTCGTCGGTGTAGGCGCGGGCCCGGTCGTACTCGTGGAGAAGTTCCTGGGTCTCGTACATGTGGTGCCGCCCGGCTCAGACGGTGTCGTGGAGGACGGGAGCGTCCTCGTCGCGGACGAGGAACTCCTTGCCGGTGACGCCGGGGATGGTCTCGGGATACCTCATGGTGATGCCTCGCTCGGCTGACGGAGAGATGCGCCGCGGCGAATTCCGCGGCGCGCCTGCCACATTAGGCAGGAACGAAGGCGTTGTGTACGGCTAGTTCGCTCGCTCTCCAACGCCGTCATCAGGACGTTGCCGAAAGGGCCGCGGCCATCCGCGAAGTCCGAGCACTGCACGGCACGATCGCGGACCACACCACTCGACTGAACGGCACAGAGGCCCGTATCGAGGGTCTTGAACATCAGCTGGCCGCGACGGGCCGTTTCGGGCGGGCGGCACTCCGCAGCGACGAGCGTGCTGCGGTCGAGGCGGACCGGGAAGCACTCCTTCGGGTCCGTGAGGAGACCGTCCGAGAGCTGGAGGAGATGGACACGCGGCTCCGGGAAGTCAGCCGGCAGGCCGGACCGGTCAACGAGCACGAAGCTGTGCTGACGGAAACGGACATGCCGCAGCAGGGGAAGGCTGCGCTGCTTCGGCGGGCCAAGGCCAAGCACAACGAGGCAGCTAAGCAGCTCCGGGCCGAGGCCATCAAGGCTCGCAGCACTGCTCACGGCGCAGAGCGCCGCGTGTCCGGCCTTCAGAGGGAGACGAGCCTGCGAGCCCAGCACGGACGTCTGCATGTCGACGCCGGTGAGACCGCCGTGCCCCCAGCTCCGAAACCCGACTCCTCGTACGCCAACCGAACCGCGGTGGACCACACACAGTCTGCACCGCTAGACAGTGCTCACGACGCACCGCCCGTGTAGAAGTTCCCGTATTTAGCTGTACAGGCGTTGAGGCAGACGGTCCTCGCGCCCTGGCCCCACCATCACGGACGCCGTCGCACACCGCATCGCAGATGGCCCAGGGCGAGGAGTGCCTGACGGTCGGCGGTCAGCCGACGCCATCGGGTCCCGAGCTCCCCTTGTCGGGCAGCGAGTCGTCCCGTCAGGCACCGCAGGGGTGCGACTGGACAGATCGATCGACGACGGAAGACAAGCACGCGAGGCTCCCGGTGGCTACGGGCGATCTTGGCCGAGAACCCGACTACCAGGAGCTTCGTCGTTCCACCGTACCGATCTGTCCAACACCCGGCCAGCACCGTCAGACTGGAAAGACTCAATCGCAGGTAAACCTAAATGACATCGACAGTTAATTTTAGATAGGCGCGAGCGGCATCTGCTGTCCAAAAATGATCGTTGACGTAATGATCGTATCGTGATTTTCTGCTACCGCCCAAAGCGTGCCCTCCATGCAAAGAATCGGATTTCCGTGGGCAGTGGATGTAGATGGATTTTGGCGCTGGCGGCAACTCCGACGTCCCTGCCGTCGGAGTGGCCGAATCGTCGACCGTCAAGTACAACCTTTACATTACGCAGCCGGGAGCGATACCGACAATTCCCAACGTCAACTGGTCGAATCCCCGTGTCGTCCGCTGCGATTCCGCCCTGACCGGAGGCGGCAACACCAGCACCGGCTGCGCACTGCCCAGCATCAAACCCCAGCTGGAACTTCCGGTCAGTCAGTACGGTGCCGCGGCGGTTACGTACGGGTGGGCGCAGTGGAATCTCCCGAACAAGTGGGGGCTCTACAGTGGATCCCCGACGACTCGGGCCCTGGATGGCGATGCCAGGAGAAAGTTCACCTGCGAGGAGAAGAGTTCAGTCCCATTCGTCAAGAAAGCCGACGATGTCGTCCTGAGAGACTCGTGCGATGAATTCTCCTTCGCCTCGACTGAACAAGGTGGTAACGATGGCGGCATGTGCGCCGAGATCGTGCCCTTGTTCGAGGATGACGGAAAATGGAGAGTTTACGAGGCCGATCCTTCCAGGCCGGTCACCGGAACAGAACCCTGTGCGCGCGGTCACGTCAACCTTGACCAGAACACGCTCGCCGGCACTGCGTACAGCAACCTCATACAGAACATGCGCCTGATCGAGAAGAATCCTTTCTACCTTACCGTACCCGACTACTTCGACACAGTCGAGTAGCAGGCTTGCCGCTTCAGTTGATCCACGGAGCTCCGCCCGTGGATCAACTGGAGGGCTGAACGAGACTCATGGAGATCAGATGTCCAACCCCTGGCGGTGGGAAACTTCAGACCAATTCTGCTTGAGTTTTTCCCTGGAAAGAACTCCGGAGCAGGTTCTTGCCCTCTACGGAGCTGATCTCGATAACGCTCGCTGGCTATCCGCAGGGGAAGTTCCCGCAGCGCCGACCCTGGGCACTGCACTGCGTGCTGGGTCACTTGGGCGATGGGCCTTCTGCCTAGAATTTGACAACCCGATTGGCTGTACAGCAAAAATTATGCGTGACCTGTCAGAGGGCACCGAATCGATTACCCTTCTCCGGACAGCGAAAGCATTGAAGACGTTCCACTATGTCGTGGACGGAAAAGTTCACGAATGGTTCGAGCCTGGATATCCACCCAGTGTTCGAGGTCGGAGCCGACACGGTTTCGCGTCTAAGATTTATGCCCTCACCTCTGCCGGTGCGGATGCGATCACGGCATGCTCGCAGGTCATCTCTCAATACATCGGTCATGAACTCGGCACCGAAATTCTCCACGGACCACTGCTGTCCGCAGTGATCGCAGAGATCGACCGCCCAGGCCTGGAACACCCGGATCCTCCACTGCTATATCCGCCGTCTCCCCCAAGAAGTTCCGGTGGCCTGGGACGACGGCTGTAGTACACCGCTGCCTCTCCCCACGCCCAGGGGCCATTGCATGATCACGCTCCGACCCGAGTGCCGTGTGGGCGCATCTTGGAGGAGGCATCCCAGTTCGGGCTTAAGGGCCTGTTGCGAAAGTGGTGCGGTCACCCGAAGGGCGGCCACGCGGCAGGCACCGCTTCGTATCAGGCTCCGGAGGACCGCTGTCCCTGGGAGCCGTGGGCCGCGAGCGGAAGACTGCGCAGCGACAGTGCGCTCGGCGCTGGCAGGGCTCCGTGGGCCGCCTCGGCGCGGAACGACTGGAGCAAGTACGCCACCAGACGCCGGGACGCGGCACGGTCATCCGGCAATGCGGTGACCAGACCGCAGTGGGACAACAGGGCCACGGCAAAGTCGGAGGGGTGGAAGTCGGCCCGCAGCACGCCCGCCGCCTGAGCCCTGCGGACCAGTGTCATGAAGTCCCGCTCGGCCTGTTCCCGTACCCGCGCGTGTTCTCGCGTGCTGTCCGGAAAGGCCGCGACGAACGCGGCCGGGAAGCCCCGTTCCTCCCGTTGTAGTTCGCAGACCGTCTCGACCAGTCGCTGGAAGCCCTGCCACGGATCGGGGTCGGCCAGCGCCTCGGTGAGCGCCCGAGCGCAGGTGTCCATCTGGTGCGCGAACGCGGCCCGCACCAGTGCGTCCCGCGTCGGGAAACGCCGGTACAGCGTCGCCACGCCGACCCCCGCCCGCCGGGCCACGGTCGCCATGGGCGCGTCGATGCCGTGCTCGGCGAAGACCACGCGGGCAGCCGAAAGGATGCGCCGCCGGTTGCGCCGGGCGTCCGCCCGCAGACTGTCCTGCCCCGCGATCCGAGAGGATTCCCCCACCGCTGTCTCTCACCTCCGGTCAAATGGACGATCTCGTCCGATTGCCAGCCTACGCTCGGCGCCACGATCCCCCGCACGGCCACTGGTGGCGAAGGTGAGAACGCAACGATGGACGACCGCACGATGAAAGCCGTACTGTTCGACCGCTTCGGCGGCCCCGAGGTGCTGTATGTGGGCCGGGTGCCACGCCCCGGACCGGCACCCGGCGAGGTCCTCGTGCGCGTGCGCGCGTTCAGCGTGAACGGCGGCGAACTGGCGGCCCGTTCCGGTCGGGCCCGCCTCATCACCGGCCGGAAGTTCCCGCAGCGCATCGGGCTGGACTTCACTGGCGAGATCGCCGCACTCGGCACCGGCGCGACCGGCGTAGCGGTCGGCGACCAGGTGTGGGGCGTCCTGGGCCGCAGCTCCGGATTCGGCAGCGCCGCCGAGTACGTGACGGTACGGCCCGAGCGGCTCGGCCGGGTCCCGGACGGACTGGACCTCGTAGCCGCTGCCGCGCTGCCGGTGGCCACCACGGCCGTCACGGCCCTCCGCGACAAGGCCGCACTGCGCCCCGGCGAACGGCTGCTTGTACGGGGCGCGGCGGGCGGCGTCGGCAACGCCGCCGTCCAGCTGGGACAGGCGTACGGTGCCGAGGTCACGGCCCTGGCCCGCGCTGCCAACCTCCACTTCGTCCGTACGCTCGGTGCCCACCACGCCGTCGACCACCGGACCGTGTCCCCTGCGGAACTGGGGCTGTTCGACGTGGTCCTCGACACGGCGGGCACCGACCTGCGTACCGTACGGCGGATGCTGAAGCCGGGCGGACGCATGGTCACCATCGCCTTCGACCTGACGCGGCCCGCCGCCTCGCTGGGCTACATCGCGGCCAGCGCCGTCCACGGACGCGGCCGGGTGCGCTTCTTCAGCGGCAACCCCGAACGTGCGCTCTTCGACGACCTCGCCCGTCAGGTGACAGAGGGGAAGCTGCGGCCGGCGGTGGACACGGTCTTCCCGCTGGAAGAGACAGCGGCCGCACACCGGGCGCTGGAGGCGGGCGGTGTGCAGGGCAAGTACGTGGTCAGGGTCGACTAGGGTTTGTTGGAGAGGTGCTGGTCACAGCCACTGGTTGAAGACTGCGACCAACACGGTCGCCTCGTAGCGGACGGCGAGCTTGTCGTATCTCGTGGCCACGGCCCGGTGGCGCTTGAGGCGGTTGATCCCGCACGCGACGACATGCCGCTCGCTGTAGTCGGTTTTGTCGAACTTCGGCGGCCGACCGCCTCGGGCACCGAGTTTCTGGCGGTTGCGGACGCGGTCGGCGGGGACCGGGATGGTCGCCTTGATCCCGCTTCTGCGCAGGTAGGCCCGGTTGCGGCGGGAGTCGTACGCTTTGTCGGCCCGCACCCGGTCCGGCCGCCTGCGGGGCCTGCCCGGACCAAGGCGGGGTACCCGGATGGCTTCCAGGACCGGCTCGAATTCGGCGAGTCACCCCGCTGGCCGGCTGTGATCACGACGCTCAGCGGCTTCTGCCCCTGCTCGACGGCAAGGTGGATCTTGGTGGTCAGGCCGCCTCGGGAACGTGCGTGAGCAGGGTCGGCCGGCTCAACGGCAATGCCGCCGGGCGGTTCCTTTTGCAGATCCCCTTTTTCGAGGCTCCGGCGGCGTGCTGGTGGGCCCGGCAGACGGTGGAGTCGATGTTCACGTCCCAGGTGATCAGGCCCTTCGCGTCCACTTTCGCAACGGGCCCTAGGCACTGTCTGACAAACGATCTTGGGCGGGTTCGCGGAGCCAGAGGATGAGTGCCGCAAGGTGGAGTCCGGCCTTGTAGCGGGTGGCCAGTTTGTCGAAGCGGGTGGCGATCGCGCGGAACTGCTTGAGGCGGTTGAAGCAGCGTTCGACCACGTTGCGGGCCTTGTAAAGCTCTCGGTCGAAGGCCGGCGGCCTGCCGCCGGCCTGACCGCGCCGCACACGGTTGGCCTTCTGATCCGCCCGCTCCGGGATCACCGCCCGGATACCCCTGCGCCGCAGAGACTGGCGGATCGCCCGGGACGAGTAGGCCTTGTCCGCGATGACCGCGTCGGGCCTGCGGCGGGGCCGTCCGGCCCCGGTCCGGGGCACCTTCACGCCGTCCATGACCTCGTCAAACACGGTGGAATCGTTGACGTTGCCGGGCGTGACGACGACGGCCAGGGGCAGGCCACGGCCATCGCAGGCGAGATGGACCTTGGTGGTCAGCCCACCGCGGGACCGGCCGAGCGCCTGGCCAGCCGTCGCGCATGCCGGATCTTCCAGTTCGTCCCCTGCCGCCGCCCCTTTTTGCGGGCTCCGGCGGCGTGCTGGTGGGCTCGGTTGATCGTGGAGTCGACCGAAACCGTCCACTCCACGGTTCCGATGGAGTCGTCCCGGACCTGGACCTGCTCGAGCAGGCGGGTCCAGGTGCCGTCCGCCTCCCAGCGGGCGAACCGCTCATAGACCGTCTGCCACGGCCCATAGCGTTCCGGCAGGTCACGCCACGGCGCACCGGTCCGCAACCGCCACAACACCCCGTTGATCACCTGCCGGTGATCCCGCCACGGACGCCCTCGCCCGTCAACACCTGGCAGCAGCGGCGCTATCCGCTCCCACGCCGAATCCGTCAGCTCACCACGACCCACCACAAGATCAATTATCAGACAGGGCCTAGCGGCGGGCGGCCGCGAGACTGTCGGCGAGGTGGAGCAGATCCGCGGCGAGCGGGGAGTCCGCGCTCCACACCGCTTCGAAGGAGATCTGCACCTCCCGGCCCTCGTTCAGCAGCGGGCGGTGGGGAACATCGGGCGAGGTGAGCTTGGAGCGGGGGACCATGGCCGATCCCAGACCGAGCTTCGTCCAGTCCTCCAGGGCCTGGTAGCCGGCGGCTTCGCCCGGATAGGTGCGCAGGGGCATCTCGTGGGCCTCGAAGAGCTGCGTGGTGAACGTGGTCAGGCCGCAGGCGTCCGGCACGAGGATGAAGCACTCCTCGCCGGCGTCCTGGAGTTCGAGGGGAGCCGCTTTCGCGGTGTCGGGGCTGACGACGACCATCGGTTCGACGTCCACGACGCGATGCTCGAAGCGCGGCATCGCCGTCACGGCCGGGATCAGGATGATGTCGAGCGCGCCGGCGGTCAGGCAGTCGCGCAGCTCCCGCATGTTCGCCTCGCGCAGCACGAGGTCACGCGGGTGGGGCAGGTCGCGGACCATGCTGAAGGCACGGGCGACCAACTGGGAGCCGATCAGCGGAGAGAGCCCCATACGGATCTTCCTCTCGCCGCCGGCTTCGGTCAGCCGCCCGGCCTCCGCCGCGACGGCGTCGAGCGCCTCGAGGGCGCGCTCGATCAGCGGCAGGATCCGGGCGCCGAACGCCGTCCGGGTCACGCCGCGCGGGGACCGGTCGAACAGCTTCTCGCCCAGGCGCTCCTCCAGCCTGGCGATGCCGTTCGACAGGGCGGGCTGTGTCACACCGTAGGCGCGGGCGGCTGCGCTGAACGACTTGGTCTCCGCGACCGTCTGCGCGTATCGGAGACCTTCGAGATTCAGCCGATCAGCCATAGCCATCGCTTATCGCTCCATTCACCGCCGCCCCCTACCAGGCAGTTCGGCACATGCCTAAGGTGAGGCTCTGCCGTTTGAGCATAACCAGAATTTATGAGCATCATCTTGTTCCCCCTCCGGGGGTTCAGCACCTGACCGACCTGGAGAGCGGCAGGGTCCGTTGTGAAAGCCCTGGAGCCGGCGACCGGACCGCCGGCCTCCGTGAACCGAACCGAGGCGGACTCCGCCCCTGAGAACCCTCCCCGGAAGAGAGCATGACCGACACCGCACCCGCCGACATGACGCACCACATGTCCGACCCCGAACAGGCACAACGTCGCATCCTGCGCGTCCTGGTCGCCTCCCAGGTGCTCAGCGGAGCCGGGCTCGCCGCGGGCGTCACCGTCGGCGCCCTGCTCGCCCAGGACATGCTCGGCTCCACCAGCCTCGCGGGACTGCCCAGCGCCCTGTTCACCGCCGGCTCAGCGCTCGCCGCCGTCGCCGTCGGCCGCATCTCCCAGGCCCGCGGCCGCCGCCCCGGCCTCGCGACCGGCTACCTCACCGGCGCGATCGGCTCCGCCGGTGTCATCACCGCCGCGGTCGTGGACAACCCCGTCCTGCTCTTCATCGCCCTCTTCGTCTACGGCGCCGGCACCGCCACCAACCTTCAGGCCCGCTACGCCGGAGCCGACCTCGCCGTCCCCGGCCACCGGGCCCGGGCCGTCTCCACCGTCCTGGTCGCCACCACCCTCGGCGGCGTCACGGGTCCCAACCTCGCCGCACCCACCGGCGCCTTCGCCGAAACCCTCCACATCCCCGGCCTCGCCGGTCCCTTCATCCTGTCCGGCATCGCCTACGCACTGGCCTCACTCGTTCTCGCCCTCTGGCTGCGCCCCGACCCGCTGCTGCTGGCCCGCGCCCTCGCGCAGACCGCTCGACCCGACGCCGCCGTGCCGGCCGCCGGCAAGGCAACCGACACGGCCGAGGACCGTGGAGGCGTGGTCCTCGGTGCGCTGGTCATGGTCCTCACCCAACTCGTCATGGTCGCGGTCATGACCATGACGCCGGTCCACATGCATGACCACGGCCACGGAACCGCCGCCTCCGGCCTCGTCATCGCCATACACGTCGGCGCCATGTACCTGCCCTCGCCTCTGACCGGCCGGCTCGTCGACCGCCACGGCCGTCTGAGGGTCGCCGCCGCATCCGGCATCACCCTCCTGGCCGCCGGTGTCCTGGCCGCCACCGCGCCCGGCGACTCCGTCACCCTCCTCGCCCTGGCGCTCGCCCTGCTGGGAGTGGGCTGGAACTTCGGCCTCGTCTCCGGCACCGCGATCATCACCGACACCGTGCCTCTCGCCACCAGGGCCAAGACCCAGGGCATGGTCGACGTCGCCATCGCGATCGCCGGTGCCACCGGGGGTATGGCCTCCGGCATCATGGTCGCCGCCGCCGGCTACCCCGCACTCGCCCTCACCGGCGGCGTCCTCTCCCTCGCCCTCCTCCCCGCCATCGCCGCCACCGCCCACCGCCGGTGAATCGACGGAGCGAAGCCGGGCGCCGTCGTCCACATCACCGCCACCGACCCCGTCGCGCCCCTCGGCCCGCCCGCCCGGCGCCGGTCGTCTACGCGCTGCGACTCAGCGTCGGTCCCGGCCGCTCTCCCGGCTGTTCCTGACCAGGACGACGCCCGCCCCCACCGCCACAGCGGCCGCGAGGGCGGCCAGGACGAGGTGTCCTGGTACGGCGGAGGCGAGAGCGGAGACCCGCCGCTCCCACGCGTACTCGGTGTCCACGTCCAGCAGCGAAGGCAGGGCGGCTGATCCGTCGAAGGCGAGGAACATCGCTCCGAGGGTGATGAAGAGCAGGCCGCCGAGCACGGTGGTGCTGTGCAGGTGCAGGCGTCCGATCCGGAAACCCCGTCCTCGCAGCCAAGCCCGCCGGCCCAGTTGCCAGCGGTCCCACAAGAGGGCCAGGACGAAGAGGGGAGCGGCCATGCCCAGGGCGTACACCGCCAGGAGCAGGCCGCCCCGCAACGGGCTTCCGCCGAGGGCGGCGACCGTGAGGATGCTGCCCAGGATGGGCCCCGCGCAGAACCCCGCGAGCCCGTACACCGCGCCGAGGGCGACGGTGGAGGACGCCGGGCCGGTGGGGGCGCCGGCCCGCTGCTGCAGGCGGCGGGAGCCGAAGCCGAGTCCGAGGAGTTGCACGACGCCCAGAGCGATCATGGTCCAGCCGCCGACGAGGACAAGCGTGTCCCGGTGGCCGATGAAGAGGCGACTGGCCAAGGACCCGGCCGCTCCAAGGGGGACGAGCGTCAGGCACAGCCCGGCGTAGAAGGCGGCGGTGTGCCGCAGCAGCCGTGTCCTGTTGGTGAAGGAGTAGGCGAAGAAGGCGGGCAGGAGAAGGGCACTGCACGGGCTGAGCAGCGCGAGGAGCCCACCGAGGAAGGCAAGGAGGATACCGGCGTCGGTCATTTCGCTTCGCTCCCGCTCCTGGTGAGGGCGTCGCGGATCGCCTTGTCGAAGGCGTCGGTGGGCTGGGCTCCGAGAATGGGTGTGCCGTTGACGAGGAAAGCGGGAGTGCTGGTGACGCCGAGGGTGTACCCCTCGGCACGGTCGCGGTCCACTGCCTGACGGGCCTGGTCCGATTCCATGTCCTCGCGGAATCGCGTGAGGTCGGCGACACCGGCCGCTTTCGCGTGGGCGACGAGTTCGGTCTGCGTGAACTCGCCGGTGTTGCGCTCGCGCGGCTCGGCGTAGAGGCGGTCGTGGAACTCCCAGAAGGCGCCTTGGCGACCGGCGGCCCAGGCAGCGCGCGCGGCCCGTTCGGACTCCTCGCCGAAGATGGGGAAGTTGCGCCACTCTATGCGCAGCACTCCCTTCTCCACATGGGTGCGCAGGAGTTCCTGCTTGGTCTCGCGAGCGAAGCGTCCGCAGAACGGGCACTGGAAGTCGGAGTACTCGATCATCACCACGGGTGCGTCGACCGGCCCGACGGCCAGGGGGTCGTCGGCCTCACGGCGCGCCAGGTCGGGGCCCGCCGGTGCGGAGTCCCCGGGCACGGGCTCCGCCGTGGCCTCGGACCGGGAGTGGTCGGGACGCGAGCCGGAGTCGGAGCCACCGGTCACGACCAAGGCCGTGGCGGTGACGGCTGCCGCGACCAGAACGGTTGCGGCCCACACCGCGCGGCTGCGGCGTGCGCGCGTCCGAGGCGTGGCAGGGGTGGAAACGGAAGACTTCTCGGGCATGAGGGAAACACGCTCCTGTGAGCAGAAGATCAGGTGAGCCCGGCCGGCCCCGCAGAGCGGGCGGGCGGGATGGCGTCAGGCGCGGGGCGCGGGGCAGGTGCTCTGGGCGTTGAGGCGTCGGAGTGCCGCCTCGGCGAGCAGTGCCACTGAGGCAAGAGCGAGCAGAGGTTGGAGCGGTGCCCAGTAGCTGAGCGCGCCGCCTGTGCCGAGCAGCAGCAGAACGATCTTGTTGCAGACGGGGCAGCCCACCGCGAAGAAGGACAGCACTCCCCCGATCATGCCGATTCGGCCACCGGACGCAGCAGGCGGGCCGGGGCGCAGATATGTGCCGAGTACCAGCCCCGAGAGCAGCGCGGTCAGGGCGAGGGCCGGGTAGTTCCACCACTGGACGGGGACTTCCCGGCCGAAGAACGCGTTGGGGACGACGGCGGTCGGCACTCCGACGACGACGGCCGTGGCGGCGGCGGAGGCGGCGGCTGCCAGCCACTGCCGGGGCTCCCACAGGCGCAGCGCGCCCCAGGCGGTGCGCGGGGAGCGGCTGCGTCTGACGGCTGTGAGAACAGGTTCGAAGGAAGCGGGCGACAGGCCCATGAGGAAGTCTCCGTTACTCAGGAGGGACGCGGGCACAGGGCCGCTCCCGCGCTTCCGGTGCCCTGTCCAGGGCCCCGGAAGCGCGGGACGGCGCGGGCCGGTCTAGATCCTCAGTACGCGGACACGCGGAGGTGGTGCCTTGGCGGAGGAATCCTGGCTGTGCGCGGGCCACCGTGCGGTCCGCGGTCCCTCTGCCCCGCCGAGGGAGGGCACTTCGGCTGCGGCGGGCGCCGCGAGATGGGGACTGCTCGACTGCTCCGGCGCCTGACGTTCGGGACAGGAGCCGCCCCTGACCTTCGAGACCTCGTCGGAGTCCGCGGCCACCTCGGCGGCGGTGGACACCGAAACGTCGTCTCCTGCGTACGCCCGACCTTCAGTTGACGCGGACAGCGGATTGCCGGCCGCAGCCCCGTGGAAGGCCGCTCGGCCGGAGTTGCCCTGCAGACCGGTGTGCCCCTGAACGCACAACTGGGCGAAGAGAACGGCGACCAGCAGCAGGAGGACGGTGCACGTCGACCGGTCGGTCGTGCCTGCTCGGCGCACCTCTCCCCCTTCCCTGCCGGACGAGCCGTCCGGCACCGCGCTGGTGCTTCCGCCAACCGTACTTGCCCGGTCGGCGCGGCCGGCAACGGGGTTGCGACAGTCCGGCGGTCGGCGGAACCGGCCATGAGCCGGCCGATGAGTTCCGGGTCGGGCGGGAGTCCGACATGAAGGACCGCCGGCAGGTTGATGCACTCGCTACCGAAGGAGACCCATGGCGAAGCTCGTCTACTCGATGATCACCTCGCTCGACGGCTACGCCGAGGCGGCGGAGGGCGACCTCGGTAACGGGGCCCAGGACCGGGAGGTGCATACCTTCGTCAACGACCTCTTCCGCCCCGTCGGCACGTACCTCTACGGCCGGCGGATGTACGAGACGATGGTCTACTGGGAGACCGCGCCCGCCGAGCCCGACGCGCCGCCGCACATCCGGCAGTACGCCCGCGACTGGCGGGCGGCGGAGAAGATCGTGTACTCCACGACGCTCGAATCGGTGTCCAGCGCGAAGACCAGGATCGAGCGGACCTTCGACCCGGACGCGGTGCGCAAGCTCAAGGCCGAAGCGGATCACGATCTCACGGTCGACGGGCCGAATCTCGCGGCCCAGGCGATCGCGGCAGGTCTGGTGGACGAGTACCACCTGTTCGTCACCACGAGCGTGGTCGGCGGCGGCAAGCGGTTCTTCCCCGACGGCGTGCGCCTCGATCTCGACCTCGTCGAGCAGCGCGCCTTCGACAGCGGGCTGATCTACGCGCGCTACCGGACCCGCTGAGGAAAGGAGCAAGGCTGACAGAGGACCAGGTCAGCCGCAGTCTCACGGGCCTGGACGCCCACGGTTCCGACGGCTGGAACAGGGTCGACCCGAACGGTGGGTTCGTCCAGCACCGTCGCAGGACGTGCCCCGAGCGCGTCGCGTGCTCCGGTTGGCGGCCAGCAGACACACCCACACGACGACCAGGGCGGCCGACACCAGGATGCCGCCCGTGTCGGTGCCGTCGGCGATCCGCCACCCGAGCAGCCCCGTGGAGAGGGCCAGCATGGGCCAATACACCTTCGGCCCCCATCGGTTGCCCGGCCTGGTCCACGTCGGCGGCACTCGGGAATCAGAACGTTGCGGCTGCTTCATGCGCGCTCAACTACCCTCTTGGGCCTCAGACATGACCGCCGGGCGCTCTCGACACGGGGCCGCCCGGCGTGCGCCCGGCCGGCGGAACGGCTCTTCCGGCGGAACGACGTCGGCCGCCGGAAGAGCTTGCGGGGCTGGTGCCGGACGAGGTCAGCAGCCGCCGCAGTTGTAGTACAGGACGTCCCAGTGGTTGCCCTCGTCGGCGTAGATGTTGCCGGAGCCGGAGCGCCACTGCGGGGCGCCGTCACCGCGCACACCGATGTAGGTGAAGTTGTTCTTGATGTAGTTCCCGACGCAGGTGTACTTGCTGAAGTCGAGCTTGTAGCCGTTCCAGTGCGAGTAGGTGCCGGAGGCGTGCCCGGTCTCGGTGCCGCCGGTGATGTTCAGGGCGCAGCCGCTGGCTCGCTTGAGGGTCTGCGCGCCCTGCGCCGTGGCCAGGTTGAGCTGCTCGAAGGACGTACAGGTGGGGATGTTGCGGTTGGAGCAGTTGCCGGACGACGACCAGGTGATTCCCACGTCGCGGAACATCGAGGTCGCGGTGGCGTGACTGATCTTGGTGACGGCGAAGGCGTCGCCGGCGGTGCCGAGGACGGCGACGCCGGGGGTGACGACGAGGGTGAGAGCGGTCAGGACCGAACGGAGCTTCAGCGCCTTGACGGACTTCATGTAGGGACCTTCCTGCGGTGGGCCATGCTTCTTGGGGGGCGGCTTGCAGGCGGTGCAGACAGATGATGCCCGTGGTCTACGCGCGTCCGCCAGTGGACAAAACGGAATGCTGCCGTCAGCCGGACTCGGTCCCGCCCCGGCGCCGGAAGACCGGACTTCGCTCCAGTCGTCCGCCGCGGGCCGGGATTGGGGCAGGGCCACGGGGGCACGTGCACCCCGAGACGGTGGAGAGGTGATCGCCCGTGGGTGAACGATCGTTGGCGGCGTCAGCGGAGCAAGAGGACCGAACAGTTGAGGGTGCGGACGCCCGGACGCCGCCGCTGCGTCCCGGCGAATACGAGCCGGGCGACTACGCGGCAGTCGTGGTGCGCAGCGCCCGGGAGGCCGGGGTCTCCCCCGTGCTCGTGATGACCGTGCTCCACAACGAGGCGTACAAGCCGCACCATCCACTGCTGGAGCGGTTGTGGCAGTGGTGGAAGCCCGGGGCGTCGTTCGGCCTGGCCAACATGCACCGGGCGACGTTCGAACGGGTCCGGCGCACACATGGCCTGCCGGGGCGATGGCAGGACCTGCGTGACGACCCCGCCTTCGCCATCCGCACGGCCGCCCTGCACCTGAAGGACCTCGACCGCAGCCTCCCGGGACGGCACGTACGCCGCTACACCCGCGACGAACTCCTCGCCTTGGGCTACAACACGGGTGAACGCAACATGCGCGCCTTCGCCAGGGGCGTCCCGCCGGGCCCCATGGCACGGTCGTACCTGCGTCGCTTCCGCGCCTACCGGGAGCGCGCCACCGAGGCTCTGGCCGACGGCGGCGCATCACTTGACACGACCACCGGCCCGTGACCCGAGTCGGAGGTACGTCGGCGGCACAGGCCGGTGCGGATGAATCCGAGGTGCCTCTGCGCGCGCCGGTCCGGTAGCGTGCGGGCCATGTCGAGTCCTGAGTCAGACAGGGTGGGGGCTTTCGGTCACGCCGTCAGCCCCCTGTACCCCTGAGCCACAGCCCTGCCTGTCACGCCGCATTCCGCGGTGGGACGAGTGTGCCCTGGGGCTGATCGCGGTGACGAGATGACTTCTCGCGCTTCTCCTCACCTCGGAGTCCTCGATGCCCCTCCCGCTGTACCTTCTTGCCCTGGCGGTCTTCGCCATGGGCACCTCGGAGTTCATGCTCGTCGGCCTGCTGCCGGACATCGCCGGGGAGTTCGACGTCACCGTCGGGACGGCAGGCCTGCTCACCTCGGCCTTCGCGATCGGCATGATCGTCGGCGCCCCGCTGGTGGCCGCGCTCGCCCGCGACTGGCCCAGGCGCTCCAGCCTGCTGACGTTCGTCCTCGCTTTCGCGGCGGCCCACGCCGTGGGTGCCGTCACCTCCTCCTTCCCGGTCCTGTTCGCCACCCGGGTCGTCGCCGCGCTCGCGAACGCCGGGTTCCTTGCCGTCGCTCTGACGGCTGCCGCCACGCTGGTCCCGCCCGACAGGAAGGGACGTGCGCTGGCCGTGCTGCTGTCAGGCACGACGACAGCCACGATCGCAGGTGTCCCCGGTGGGTCGATGCTCGGCACGTTGCTCGGCTGGCGGGCCACCTTCTGGGCTGTCGCCGCTCTCTGCCTGCCCGCGGCTCTCGGCATCCTGAAGGGGATGCCCACGGGGCGCGTGAAAGACGTGGCGACTGGCGGGCCGGCCTTGCGGACGGAGCTCGCCCAGCTCACCAGGCCACGGTTGATCCTGGTGATGCTGCTCGGCGCGCTGATCAACGCTGCGACGTTCGCGAGCTTCACCTTCCTCGCCCCCGTGGTGACCGGTACCGCCGGGCTGGACGCATGGTGGATCTCTGTCGTTCTGGTGCTCTTCGGTGTCGGCTCCTTCGTCGGCGTCACCGTCGCAGGTCGGCTGTCCGACCGGCGTCCCGGTCTGGTCGTCGCAGTCGGCGGCCCGTTGCTGCTCCTCGGCTGGCCGGCCCTGGCGGTGCTCGCCGTCGAGCCGGTCGCCCTGTTCGTCCTCGTGTTCGTGCAGGGCGCGCTGTCGTTCGCGCTGGGCAGCACGCTGATCACGCGGGTCCTCTACGAGGCAGCGGGAGCCCCGACCATGGCCGGCTCGTATGCGACCGCGGCCCTCAACGTCGGCGCCGCCGCCGGCCCCCTCATCGCCGCGGCCACCCTCGACACCGCGGCCGGGAACCTCGGACCGCTGTGGACCAGCGGGCTCCTCGTCGCGGTCGGGCTGCTCATCATGTGTCCCCTCCGCACTGTGATCACGGCCGGCCGAAGCGTCGATGTGGTCGAGTGACACACTGTTTGCTCCGGGCTCGACCACCGCTCGATGTGGAGCGGCTCGGGCGGCCACGGCACGAGTCCCACATCCTCCGTCCGCGCACGCCGACAGAGGCCCGACGCACCGTCGTACCTCGCGACAGCCGCCAGCACGTCGGCCACCCAGCTGCTCCAGTGCGACGGCCACCCAGCTGCTCCAGTGCGACGTCGAGCAGCGGCTCGTCGTCGATCGTCAGGTGCATCGTCTCCAGGAACAGGAGTTCCTTGCGCTTGAGGGTCGTGGCGCTGGAGCCGGTCTGCAGCATGCGGGACAGGAAGTCCGGTCAACGATGTTGACTCCCCTGCCGGAGGGCTGCACATTACTTGACGGTAGAACCGTTCGGTAACTGCGCAGCCCGGCACTCTTCCCCGTTCGCACCACTCCGTTCCGCCGACGGCACACCCCGAAGAGAGGGATCACATGCCGAAGCACGCACTCCGGAATGTCATGGCCACATCACTCGCACTCACGGGTGCGCTCGCCCTCGGTCTCCCGGGCGGCGCCGCCCACGCCTCCTCGTCGCTCGACTACGTCGCCCTCGGCGACAGTTACAGCGCCGGGTCGGGCGTGCTGCCCGTGGACACCAGCAACCTGCTGTGCCTGCGCTCCACCGCGAACTACCCGCATGTGATCGCCGCACGGACGGGCGCCCGCCTGAAGGACGTGACCTGCGGCGCCGCCCAGACGAAGGACTTCACCTCGTCGCAGTACCCCGGGGTCGGGCCCCAGGTGAACGCGCTCAGCACGGACACTGACCTGGTGACGCTGACGATCGGCGGCAACGACAACGGCACCTTCATCAACGCCCTGACCGCCTGCGGCACCGCGGGCGCCCTCAGCGGCGGCAAGGGCAGCCCCTGCAAGGACAAGCACGGCACCTCCTTCACCGACCAGATCGAGACGAACACCTATCCCGCGCTGAAGAGCGCCCTGCGGACCGTACGCGCCAAGGCACCCAACGCCCGTGTGGCGGTCCTGGGTTACCCGTGGATCACGCCGCCCGAGGCCGACCCGTCCTGCTTCGTGAAGCTGCCGGTGGCCACCGGCGACGTGCCCTACCTGCGTGACATACAGGCACACCTGAACTCGGCGGTCCAGCGTGCCAGCGACGAGACCGGAGCCACCTACGTGGACTTCGCCCAGGTCTCCGAGGGTCACGACGCGTGCAAGGCCGAGGGCACCCGCTGGATCGAGCCCCTGCTCTTCGGCAGCAGCCTCGTCCCGGTCCATCCCAACGCCCTCGGGGAACGGCGCATGGCCGAGCACACCATGAGCGTCCTCGGCCTGAGCTGACGGCGGCGCGCCTCACCTTCGAACGATCGGTCCGCCCGGGCCCGGCGCGGAACCGGGCGGACGGACGGCTCCCTCACCGCCCGCCCGGTCAGCCGCCGAGCGCGGCGGAAGGCGCGTCCCCGTTCTGGGCCTGCCGGGCCCGTTCCGCGAGCACCGTGGCGAATTCCCGGACACCGTCCTCGTCGACGCCGCCCTTGCCCGCGGAAGCCGCCTCGGTCCACAGCAGCGTCGTGCCGACCCGGGTCTGGGTCACGGCGCCGGGCTCGCCCTGGAAGCCGGAAGTGCCGAACCGCGCGTCCCGCTCGTCACCGATCCGGCCGAGACCGAACGCCTTGGCCTTCTGTCCCGCCCGCTTGCCGTAGTAGCCGTCCCAGAGCACGTCGTAGGCCGCCCGGGCGGCCTGTTCGCTGTCGTAGGCGATGATCAGGAAGGTGACGTCGGCGGCGTTGTCGTCGTGCCGGAAGGTCGAGGCGCCGAAGAAACGGGAGTTCTCGCAGCCCGCGTTGCCCTTGATGGGGCAGGCCTGCTGACGGTACAACTTGTCCGTCTTTACGGCGGTGGGCCGGGCGGACTCCTTCCAGCCCGTCATGGCCTCACCGTCCGGCAGCACTTCCCGGACCTGTTCCTTCGTGAGCGCTGCCGCCTTGCCGTTCTCGCCGTCGCTCTCCGCTCCACCGCCACAGCCGGTCAGCAGCAGTGCTGCCGCGGTCGCCGCGCACCACCGGTAGTTCCTCATGATCATGCCACCACCCCTCGGGCGGTGATCTTACGCCGACGGGACTCCGTTCTGGCCGCGGCGCGGCGCGCTGCGGCCACCTCAGAAGGGCTCGGCGGCCTGGAGGAGGCGCCGGGGCAGATAGGGGGACTCGACCAGGAGCTCCCAGCCCCGGCGGCGGGCGTGGCAGGCCAGGGCGAGGACGTTGAGATCGATCGCGGCGTCCGGGTCGTCGGCACGGTCGGCGACCTGGTAGTGATCGCGGTGCGCTTCGAGTGCGTCGGCCAGGGCCAGGTTGAAACTCGCCTCGTCGCCTTCCACCAGCTGCGACAGCAGCACGGCCGGTCGCGGGAAGAAGCCCCAGTCCTCGGCCTTCCCGGCCTCCTGCAACGCCCGCTCCGCCGCGAGTTCGCAGTCCACGCCCGTCAGGTAGGCGTGCAGCGCCTGCCGGTACGCGGTGTAGGCGGATCCGTCCTTGCCCGCGAACTCGGGGCCGGTCAGGACCAGGGGGGCGAGGTCCTCGCGTACGCCGGTGATCAGAGCGAAGGCGGTGGCCTTCTCCCAGCCGGCGGCGCCCCCGGTCTCGCCTCGCGACGCCGGGTAACGCAGGTTCCGGCCGGCGACCCGCACCTCGGCCTCGGTGCCCGGTTCCGCCAGGGCGATGCGGAACAGGGCCGCCCCGAGCTGGGAGGCCAGCCTCAGGTTCGCCAGCTGGGCGTCGGTGACATCGGCGGAGTTGCCGACCCGCCATTTGAACAACAGCTCCTGGTCCCGCATGGCACTGCCGAGCCGGCGCGCGGCGAGGACTTCGCCGTCCTGCGGAGTGATGGCCTTCTGCGTGTACTGCTCGAACAGTGCCTCGCTCTCCGGGTTGAGGGCCCGGTCGCACGCCGGCCGATCGACCACCAGCGGGCCCGCGGTCAGCGCCGCGGCCGCGGCGGAGCTCCGGTTGCGGCCGAAGGCGCCGACCCTCGGTCCGCGGCCCTCGAAACCGGTGACCAGGGCGTGCGGAAGGTAGTGGGTGTGAACTGCCGGGGCCCAGTTGTGGATCCGGTGGGCGAGCGCGGCCAGCGCGATGGGGACGAGCGGCAGGAGACTGCGCGGTGAGGCGCCGGGCCCGTGCAGGGTGGTGTGCGCGATCAGGAGGCCGGCCAGCGCGGAGTCGAAGGCCGCCCGGTCTGCGGCGGCCAGGGCGCGCAGCGCCTTCAACGCCTCACCGTCCGGCCGGTCGAGCAGGTTCTGACCGGTCTCGTCGGCCCGCAGGCGGAGGCGGTTCAGGGCGGCGTCGAGGGCGGCGAGCTTGGCCTGCGCACTCGGCGGATACTCCTCGTCGTCGCCGGTGTCGTCGAGGACCAGTGCCATCAGCCCGGTGGCGAGTTCCCCGGCGGGTGTTCCCTGGGCCCGTTCCGCGAACTTCTGCCGGGCGAAGTGGAAGGCCTCACCGTGCCACTTGGCCTTGTCCTGGAGGACCGCCAGGCAGAGTGCGTCGATCCACTCCCCGGGGGTGACGCTCTCGGCCGGCGCGTCCTCACCGGGGTCGTATCCCATCCCGAAGTTCACGTACTCCAGGAAGACCTGGAAGCTGCAGTGCGGGTGGTAGGCCGCGTAGGCGACGGCGCCTGCCGCGGCCTCGGAGGCGTCCTTCAGGACGGCCTTGGCCTCCGGGGTGTCGAGGCCGGGCGTCTCGACGGACAGGGCGCCCAGGTAGTCGATGAACTCCTCGGCGATCGACTGCCATTCATAGGTGGACATCCGGCCGGCCTTCGACATGGACCGTATCTGCCTCCCGATCCGGTTCACGAAGTCCTCCCGCGCCGCCGACACGACGGCCCCACCCACCTGGTGACGTTCTATCCGCACTGCCCCGCTCCTTGATCAGAATCGCTGCGGACAGCCTAAGGGTGTGTCGATCACCGGCCCGATGCTCGATCTTGCTGTGAGGGGTGTTCCTGGTGGGAACCTCGGCTCGGAGGGCGGCCGTGGCGGGCGGGGGCGGCTGGACCATGGACTTCCAGGACGACGGCGGTTCCGGCGGCGGTCCGGTCCTCGTGCATGGTGATCCGCCGACCGGGCCGGACATGCGTCCAGTGGGAGGGAGTGAGGGGCACGAGTCGGACCGTGGCTTGGCCGCCGGGCTGGAGCGTGGGCGTTCCCTCGACCCAGAGCGCGGCGATGCTGACCGCACGGTCCCCGGTGGGTGAGAGGTGGCCGATGTCCCACATGGGTCGCAGAACACCGGCGCCGGAGATGGGCGTCGTGCGTCGGGCCTCGACAGCCGGACGGAGCGTCAGGTCCGCTCGGATGACACCGTTGCGGATCTCGGAGCATCGCCAATGACACCAGGCCGCGCTCCGCTCGAACCGGAGCTGCTCAGCCGCTTCGGCGAGTTGCTCCCAGAACGTCAGGGGAAGCGAGCGAGCGTCTCCCAGCTCCTCCAGCAGGCCCAGGGCGATCTCCCACTCGTCGTGGGCGAGGTAGTCCCAGATGTCCAGCACCGTGAGGTCGTTCTCGGTGGCGGTGTCCTCCGGGACCAGCAGGGAGGCCGACTCGAGCAGCCCAGCAACGTCCATGTGCTCATTGTCGCCCCCCTGCTGCCCCACCTCGGTCGACGGGGCGTCAGCCTGCCCAGACCTCGGCCTCGTCGGCGGGAACCGTGGTGGCCAGGCCCAGTTCCTTGCGGGCGGCCACCGACTTGTTCGGGGCGATGCCGGTGAACGCCGGGTCGTAGGCGATGTAGAACGCGTCCACGTCGGCGGCGTTCGCTGCCTTCTTCCAGTTGCCGGCCGCCTTCGTCAGCGTCGCGCGGAGCTTGCCGACCTCGGTGCCCTCGATGCCGCCCAGGCCTTCGACATGGGCGTCGAGGGCGGCCGCGACAGCTTTGGCCTGCGCCTTGTAGCCGGCCAGGTCGTCCTCGACGGTGTCCTTGGCGGGCTGGTTCGCCCACAGTGCCTCGTAGAGCGCGTTCGAACCCTTGAGGTATGTGGCCTGCTCGGGCTTGAGGGACTTCGCGGTGTCCAGCGAACCGCTGAGCTTGCTCTTCTGCGCGGTGTAGGTGCAGCTCACCGCGCGATCCCCCGTAGCCCAGCTCTCCCTGGTCGGGGTGTAGTAGAAGAGCGCGGCACCCTTGGGGAGCGCCCAGGTGTCCGGGGCGTACTTCTGGGCCTCGACGGGGCAGCGCTCGTCCGCGACGGCAGAGACCCCGTCGTCGCCGGGATACTCCTTGCCCTCGTCGAGCGCGAACTCGCCGACGACCTGACCCTCGTGCGCCTCGTCGCAGGGCACGATCTCGACGACGTACGCCGTCCCCTCGGCCTTGCCGTTCGGGTTGTAGCAGTCCCCGACGTCCAGCGAGAACACCGAGCGCTGACGAGCCACCTTCTTCGCGCCGTCCTTGGCGCCGTCGACGGCCTCGGAGACGTCCGAGCAACCCACCGCGCCGAGGGCGAGCAGGGCGGCGACAGCTGATATGCCGCGGAGGGAACGATAAGGGGCACGGACTGCCATGACGTGCACATCCTTTTATGTGATCTTTACATGGGACGGGCGCATCGTATGCCACTGCCGTGACCCGGTTGTGCCAAGCCTCTCTACCTCGTCTCGACGTCTCTGACCGCCGACGGGCCGAGAGGGTTGTATGCGGGCTGCGTCACTGGAGGACCATGTGAGACAGGGCCCCCTTCTCCTGGAAGGGGGCCCGCCCGTCGCCGCGACTACTTGCCGGGGAAGGATGGGGGCATGGGCATCGGGACCTCAAAAGGATCGCGAGCATCCCCCGCCTGATGGGACTGCACGTCAGAGACCTCGAAAGTGAGTCGCCAGGTCGCCGGCGTCAACACCCGCTGCGCCACCTGACCGCGCGCCTTGCGGAACTCTCCGGTGCCTCCGGTGATCGCGTTGACGACCGGGCTCGGGGCCGGAATTCCGGCCTGCTCACCCTGGATCGTGATCTGACCTCCCGCCAGCACCGCGGTCGACACGCACTGTCCCGCGTTGCGTTCGAGGTCGTCGATGACGCAGAAGCCGCCGATGCGTCCGACCGAATGGCCTTCGGTTCCCTCGGTCGACATCAGATTTCCACTGAAGACGAACTGGTCACCGACACTGCGGCCGGTTGCGCCGAGGTCGATCTCCTCGCCGACCTGCAGCTGCGCCTCCACGCGGATGGTGCGGCTCTTCGCCGGGGAACCGTCGTCGGTGTGGGGGGCCACGGTCGAGGCCGCTTTCCGGGGCGCCACGTCGGCCGACGCGGGTCCGATGAGAGCGAGCCCGGCAGAGCATCCCAGGACCGCGACGGCGAGGAATATGAACGGCCGGCCAGCGATATTCAAGGTCGCCTCCTGTCCATTCCGGTCGTGACGGGTCTCGCCTGCGTTTATGACGGACCCACCATCTGGCGGTAACGCTAATGAGATGCGTGGCGGCATGCTCCACAGAGGGCCGGAAATTGGGCCATTGGGGTGCACCGGCACTGAGACGCCGCTGTGCGCGTACGACCTGCTGCCGCGCCTTGACCACGCTGAGGCAGCCCCGTGACCGCGCGGTCGGTGGGCCGAAGTCGCAGCCAAGCGATGACCGGTGGCGCCACACCTCACTCGCCACCGACGGGATGTCGGTCTCCCTCAGGTAGGTGTCCACGGTCGGCTCCTCGGCAGCCGAAAATGATTTGAGCGGGCGGCGCACCGCTGCTACTTTCCGTCTCGGACCGTGAAGTCGTCGTATGGAGGTGAGACCCGTGAACGCAGTTACCCATGGGTGCTCCCTCAACCCGTCACGGTCCGGCGGCTGACGTTCGGTGTCGCCAGGAGCGCCTGAGTATCGAGGCACTCCTGGAAGGAGACTCCGATGGACACGAAGCCTTTCATTTCCGGCCTGAGCGAGAACGCGGTGATGATCACTCGCGTCGCGGACAGGCAATGGCACGCACTGGACGACGACCTGGTCGTCGGCCGCGGGCATGCGGAACACCGTCCCGACGGACGCCTGTTCGTCAGCATCGACGCCTGGCACGACGTCGCCTTCGACCGGCTCACCGAGGCGATGCTGGCGGAACTGCCCGCGCCGCTGTACACGGTGGCCGACGAAGCCGATGTCGAGCTGACGGCCGGCTGGCGGCGGGCGGGTTTCACGGTCCGGCGCCGCGAGTGGGAGTACATGGTGCCGACCGATCCGCAGGCAACAGGGCTCGAAGCCGTCCTGCCGCCACCCGGTGTGACGATCTTGCCCGCCGGTCAGGCGGACGAGAGGCTGCTGCGGGCGGTGGACCGCGCGATCCGTGACGAGGTCGAGGCGACCGTCGGGTGGCAGTCGATGCCCGCGGAGGTGATTCCTCGCCCCGAAGGTGACACCGTCGTCGATCCGTCGATGTACGCGGTGGCCGCGACGGCGGACCGCTACCTGGGCCTGATCCGGGTGGCGAGGGTGAAGAGGCCGCGCATCGGGCTGGTCGCGGTCCGGGCCGGCCAGCAGCGCCGCGGCATCGCGCGGGCGCTGCTCGCCCACGCGCTGGGGGCGCTGCATCGCTCCGGGTCCACTGCGGCCTGGACCGAGGTCGACGAGTCCAACCGAGCGGCCTCGGCGCTGTTCGAGACCGTCGGCGCCCGGTCGACGAGCAGCAACCTGGAGCTGGTGCGATGACGAAGAACAAGAACGTCATCGAAGTCGAGGGCAAGGTCGTCGAGTGCCTGCGCAGCGCCATGTTCACCGTGGAGCTCGAGAACGGCCACCAGGTCCTGGCGCACATCAGCGGGAAGATCCGCAAGCACTACATCAAGATCATGCTGGAGGACCGGGTGCTGGTGGAACTCCCGCCGTACGACCTGACGCGCGGCCGGATCGTGTTCCGGTACCGGAACTAGCGGCGGTCGGCGCCCCGCGCGACGGCTGATCCCGGGGCCCCGGTCACGGCGTTTCCGTGACCGGGGCCCCGGTGACGGTCCGGTCCCGGCCGCGTGCCGGGAGCTCGACCGCTCCCACGCCATGAGCCCGGGCTCCGTCGAGGGGAGGGAGGCTCCGTCTACCGGTTGGTGGGCCGCATGTCGCCGTCGTACACGGTGCGGTAGTCCGGCACGACTGTCCGGGTGCCCGGAGACGCCGTCCCGACCTGGGCGAGGAAGGCGTCGAGGTCCATCGCCGGGTCGCGGACCGGGGAACCGGTCAGCGGCAGCTCGAAGTTGTCCCAGTGGACGGGGACGACGACACCGGGGGCGTCCAGAGCGCGCAGCAGCCGGGACACATAGCCGTGGGTGGTGCTGGTGGCAGTGGGCACGGCGATCATCGCGAGGTCGGGACGCAGGCCCCGCACCTCCCGCTCGGCGAAGTCGCTGGCCCCCATGAGGAATGCCGACGGACCGTGCTCTCCTGCCGTGATCTGGAAGGCCAGGGTGTCGCCCTCGGGCAGATCCGCGATGGTGCTGGGAACTGTCGCGGGTGGGGCGTTCAGCGTGCCCGGGGCGAAGTACGAGCAGTTCTTGTTGCGGCTGTGCAGGCTGGACACGACCTCGACGGTCATCGTGCCGAGGTCCAGTACCTCGCCGCCCTTCACCACGGAGATCTGTTTCGAGTCGACTCCGAGGGCGGTGAGCAGGTGGTACGTGGTCTCGGTGCCGATGACGCGGGCACCGGTGGTCTTGGCGATGTAGGGCACGTCGGCCAGGTGGTCCCAGTGGGAATGACTCACCAGCACCACTTCGGGACGGCCGATGTGCGGGTCGACGACAGTGGGATCCGTCGTCAGCCTGGTCTCCGGGACGAGACCTCCGTCGAACAGGCCGGTGCGGAATCGGGTGAGGTAGGGATCGAAGAGCACGGTGCGGCCGCCCACGTCGATGCGCCAGCCCGCGGTGCCGAGCCAGCGGTACGACACGGAACGGGCGGCCCGGTCGCCGCCGCGGCCGGCGGACGCAGCCGTCGGGGCCGCCGTGGCTGCCGTGGCTGCGGTGGTCGGGATCAGCGGGGACGCCGCACCGAGCGCGGTGCCCCACAGCACCGCACGGCGGTTGAGCGCGCGGCCGGAGGGGGTGCCTGGTCTGTCCGAGGCGTGCATGTCCTTGGTCATGGCGTCAGCAGATCAAGGGGTGAAGTGCCGTGTCCAAGACCGCAGTGCGGCACTTCCGATACGTGAACGCATATGTGCCCTGCTCAGCGGCCGTCGCCACGGAGGTAAGCGGCGGCCATTCCGGCTGCCCTGCCTATCGCCGCGTCCACTGTGGCACGGGAGGCGGTCAGGTCGTGGGTGCGCGCGAACACGGCTATCGCGTAGCACTCACCGTCCGGGAAACGGGCGACGCCCGCCTCCATGTGCAGTCCGGGCAGGGTCCCGGTCTTGGCCGCGACCGCGACACCGTCCGGGAAACCCGACACCAGCCGGTGCCGGAAGACCTGCTTGCTCATCAGGTCGCGCACGAGCGCACAGGCTTCAGGCGGCCCCGCGGCATCGGTCCAGACGAGCCGGAGCAGCCGTGTGATCTCGCGGGGTGTGCTCGCCGTGGTGCGGCGGGGATCCAGCACCGTCAGCCTTCTCTTCCCCTCGTCCGACAGGGCCGGGTAGCGCGCCGCGAACTCCCTCTCGTCGCGTGCCCCGACCTCCTCGAGCATCGACTCCAGCAGGTCCCGCGGGCCGCCCACGACGCGCGTCCGCTCCAGGCCGAGTTCCTTCGCGAGCAGCCTCACAGTGTCCAGCCCGACTCGGTGGAGAAGCAGGTCCGCCGCCGAGTTGTCGCTGACCGACATCGCGAAGTAGGCGAGATCGCGCAACGACAGTTCGACATCGTCCAGGCAGCCGGCGGTGCCCCAGCCACCGAGCCGGTCGGCCGAGGTCACCCGCACCCGCTCCCTCGGATCGAGCTGACCGGCCACGACCTGCCGCGCGAACTCCAGCACCAGCAGCATCTTGAAGAGCGAAGCGATGACGACGGCGTCATCGGCGCCCACGGCGACTTCACGGCCGCCCCGCCCGCCGTCGACGCCGCCCGCGGCCGGCGTGCCCGCGCGGACGGGCACAGCGTGTAACTGTCCTCTCGCGCCCGCCTCGGCGAAGATCCGCCGGATCCGGTCCTCGGTCGCTGTTCGCGTGCTCATCGCTGCTCATCCTCGGGCATCGGCGTTCTCGGTCGTCGGTCGGCCGACCGCCGACCCGGACCATCCCCGTCTCCCCCGCAGGACGGCATTGCGCATAGGATCCTTGATCGTGGATCTCCTACGCCACCTGCGTCTCTTCGTCACCGTGGCCGACGAGCTGCACTTCAGCCGGGCCGCCGAGCGTCTGGGCATGGCCCAGCCACCGCTCAGCCAGGCGATCCGCCGGCTGGAGGAGGAACTCGGAGCCGAGCTGTTCGACCGCTCACAGCGCGGCGTCCGGCTCAGTGCCGCCGGAACGGCGCTGCTGGAAGAGGCCCACGATCTCCTCGCCCGGGAGAAGAGGCTGCGCGCCCTGGCCCACCGCGCCGCCGACGGCGGCCTCGGCACCCTGCGCGCGGGCGTACCGCCCGACACCACGGCCGCCGTACTGTCCGCGTTGCTCTCCGCCTGCGCGGAACACGCACCGGAGCTCTCCGTCGACCTGCAGGAGGTCACCACCGTGGAGCAACTGCGGCTGCTTGCCTCCGGTGGCCTGGACGTCGGACTCGTGCACCACCCCGTGGACGCCACCGAACTACGGCTCGGCCCCGTTGCCTCACTGGACCTGGGGGTCGTGCTCCCCCGCACCTCGCCCCTGGCCCGCCTGCCGGAAGTGACGCTCGGCGATCTCTCCGGTCACGACCTGGTGCTCTTCCCGCGCGCACACGCACCCGGCTGGCACGACCACATCCTCGACGTGTGCCGCACCGAGGGCTTCGTCCCCGGCCGCCTCCGCCACGCCTCCAACCCCGAGTTCCTGCTCGCCCTGGTGACGGCGGGACACGGAGTCGCCTTCGACCAGGGGCCGGCGGCCCGCAAGGAACCCCGTGTCGCCTGGTCCCCTCTGGCGGGCCGCCCCCTCACCGTGCGGATCAGCGGCGCCTGGCCCACCGGCCGCGGAGCCCACCCGGCTGCCCGCCGCTTCGCCGGACTCGCCGCCGACGTCCTGGCCCGCCACCACACCACCCCACGACGCGAGGGCACTGCCCGCCCACCCGACGACACCCCGCGTCCCTGGTCGGTGGTGTACGGCTGAACACCGGATCGAGCACCCCTGCAGCGTCGCTCCGGGCGCTCGTCGTCATACGGGCACCCCGGCCTCGTCCATGACCCTGCTCATCTCCACCGGGGGCAGGGCAGGGTTGGCGCCCGCGCTGAAAGCCAGCTCGGGCAGGTCGAGGGTCTCGCGGAGCCGAGGGAGCGGCAGGCGGGGGTCGCGGGTCGCCGCCTGGCGCGTCCAGACGTCCGGGTCGTGGCTGAGCCGCTCGATGAGGCCGGGGCCGGCGGCGGGGTCGCGGACCGTCAGTTGTCGGTAGATCCCGTCCGGATGGTCCGCGAAGCGGGCGGCGAGGCCCTCGCGGGGGAAGCGGGGGTGGCCGGTCGCCATCCAGGCGGAGAACGTTCCGCCGAGCCGTGCGTACACGCTCATCAGGACCTCCTCCGGGGTGTCGGGGTGATGGACGGCCAGGTGGTTGTGGACGAGGGCGTCCGTGTCCTCCGACAGGAGCCGCAGGAGATCGGGGGACAGATGAGGGCTGCGGGCCGCGGCGCGGCGCAGCAGGGGGTGGGCGGAGGTCGCGGCCCGGCGCAGCACGTCCTGGTCGGCGATGCCGGCCGCCACCCAGTCCACCTCCCCTCGTGCGTGCGGGGCCACGGTGAAGTCGATCGCGGCGCGCTGGGCCTCGGTCAGCTCGGGCCGGAGGGAAACGGCCAGCCGCACTCCGTCGTCGGGGTGGACCGCGAGACGGTCCACGAGGTCGGCCGGCAGGGACGGGTTTCCGGCGAGCTCGACCAGGTGTGTGCCCTCGGCGAGGAACCGTTCGGCGTCCGCGCGGCCGAGAAGTCCCCGGCGCAGTACCTCGGGCAGGGCGGCGGGGTCGTCGAGCAGCGCCGCCGTCAGCCGTGCGTCGCGGGGGCACGCGCGCAGCGCGGCTGATCGCCGCAGTTCGGGGTCGGGGTCGTCGAGCAGCGTGGTGCGTGCGTGCGGTGTCAGGTCGTCCCAGACGCGCAGTGCGGCACGTCGTGCGGCCGGATCGGCATGGCGGAGCAGGGAGGCGAGGAAGGTCGGTGCCAAGTGACGTGAGTGCAACAGCGCGCTGCGCACGGAGGGGTCGGGGTCTTCCAGAAGGCGTCGGCACACGGCATCGGGCAGCGGATCGACCTTCGCCCGGGGGTCGTGGGTCCACTCGGGCCCGTCCGCGACGGCGGCCCGCACCCGCGGTGACGGGTCGTGCGCGAGCCGGGCCCGCTGCTCGGCGTCCGCCTGGCCGCTCATCGCGAAGTGGACTCGGGTGCCGGGGACCGGGTGGGTGAGGACAGCCGCTACGGCCTGCTCGGGCAGCCCGGGCCGATGAAGGGCCTGGAAGGGCGGGCCGTGGCCTCCGCCGTCGAAGGCGATGAGTCGCACCAGGAGCGGTGTGGGGAGGGCTGGGTTGGCGGCGACTCCGTCCAGCGCGGACGAGTGGACGGCGGCCATGTCTCAGTTCTCCCACCCGTCGCTGTATGCGAGCATGCCGTCATCGTGTCATGCACGGGAGAACCGCGGCAGGCACATGATCACTACGGGCAGCGCCCGGTCCCCCGGCCGGATTCGAGCCAGGGGCCCTGGGTAGTCGGGCCTGGACAGCACAGCGTGAGCCGGTGACGAGGAGTGGACTTGAGCGAGTCGGCGTTCATCGCCCTGCAGCAGGAGATCGCCCGGACACTGGGCGTCACCGAAACCTTCGAGGCCGAACAGGAGATCGAGCGCCGGGTGGCCTTCCTCGCCGAGCGGCTCACCTCGACCGGGCTGCGCTCCCTCGTCCTCGGCATCAGCGGCGGCGTCGACTCCACCGTCGCGGGCCGGTTGTGCCAGCTCGCCGTGGAACGGGCGCGGGCCGGCGGACACGAGGCACGGTTCCACGCCATGCGCCTGCCCTACGGAATCCAGGCCGACGAGCACGACGCCCAGCTCGCGCTCTCCTTCATCAAGGCAGACCACGTGCTGACCGTGGACATCAAGCCCGCCGCCGACGCCGCGCTCGAGGCCACACTGACCGCCGGGGTGAGTTTCCGCGACGCCCGGCACGAAGACTTCGTGCACGGCAACGTCAAGGCACGCCAGCGCATGATCGCCCAGTACGCGGTGGCCGGCGCGCAGGACGGCCTCGTCGTCGGCACCGACCAGGCCGCCGAGGCGCTCACGGGCTTCTTCACCAAGTTCGGCGACGGGGCCGCGGACCTGGTTCCGCTGGCGGGCCTCACCAAACGCCGGGTGCGCGCCCTCGCGGACGCGCTGGGCGCACCCACCGGCCTGGTGTGGAAGGTCCCGACCGCCGACCTGGAAAGCCTCGACGAGGGCAAGGCCGACGAGGACGCGCTCGGAGTGACCTACGACGTCATCGACGACTTCCTCGAGGGCAAGCCCGTGGACAGGGAGGCCTTCGACACCATCGTCCACCGCTATCGCCTCACCGACCACAAGCGCCGGCCGCCCATCGCCCCTTGAGACCATCGGGCTCAAGGGGGTGTGCAGGGGTGTCGGTGGCGGGTCCGTGGGTGGTCCTGCTCGCTCGTCCAGCCCTCGGTGACCTGGACGAGGTCGAGGTCGGACGCGCAGAATGGTGCCCGCTGTCACTTGCACGATCTTCTTGATCGCGGGAGACGGGGTGCCGATGGATGCTGCAATGGGCGCATGCATCTGGAAGAGCTCCGCGCGCTGCCGGCCCGGCATGCCCGCCCGGGCTCCCGGGCCGACCCCGGGCGGCCGGCCCTGGGCTTCGGTCTCACCCTGGAACCTTCCGCCGGCGCCGAGCTGCTGCTGCAGGCCGGTCCCGGCGACGCCCCTCGCGCCGCCGGTGGCGGTGTGCCGTCGGGAATCGCCGTCAGCGACGCTCCGGCCGCGCTGCTCGACGCGGTGGTCCGGCTGCTCCGCCTGCTCGACGAGCCCCGCGACCGCGCGGTGCCGGCGCCGCTGGTCAAGCGCGAGATCCTGTGGCGTCTGATCACCGGCGAGCAGGGCACGGCGGTGCGCCGGCTCGGCCTCGCCGACAGCGGCCTCAGCCATGTCTCGCGGACCGTGCGCTGGATCCGCGAGCACTACGCGGAGCTCGGCTGCTGCTCGCCACGCATCCGGGCGACGTCACCGGAGTGGGCAGGCGCGTCGGCTACGACAACCCGTCGCAGTTCAGCCGCGAGTACCGCCGCCAGTTCGGCGCGCCCCCGAGCCGGGACGCGGCACACCTGCGCATCACCGTCCGCACCCCCGCCGGCGTGCGGACCTGAAGCCGGGAACCGGCGTGCCTGCCCAGCGCTCCAAGCCGTGCGGAACCCGGAGCGCGATCCTTCCGTCTTGCTCCGACGGACCGCCCTGACATGACCGACATCTAACAAAGCAGCCGAAATTGATACACATACCCTCGCAGGACTCTTCGGGAACGAACCAGAGACCCGCGGTCTCCGCGTGGCGTCGGCCGCGGACGGTCCTGTGGACCGTGGCGGGCGCCGTGACTCTCGGGTTCCTCGTCGCGCTGGAGTTCGCCGCGCGGCACTACGGTCAGTCGGGGCCGATCACCAACCAGGTACGGGAGGTGGTGTTCGCCCCCAAGTCGGGCGGCCTGCTGTACGCCGCCATGGCGTTGATGATGGTGGTGCTCACCTGGCGGGAGCGGTTCGTCGCGGTGGGCGCGGCGATCGGTATCGACCTCGCCTTCCTGGTGGTCCGGTGGGCGGCCGGCATCGAGACGACCGGCGGCCACCCCTTCGGCAACGGCGCCCTCTGGGTGATCCTGGGCACCGCGGTCGTCGCCGTCTCCCGCCGCACCGGCCGGGAGCGGGTCCTGCTGCTGAAGGGCGTCGGCCTGGCGCTGCTGCTGATGGCCGGCCGCAAGACCGGTGACACCTGGCTGCTCATCACCTCGAAGACCCGCCTGACGGTGCTCGACCAGTACGTGGCCACCGCCGATCACGCGCTGGGCAACCCCTCCTGGCTGGCGGGCCGCATCGTGACGGCCACCGGCTCCATCGGCTTCAACTTCCTCGACTTCGTCTACGGGAACCTCGCGGTGGCCGCGGTCATCGCCGCGCTGTACCAACTGCGCCACGTGGCGGTCGAGCGCCGCTTCCCGCGCCACCACCTGGTGCGGACGTTCCTGGTGATCGGTCTCGTCGGGCCGGTCTTCTACATGATCTTCCCGGTGGTCGGGCCGATCTTCGCCTACGGCACGGGCGCCGAGCACTGGGCGGAAGTCAGCCTGTGGGCGCCGGACATGCCGCCCAGCGAGCCCTGGGCCGTGGCCGACCTGTGGCCGGGGACGCTGCCGCCGGTCGCCACCCCGTACCCCATGCCGTTCGACGGGATCACCCCGCGGAACTGCATGCCCAGCCTGCACACGGCATGGGCCACCGCCATCTTCATCCACACCCGCAAGGGCCCCCGCGTGCTGCGGTTCGCGGGAACGTTCTGGCTGGTCGCCACGCTGGCCGCGACGCTGGGATTCGGCTGGCACTACGGCGTGGACCTCATCGCCGGCGTGGTGTTCACGCTCACGATCGAGGCGGCTCTGCGCGCCTACGACCAGGGGTGGGACCGGGCGTGGCTCTGGCTGGTCGCCTACGGCGCAACGGTCTTCGCCGCGCTTCTGCTGTCCTTCCGCTTCCTGCCGCTGGCGATGGCCGAGTACCCCTGGGTGTCCGGGCCGCTGCTCCTCCTGGCGATGACCTCGGTGATCCACGGCTTTGTGCGGACCACCGCGCGGTGGGAGCCGAGGACCGCACCGGCGCGGCGACCGGAACCGCGACCCGAACCGATCTGAGGCGTGTCTGCCGTGCGCCCCGCCCCGGAGCCGGCCCGGGGCGGGAACACGGCTGCGCGCGACGGGTGTTAACTTCCTTCCCGTGGTGGAGCACCAGGACGAGACCAGGGCGGCCTACGACGGGGTCGTCGAACTGTACGCGTCGCTGTTCGCCGATCGGCTGGAGACGCAGCCGTTCTCGCGGAACATGATCGGCATCTTCGCCGAACTGGTGCGCGGAACGGGGAACCTGCGCACTGCCGATGTCGGCTGCGGGCCCGGCCACCTGACCGCCATGCTGCACGACCTGGGCCTGGACGCCTTCGGACTCGACCTCTCCCCCGCCATGGTCGACCACGCGCGGCGGGCCCATCCGGCGCTGCGGTTCGACGAGGCGCGGATGGAGGCCCTGCCGGTCGAGGACGGCACGCTCGGCGGAGTGCTGGCCCACTACTCGATGATTCACACCCCTCCCGGGGAACTGCCCGGCCTGCTCGCGGAGCAGGCGCGCGTCCTGGCACAGGGGGGCCTGCTCCTGGTCTCGTTCTTCGGAACCGACGGGCCCGATCCCGTCCGCTTCGACCACAAGGTGACGCCCGCCTACAGCTGGCCGGCGGACCGGTTCGCCGACCTGCTGGCCGGGGCCGGGCTCGTCACGTTCGCCCGGCTGCTCCACGACCCGGCCTCCGAGCGGGGTTTCCTCGACTCCCACCTGCTCGCCCGCCGCCACTAGGGCGGCCGGCTTCCCCGGGTGTGCTCCCGCGTGGACGGCGCACTGAGGGGTGCGCGTGGCTGGGCGGGGCACCGGCGGGACTCCGCGCGCTCTGCCGACGGCCACGGACCGCGGTGAAGATGAGCGGACCGCAAGTGATCCCGGCGACCGCGCACCCCTGCCCCTCGATGGGCGGGCATGCGGTGGAAGGAGTCCACGTTGTTGCTTCTCATCTCCCCGGACAGTGTCGAGGAGGCCCTCGAATGCGCGAAGGCGGCGGAACACCTCGACATCGTCGACGTCAAGAAGCCCGATGAGGGCTCGCTCGGTGCGAACTTCCCGTGGGTCATCAGGGCGATCCGGGACGCGGTTCCCGCGGACAAGCCGGTGTCCGCCACCGTGGGGGACGTCCCGTACAAGCCCGGCACCGTGGCCCAGGCCGCGCTCGGTGCGGCTGTCTCCGGAGCCACCTACATCAAGGTCGGCCTCTACGGGTGCACGACGCCCGAGCAGGCCGTCGACGTCATGCGTGGCGTCGTCCGGGCGGTGAAGGACCACCGGCCGGACGCCTTCGTCGTCGCTTCGGGATACGCCGACGCCCACCGGATCGGTTGCGTCAACCCGTTGGCGCTGCCCGACATCGCCCGCCGTTCCGGTTCCGACGGGGCCATGCTCGACACCGCGGTCAAGGACGGGACACGGCTGTTCGACCACACTCCGCCGGACGTCTGCGCGGAGTTCGTGCGGCTGGCCCACGAGGCCGGTCTGCTCGCCGCCCTCGCGGGCAGCGTCAAGGCCGGCGACCTGGGCGAACTGGCGCGGATGCGCACGGACATCGTCGGGGTGCGCGGGGCGGTCTGCGAAGGGGGCGACCGCGATGCCGGCCGGATCCGACCGGAGCTGGTGGCCGCCTTCCGGGCCGAGATGAGCCGGCATGTGCGGGAGCACTCGGCCGCCGTCGCCGCGAGCTGACCGCCGGCATGGCGGCGGGATCTCCCCACGGCGGGGCCGGAGCCGGGGCAGGACACTTCGCCGTCGTCGATCCGGCGACGGGCGAAGGATTCGACACGGCTCCCGGCTGCCGTCCGGACGAGTTGGACGCCGTCGTCGACCGGGCCCACGCCGCCTGGCGCGGCTGGCGGGAGGACCCCGCCGCCCGGACGGCCGCGCTGATCGCGGCGGCCGACGCCGTGGAGGCGGCCGGGACCGACCTCGCGTCACTGCTGACCCGGGAACAGGGCAAGCCCCTGGCCGAGTCGTACGCGGAGGTCGCCCGGACGTCCGCCCGTCTGCGGTACTTCGCCGGGATGGATCACGGCCCGCAGCGGATCGCGGACGGGCGGCCGGTGCGCAGCGAGATCCGCTGGCGGCCGCTGGGCTCCGTCGCGGCGATCGTCCCGTGGAACTTCCCGCTTCAGCTGGCGTCGGCGAAGTTCGCGCCGGCGCTCGCCGCGGGCAACACGGTGGTGCTCAAGCCGTCCCCGTACACGCCGCTCGCCACACGGCTGCTGGGGTCCGTCGTCGCCGCGGCCCTCCCCGAGGGCGTGCTGACGATCGTCACCGGCCGCGAGCCCCTCGGTGCCCGCCTCGCGTCCCATCCGGGAATCCGGCACGTGACCTTCACCGGGTCGGTCCCCACCGGGCGGGCCGTCGCGGCGGGGGCGGTGGCCTCGCTCGCCCGGGTCACCCTGGAGCTGGGTGGCAACGACGCCGCGATCCTGCTCGAGGACGTGGATGTGGAGGGGATCGCGGACCGGCTGTTCTGGGCGGCGTTCCGCAACTGCGGGCAGGTGTGCATGGCGGTCAAGCGCGTCTACGCACCGGCCCGGCTCCATGCGGAGGTGGTCGAGGCGCTCGCACAGCGCGCGAGGACCGCCGTCGTCGGCCCCGGGCTCGACCCGGACTCCCGGCTGGGTCCGGTCAACAACGCCCCGCAGCTGGCCCGCGTCGAGCGCCTCACGAACCGCGCACTGGCAGACGGCGCCCGTGCCGCGGCCGGTGGTTTCCGACTGGACCGTCCCGGCTACTTCTTCGCCCCGACGATCCTGGCCGACGTGCCGGCCGGCAGCCCGGTGGTGACGGAGGAGCAGTTCGGTCCGGTACTGCCGGTACTGCCGTACCGGGACCTCGACGAAGCCGTCTGGGCGGCCAACGACACCGGGTTCGGGCTGGGCGGCTCGGTGTGGGGGGCCGATCCCGACCGTGCCGGGGCGGTGGCCGACCGGCTGGAGTGCGGGACGGCCTGGATCAACCACCACGGCGAACTGTCCCTGGCCCAGCCCTTCGCCGGAATCAAGGAGAGCGGTGTCGGCGTCGCGGGCGGCCCGTGGGCTCTCCACGGCAATCTCAGACCGTTCGTCGTGCACCGCCCGGAGGAGGCACCGGCGTGAAGTTCGGCGCGGCGGTACTGCGCTCGTACGAAAGCCCCTTCACCGTCGAGGAGGTGACCCTGGAGGCGGGGCCGGCCGTTGGCGAGGTCCTGGTGCGCGTCGCCGGCTGCGGAATGTGCCGGACGGACCTCGCGGTCCGGCGTTCGGCGGGACGTTCGCCGCTGCCGGCGGTGCTCGGCCACGAGGGCTCCGGGATCGTGGTGGAGGTCGGCGGACCGGACACGGGGCTCAGCGTCGGCGATCATGTCGTGCTGAGTTTCGACTCCTGCGGGCACTGCCGCACCTGCAAGGACGCGGCCCCCGCCTACTGCGACTCCTTCGCGTCGCTCAACCTGTACGGAGGGCGCGGGACGAACACAGCGCGGTTCGTCGACACCGCCGGGAGCGAACTGGCTCCGCGGTGGTTCGGGCAGTCCTCGTTCGCCGAGTACGCGGTGGTCCTGGCCCGCAACGCCGTCCGGGTCGACCCGTCCCTCCCCCTCGAACTGCTCGGGCCGCTCGGCTGCGGGTTCCTCACCGGAGCCGGGGCGGTGCTGAACTCCTTCGGCGCCGGTCCGGGCGACACGGTCGCGGTCTTCGGCGCGGGGGCGGTGGGCCTGGCCGCGGTGATGGCGGCCACGGCCGCCGGGGCGGTGACCGTGGCGGTCGACCGGCATCCCGAACGGCTGGCCCTCGCCGAACGGTTCCACGCGCTGCCCGTGCACGCCGCGTCGTCGGACCTGCCCGGCCGCATCCGGCGGCTGACCGACGGCGGCGCGCAGTACGCGCTGGACACCACGGGCTCCGCCCGGCTGATCAACGACGCGCTTCGCGCCCTGCGTCCGACCGGCCACCTCGGTCTGGTGGCGCGGCTCCACACCGCGCTGTCCCTCGAACCGGGGACCCTGGACCGGGGCCGGCGGATGTCCCACATCTGCGAGGGGGACGCGGTTCCGGGACTGCTGATTCCGAGGCTGACGGCGCTGTGGCGGGCCGGACGGTTCCCCTTCGACCAGCTGACCCGTACGTACCCGCTCACCGGCGTCAACGAGGCCGAACGCGACTGCGACGCGGGGCGCGTGGTCAAACCCGTCCTGATTCCGCACAGCGGAAGCTGACCGCGAGCTCGCCCTCTCCCTTCCATGATTTGGCGTTACCCAAGGAGGACACATGGTCGTCACCGCACAGCGGAATCCCGGCGGGGAGGGTGTGGACGGCGGAGTCGGCGTGACCGCTCTCATGGTCGCCGCGGCACGCGCCCTGGAGACCCACCGCGACGACAGCCTGGCGCAGGACGTCTACGCGGAGCACTTCGTGCGCGCCTCGTCCGTGTCCGCCGGCTGGCCCGTCCGGCCGCAGCAGGTTCCGGACGGGGACGCCAATCCCCTGTGGGGACGTTTCGCGCGCTACTTCGGTCTGCGCACGAGAGTCCTCGACGACTTCCTCCTGAGGTCGGTGAGCGAGGGCGTGCGCCAGGTGGTCCTGCTCGGTGCGGGACTGGATTCGCGGGCGTTCCGGCTCGACTGGCCCGCGGGCTGCGTCGTCTTCGAGGTCGAGAGGGAGGGTGTGCTGGCGTTCAAGCACGCGGTGCTCAGCGCGTTGTCGGCCACTCCGACGGCGGCGGCGCGGGTACCGGTTCCGGTCGATCTGCGCGCCGACTGGGCGGGGGCACTGACCGACGCCGGATTCGACGCGACCCGACCGACGGCGTGGCTCGCGGAAGGGCTCCTCTTCTACCTGCCCCGTGCCGTCGAGACCCGTCTCATCGGCACGGTGGACCGGCTGAGCACGGGCGGGAGTGCCCTGGCCTTCGAGGTCAAGATCGAGAAGGACCTGAGGGAGTACCGCGACAGCCCGCTCTACACCTCGACAAGGGAACAGATCGGCATCGACCTGCTGCACCTCTTCGACGGAGAGCCGCGGCCCGACTCCGCCGGGGACCTGGCGGACAGGGGCTGGTCGACATCGGTTCACACCCCCTTTGACTTCACCCACCGCCACGGGCGCGGTCCCCTGCCCGAGGGGAACGACGCCCTGGAGGGCAACCGCTGGGTGTTCGCGGACAAGCCCCCGGTGTGAGTGCTGCGACGCCCGCGGGCCCGTGCGGGCACGGGCCCGGACGGAACGCGGTCCGGGTCAGTCCCGGTAGAGACCGGACAGCTCGCCGGCGTACTTGTCCCGGATGACGCGGCGCCGCATCTTCAGCGACGGGGTCAGCTCGCCGGTCGCCGGGCCCCATTCCTCGGCCAGCAGTTCGTACCGCTTGACCTGCTCGGTGCGGTTGAGCCGGGTGTTGGCGGCGGCCACCGCACGGTCCACCTCCGCACGGACGGCGGGGTGTTCCACCAGCCCCGTCAGTCCGCCCTCCGTCTCGACGCCGTGGGCCGCGGCCCACGCGGGGGCGGCCTCCGCGTCGAGCACCAGCAGGGCGACCAGGTAGGAGCGGTTGTCGCCGTGTACGAGCGCCTGGCCGATCAGGGGGTGTTCCTTGAGCGCGTTCTCCACCAGTGCCGGCGAGACGTTCTTGCCGGTGGAGGTGACGATCATCTCCTTCTTGCGGTCCGTGAGCCAGAGGTAGCCGTCCTCGTCGATCCGGCCGATGTCGCCGGTGGCCAGCCAGCCGTCGGCGTCGAGGGCGGACCGCACCGAGCCGTCCGCCTGGAGGTAACCGGAGAACACGGACGAGCCCCGGACCAGGATCTCGCCGTCCTCGGCGACGCGGATCTCCACGGAGTCGACCGGGCGTCCCACCGAGCCGAGCCGGAAGCCGGTCTTCGGGCTGTTGCTGGTGGCCACGCCGGTGGTCTCGGTGAGTCCCCAGGCGTCCATGATGACGATGCCGAATCCGGCCCAGAAGCGCACCACGTCGATCGGCATCGGCGCCGACGCGCTCGCCGACCAGGTCACCCGGTCCAGGCCGCCCGCGGCCAGCAGGGGCAGCAGTACGTCCTTGCGGGCGCGGTCGTAGCGCTCCTCGAGATCGGCGGGCGGCGTCTCGCCCCGCTCGCGGTAGCCGACGTGCTCACGGCCTGTCTCGAACGCCTGGTCTATGGCCTCCCGTTGCTCGGGCGGCATCAGCGAGAGGACGGCCCGTACGGCGGCGGAGAGTTTCTCCCAGATCCTCGGCACGCCGAAGAACTGCGCGGGCCGTACCTTGCGCACCACCTCGCCGACACGTGTCGGGTCGGCGCAGAGATGGACGTGCGAGGCCCGGTGGCAGGGCAGGTAGATGCCCAGCATCCGCTCGGCGATGTGGGCGAACGGCAGGTAGCAGATGTGCTCGACGTGCGGGGGCAGTTCCACCACGGCGTCCAGGGCGAGGGCGTTGGACATCACCTGGCGGTGGGTGAGGACGACGCCCTTGGGCTCGCCGGTGGTGCCGGAGGTGTAGACGACGGTGAGCGGATCCTCGGGGCGGGCGGCGTCCAGTTCCTTGGCGAACTGCTCCGGCAGCGGTTCGCGCAGCAGCGCGGCGTACGGGAAGTGGTCCTTCTCGGCCCCCGCCTCGGCCACCACCAGCCGTTCCAGCGGGGTGTCGGCGTCGGTCAGCAGGGGCTCCCACAGGGCGACCTGGGCGGCCCCCTCGACGACGGCGAGGCGGGCCCGGCAGTTGCGGGCGATGTGGGTGATCTGCTCGGGGGCCGCGGTGCCGTAGACACTGACCGGGACCGCGCCGAGGCGGACCAGCGCCAGGTCGGACAGCCAGTGTTCGGACCGGTTGGCCATCATCAGCAGGACGTGATCACCGCGGCCGACGCCGAGGGCCCGGTAGCCGGCGGCGAGGCCGCGGGTGTGCTCGTCGATCTCCCCCCAGCCGAGCGTCGTCCAGTTGCCGTCCGAATCCGCCGACTGCCAGGAAAGTGCCGGGAGTTGGGCGTACTCGCGGGCGTTTCGGGTCAGCAGTTGCGGCAGGGTCCGGTCGGCGGGGGCGCCGGGCAGGTCGCCGGTGGTGCGGGGTGCTGATGTCATCGGGGCCTCCTTGCGGGTCGAAGGGGAACGCTCGGAGCGGATCAGGAGTCGGTGAAGGTCTCGCCCCGCTCGGCCTTGCGCAGCAGCAGTTCGGGCGGGGCGAAGCGGTCGCCGTGCTTCTCCGCCAGTTCACGGGCGCGGGCCACGAAGCCGGGCAGCCCGCCCTCGTAGCCGTTGATGTACTGCAGCACGCCGCCCGTCCACGGCGGGAAGCCGATGCCGAGCAGCGAGCCGATGTTGGCGTCCGCCACCGAGGTCAGCACGCCTTCCTCCAGGCAGCGCACCGAGTCCAGCGCTTCGACGAAGAGCATCCGCTCCTTCATCCCGGTCAGGTCGGCGGGTTGCCCGGCGGGGTCCGTGAAGTGCTCCCGCAGTCCCGGCCAGAGCCCGGCGCGCTTGCCGTCGACGTAGTCGTAGAAGCCCGCGCCGCCGGACCGTCCGGGGCGGCCGAAGTCGTCGATCATGCGGTCCACCACGGCGTCCGCGGGGTGCGGCTCCCACTCGCGGCCCGACGCCTCGACCGCGCGGCGGGTCTCCTCGCGGATCCTGCGCGGGAGGGTGAGGGTGAGTTCGTCCATCAGGCTGAGGACCTTCGCCGGGTAGCCGGCCTGGGCGGCGGCCTGCTCGACGGAGGCGGGTTCGATGCCCTCGCCGACCATGGCGACGCCCTCGTCGATGAAGCGGCCGATGACCCGGGAGGTGAAGAAGCCGCGCGAGTCGTTGACGACGATCGGCGTCTTGTGGATCTGCCGCACCAGGTCGAAGGCCCGCGCCAGCGCCTCGTCCCCCGTCTTCTCGCCCTTCACAATCTCCACCAGGGGCATCTTGTCGACCGGCGAGAAGAAGTGCAGGCCGATGAAGTCCCGGGGCCGCTCCACCCCCTTGGCGAGGACGGTGATGGGCAGGGTGGAGGTGTTGGAGCAGAGCAGCGCGTCGGGGGCGACGACCTGCTGTATCTCCTGGAACACCTGGTGCTTGATGCCGGTGTCCTCGAAGACGGCCTCGATCACCGCGTCACAGCCGGCCAGGTCCTGGATGTCCGCGGTCGGGGTGATGCGTGCCAGCAGCGCGTCCGCCTGCTGCCGCGTCGAAGCGCCGCGTGCGACGGCCCTGGCGCACAGCGTCTCGGAGTGGGACCTGCCCTGCGCCGCCGCCTGCGCGGAGACGTCCTTCAGGACGACGTCGATGCCCGCCCTGGCGCAGGAGTAGGCGATGCCGGCGCCCATCATGCCCGCGCCGAGCACGGCCACCCTGGTCACCTTGCGCGGGGCGGCGCCCTTGGGGCGGCCGGCTCCCGAATTGACCGCCTGGAGGTCGAAGAAGAACGCCTGGATCATGTTCTTGGTGATCTGTCCGGTGACCAGTTCCGTCAGGTACCGGGCTTCCACCTCGAAGGCCGTGTCCAGGTCGACCTGGGTGCTCTCCACGGCCGCCGCGAGGATGTTGCGCGGGGCCGGGTAGGGGGCTCCCCCCGTCTTCTTCAACAGTGCTGGCAGGGAAGGGAGTTGCGCGGCCAGCTCCGGGTGCGAGGGGGTGCCGCCGGGGATGCGGTGGCCGGGTGCGTCCCAGGGCTGTGCGGAGCTCGGGTGGGCGTCGACGAACGCCCGTGCCCGGGCCAGGAGTTCGGACGGGTCGGCGGCGATCTCGTCGACCAGGCCGGCCTCCAGCGCGCGGGCCGGTCCGTACTGGGTGCCCTCCAGCAGAACCTTCCGCAGGGCGTCCGTCACGCCGAACATGCGGACCGTGCGGGTCACTCCCCCGCCGCCGGGCAGCAGGCCCAGGGTCACTTCGGGGAGTCCGACGCGGGCGGCCGGGCTGTCCAGGACCACCCGGTGGTGGCAGGCCAGGGCGATCTCGTAACCGCCGCCCAGCGCCGCGCCGTTGAGGGCGGCGACGACCGGCTTGCCCAGGGTCTCCAGGACCCGCAGCGAGCGCTTGACGCGCATCCCGGCCTCGAAGGAGGCCTCCGCGGTCCCGGGGCTGACGGAGATCAGGTCGCGCAGGTCGCCGCCGGCGAAAAAGCTCTTCTTGGCGGAGGTGACGATGACGCCCCGGATCGCGTCGCGGCGTTCCGCGAGCCGCGCCGCCACGGCGTCCAGCGAGTCGATGAACGCGGCGTTCATGGTGTTGACGGACTGGTCCGGGTCGTCGAGGACGAGGGTGACGACGTGGTCGTCGGACTCTTCCCAGCGGATGGTGGTGGGGCGTGTGGTGGTGTCCATGGCTGATGTCTCCCGTGAAGGCGAACGTGCGGCGGAGGCGGACGGCGCCGGTCAGAGGCGTTCCACGACGGTGGCGATGCCCATGCCGCCGCCGACGCACAGGGTCGCCAGCCCGTACCGCAGGCCGCGGCGCTCCAGTTCGTCGACGAGGGTGCCGAGGATCATCGCGCCGGTGGCGCCGAGGGGGTGTCCCATGGCGATGGCGCCGCCGTTGACGTTGACCCGGTCGGGGTCCAGTCCCATGTCCTTGACGTAGCGCAGGACGACCGCCGCGAACGCCTCGTTGATCTCGACCAGGTCGATGTCGTCGACGGTGAGTCCGGCCTTGGCGAGCGCCTTGCGGGAGGCGGGCGCGGGCCCGGTCAGCATGATGGTGGGATCGGCTCCGGAGACCGCGGCGGAGACGATCCGGGCTCGCGGGGTCAGGCCGTGCCGCTCGCCGGCTTCCTGGCTGCCGAGGGCGACCAGGGCGGCGCCGTCGACGATGCCGGAGGAGTTGCCCGCGTGGTGGACGTGGTCGATCCGCTCCACCCAGTGGTACTTCTGCAGCGCCACCGCGTCGAATCCGCCGAGTTCGCCGGTCCGGGCGAAGGACGGCCGGAGCGCGGCCAGGCTCTCCGCGGTGGTGCCGGGCCGGATGTGCTCGTCGTGGTCGAGGAGCAGCAGCCCGTTGCGGTCCCGGACGGGGACGACGGAACGGTCGAAGCGCCCCTCCTTCCACGCGGCGGCGGCCCGCTCCTGGGAGAGCGCGGCGTAGCAGTCCACGTCGTGCCGGGAGAAGCCCTCCAGCGTGGCGATCAGATCGGCGCCGACGCCCTGCGGCACGAATCCGGTGGCGTGGCTGGTACGCGGGTCCAGCGCCCAGGCGCCGCCGTCGCTGCCCATCGGGACGCGCGACATGGACTCCACGCCGCCCGCCAAGACCAGGTCCTCCCAGCCTGAGCGGATCTTCATGGCGGCCATGTTGACGGCTTCGAGGCCGGACGCGCAGAAGCGGTTCTCCTGCACTCCTGCCACCGTCTCCGGCAGACCCGCGAGGACCGCGGCGGTGCGGGCGATGTCCGCGCCCTGGTCGCCCAGGGGGCTGACCACACCGAGGACGATGTCGTCGATCGCCGCCGGGTCGAGGTCCGGGAAGCGGCGGAGGGTCTCGTGGAGGAGGCCGACGACCAGGTCGATCGGCTTGGTGCCGTGCAGGGCCCCGTCGGCCTTGCCGCGACCGCGCGGGGTGCGGATCGCGTCGTACAGGTACGCTTCGGTGCTCACCTTGGGTGCCTTTCCTGTCATTGTGCAGCGGGCCGCGGACGTGGCGCGGGTGCCGGCGAGTGGGACCGACCGGCGCTCAGGCGAGCAGCGAGCGGCCGATGATCTCCTTCATGATCTCGGTGGTGCCGCCGTAGATGGTCTGGATGCGGCTGTCGACGAAGGCCTTGGCGACCCGGTACTCGCTCATGTAGCCGTATCCGCCGTGGAGCTGGAGGCAGCGGTCGACGAGCCGCTTCTGCAGTTCGGTGGCCCACCACTTGGCCATCGAGGCGTGCACGGCGTCGAGCCGGCCCTGGCTGTGCTCGGCGACGCAGCGGTCCAGGAAGGTGCGGGTGACCGCGGTCTCGGTGGCCATCTCCGCGATCTCGAACCGGATGTGCTGCAGCTTCGCCAGCGGTCGCCCGAACGCCTCGCGCTCCTTGACGTACCGCGTGGTGACGGCGAGGGTCTCCTCGGCCGCGGCGGCGGCGCCGACGGCGATGGCCAGCCGCTCCTGTGCGAGGTTGCCCATGAGGTAGGCGAAGGCCTGGTTCTCCTCACCCAGCAGGTTCTGCTTGGGGACGCGCACGTCGTTGAAGAACAACTCGGCGGTGTCCTGTGCCTTCTGGCCGATCTTGTCGAGGTTGCGGCCGCGTTCGAAGCCCGCCATGCCGCGCTCGACGACGAGCAGGCTCTGCCCGCCGCTGCCGCCTTCGGGGGTGGTGCGGGCGACCACGACCACGAGGTCGGCGAGGATGCCGTTGGAGATGAAGGTCTTCGCGCCGTTGAGCAGGTAGTGGTCGCCCTGGTCGGTGGCGGTGGCGCGGATGCCCTGCAGGTCGGAACCGGCGCCGGGTTCGGTCATGGCGATGGCGGTGACGAGGTCGCCGGAGGTGAAGCCGGGCAGCCAGCGCCGTTTCTGCTCCCCGGTGGCGAGCCGGGTCAGATACGGCCCGACGATGTCGTTGTGCAGGCTCAGGGCGAGCCCGGAGGCGCCCGCGCGGGCGAACTCCTCGATGAGTACGGCGCTGTAGCGGAAGTCGCCGGTCCCTCCGCCGCCGTACTCCTCCGCGACGGCCATGCCCAGCAGGCCCTGCCTGCCCGCCGAGCGCCACACCTCACGGTCGACGACGCCGTCCTTCTCCCAGCGTTCGTGGTGCGGGACCACCTCCTTGGCGAGGAAGGTCCGCACGGTCTCGCGGAAGGCCTCGTGGTCGGGGCCGTACAGGTCTCGTTCCAGGGTCACAGCCAACTCCTCACGCGTTCGACCAGCCGGGCGGGATCGGGACCGACGGGGGTGACGTTGAGCATGGTCACGCCTGCCTCACGGAAGACCTCTACGCGGTCGCGGACGTAGCCCTCGGGGCCGGCCAGGCAGAGGAGTTCCAGCAGCTCGGCCGGTACGGCGGCCTCCGCGTCCCTCTTGCGGCCCGCCAGGTAGTGCTCCTGGACGGCGGCCGCGGCGGACTCGTAACCGTAGGAGCAGACCAGGTCGTGGTAGAAGTTGCGGCCTGGTGCGCCCATGCCGCCGACGTAGAGGGCGACGGTGGGGCGCATCAGGTCGCGGACGGCCTCGGCGTCGTCGCCGATGGCGAGCAGTCCGCCCGCGACGACGGACAGCGGTCCGAGCGCCGGGTCGCGGCGTGCGGCGCCCTCGGCGAGGGGTCCGCCCCAGACCTTGGCCGCGTGCTCCGGGACGTAGAGGAACGGCAGCCAGCCGTCGGCGAGTTCGGCGGTCATCCGGACGTTGGCCGGGCCGAGCGCCGCGACGTACACGGGGATGGTGTCGCGGACCGGGTGGGTGAGCAGCTTCAGGGGTTTGCCGAGGGTGCCGCCCTTCTCCGCGGGCAGGGGCAGGTCGGTGATGCCGTGGTGCTCGATCACCTCGCGCCGCCAGATCCGCCGGGACAGCCCGATCACCTCGCGGGTGCGGCCCAGCGGGCGGTCGTAGCGGCGGCCGTGCCAGCCCTCGACGACCTGCGGGCCGGAGGCTCCGACGCCGAGGAGGGCGCGGCCGCCGGTGAGGGCGTCGAGTCCGGCGGCGGTCTGGGCGATCAGGGCGGGGGTGCGTGAGTAGACGTTGAGGATGGCGGAGCCGATCCGCATCCGCTCGGTCCGCGCGGCGAGATAGCCCATGATCGTCGGGGAGTCGAAGCCGTAGGCCTCGGCCACCCAGACGGCGTCGAGCCCCGCGGACTCCAGAGCGGCGGCCCGGTCGGCGGCGGCGCGTGGGTCGCCGGCGTACACCAGGGGTGTGGACAGTTCCATCAGCGGTGGTCCTTCAGCAGTTCGGGGACGTCCCAGTCGCGGGCCACGTCGGGGGTGTGCGCGCCGGGGACGGCCGGGGGCAGCCGGAGGGTGCCGGGGGTGTCGGAGAAGCGGGGGGCGGGGGCGGGCTGGGTGATGCCGTACGCCTCGGTGTAGGTGCCCCGGGCGGTCAGGTGCGGGTGGCCGGCCGCGTCGCGCAGCGAGAGCACGGGCGCGACGCAGGCGTCGGTGCCTTCGAAGAGGGCCGTCCACTCCGCACGGGTGGCGGTCTTGAAGCGGGCGGTGAACACGGCGCGCAACCCGGGCCAGTTGAGCGGGTCGGCGCGGTCCGGCAGGTCCTCGTCGTGCAGGCCGAGCAAGGAGACGAACACCGCGTAGAACTGCGGTTCCAGCGCGCCCACCGCCATCCAGCAGCCGTCGGCGGTCTCGTAGACGCCGTAGTACGGGCAGCCCCCGTCGAGCAGGTTGCGGCCCCGGGCGTCCTGCCAGGTGCCCTCGGCGAGCATTCCCCAGAACATGGCGGTGAGGTGTGCGGTGCCGTCCACGATCGCGGTGTCCACCACCTGGCCGCGGCCGGTGGCGCGGGCGGTGAGGAGCGCGGCGAGGACGCCGGTGGTCAGGTAGAGGGAGCCGCCGGCGTAGTCGCCGAGCAGGTTGGCCGGGACGACGGGTTGTCCGTCCGGCGCGCCGATCATGGACAGGGCGCCGGCGGTGGCGATGTAGCCGATGTCGTGTCCGGCCAGGGACGCGAGGGGGCCTCGCTGCCCCCAGCCGGTCATCCGGCCGTACACCAGCGCGGGGTTGACCGCCATGCAGTCGTCGGGGCCGACTCCGAGCCGCTCCGCGACACCGGGCCGGTATCCCTCCACGAGGATCTCGGCGCGCGCCGCCAGCGCCCGTACCGTGGGCGGCCCTTCGGGCGACTTGAGGTCCACCAGGACGGAGCGCTTGTTGCGGTTGGTCACGTCGCGGGCCGGATCGCCGCCGAGCGGCGAGGGGCCCGGCCGGTCCACGCGCACCACATCCGCGCCCAGGTCGGCGAGCAGCATCGCGGCGAAGGGGCCGGGGCCTATCCCCGCCAGTTCGACCACTCGCACACCGTCCAGCGGGCCCGCGGTGGCGTGGCCGGGAGGGTCGGTGGAGTACGGGCTCATGGGTTCCTTTCTCGGTGCGGGGCGGTCCCGCCGCCGCCGACCGGGGACTTACTGAGCGTTCGCTAAAACGTAGAAGCGGACGACCGGGCGGTCAACTCTCCTCGCAGCACTTGTTTTTGTGGCCCGGCACCGGGAAAGTGACATCAGGCCGCCGGATCCACTGAGCGATCGCTAAGCAGCGAAGGGGAAGCGTTCCGGATCTCCCGGCCGTACGATGGCGCCGATCGCCACCCGTCCCTAGGAGAGTCGTTGAACGCCGCGCCGAGCCAGGACAGCACACCCCCAGCGGAGCACTGGCGCCACTACGGACCGCTCGATCTGCACCCGATCCTGCTGCGCGCCATGGAGGCCTTCAACGAGCAGGGCTACCACGGCACTTCGGTCCGGGACATAGCCGGCCGGGTCGGCGTCACGGTGCCCGCGCTGTACTACCACTACGAGAACAAACAGGCACTGCTGGCCACGCTGCTGGAGACGTCCATCAAGGACGTCCTGGACCGCTGCCGGGCCGCGGCGGGCGAAGCCGGGGACGATCCGCTGGCGCGGTTCTGCGGCATGGTCGAGTCGATCGTGCTGTACATGGCCCACCGACAGCAGCTGGCCTTCCTCGACACCGAGATACGCAGTCTGGAGCCCTCCAACCGGGCGCGCTACGTCGCCCTGCGCGACTATCTCGAGCACATGCTGCTGGACACGGTCGAGGCGGGCCGCGCCCAGGGCGTGTTCTCCACGCCGATCCCCGCCGACGCGGTGCGTTCGGTGCTCGTGATGTGCCAGGGGGTCGCCAACTGGTTCCGCGAGGACGGTCCGCTCACCGCGGAGGAGGTCGCCGAACGCCATGTGCTGCTGAGCCTCGGCACCGTGGGCCACCCGGGCGCGGTCAGGGGCGAACCGCCCCGGCGGTTCGCACGGCGCTCCGCCCTCCAGCACCCCTCCCCCGCCGGTTCCGCCGCAGACCGCCGGCATCCGCACGTCTCACCGTGACGTCAGTCAGCACCGACGAGAGGACACCGCTCATGGACCTGATCGAAGCCCGCGCCCGGTTCCAGGAGCTCCGGGAGCAGGACGGGCCCGTCAGCGCCACCGAACTCGACCGGATCTGGGCGGCGTTGGACACCGTCCGCCCCGAGGACATCCTCGGCGAGTGGAAGGGCGGCGAGTTCGCGACCGGTCATCCCCTCAACGGCATGCTCGAGAAGGCAGGCTGGTACGGCAAGACGTTCACCTCCGTGCACGACGTGAAGCCGCTGATGTGCCGTGACGAGAAGGGTGAGTTGTACTCCAACCGCGAGCTCGGCAAGGGCGAGGCCAGTCTGTGGACCGTCGAGTTCCGCGGCGAGACCACGGCCACCATGGTCTACGACGGGCAGCCGGTCTTCGACCACTTCAAGCGGGTGGACGACACCACGCTGATGGGGATCATGAACTCCAAGGGGGTCCCCGCCGAGGGGCCCTTCTACTACTTCTTCCTGGAGCGCGTCTCCGGGGACCCGCACGGGAGTCCGCGTGCGGGAGAGGATTCGTGAGGCGCGTCCGCGCCGCGGTCAGCGGGGCGCCCGGCGCCCCGTTCACCCTCCGGGACGCGGACCTGGAGGAACCGCGCCCGCGTGAGGTGCTGGTGCGGATGACCGCGGCCGGCATCTGTCACACCGACCTGGCGATGCGGGACACCTGGCCCCGCCACCTCACCCCGATGGTCTTCGGCCACGAGGGCGCCGGCCGGGTCGAGGCGGTGGGTTCACGGGTGACCGGCGTCGCGCCGGGAGACCATGTCTGCCTCACCTTCGCCAGCTGCGGCGAGTGCGCGCAGTGCGCGGCGGGCCATCCGGCCTACTGCCGGGCCTCGCGGGCCCGGAACCTCTCGGGTGGGCGCGACGACGGCAGCACGCCGCTCGCTCTCGACGGCGCACCGCTGCACGGCTGCTTCTTCGGCCAGTCCAGCTTCGCCACGTACGCCGTCGTCCACGAACGCGGCGTGGTCGGGGTGCCCTCCGACCTGCCGGCAGAGGTCGCCGCGCCGCTGGGGTGCAGCGGCCAGACGGGCGCGGGCACCGTGCTCAACCGGCTGCGTCCCGAACCCGGCTCCTCGCTGGTCCTCCTGGGCGCGGGCGGGGTCGGCCTGAGCGCTCTGATGGCCGCGGTGGCCGTCGGATGCGGCCCGGTGGTGGCCGTCGACCCGGTCGCCTCCCGCCGTGCGCTGGCCATCGGGCTCGGAGCCACGGCGGCCCTGGCACCGGGGGACGATCTGGTGGCGGCGGTGCGCGAGCTCACCGGCGGCGGTGCGCACCACGTCGTCGAGACCACGGGGCGTCCGGAGATGGCCCGCCGGGCCCTGGGCGCACTGCGCCCGCGCGGCGAACTCGCCCTCCTCGGTCTCGGCGGTGAGGTGACGTTCGACGTGATGGCTCTGCTCGCGGGCGGCGTCCGCGTCCACGGGGTGCTGGAGGGGGACTCCGATCCCGGCCGCTTCGTCCCCGAGCTGATCGCTCTGCGCGAGCGGGGCCTCTTCCCGCTCGAGCGGCTGGTCACCACCTTCCCGTTCGAGGACATCGGGGAGGCCGTGGCCGCCATGTCGGAGGGCCGTGCGGTGAAGCCGGTCCTCACGTTCGGCTGACCGGCCGCACCGGCACCGGGAGGGCGGGGTTCGCCGGAGGGCCTGCCCCGGCCGCACAGGCCCGGGAGCCGCCCGCGGGAAATGCTCCCGCGCGCGTGGCCTGTGCGGTCCGCGCCGAGGCAGCACGGGCTCCCGAGGGCTGTGATTGACTGATCGGCATGGCTCCCGCCTCCCCGTCCGCCCGTTCGGCCACGACCGCCGGTCCGGCCGCGGCCACCCGTCCCCGCAACCGCAGACAGCTCATCGTCGGCGCGGCCGGTCGGGTCTTCAGCGAGCGCGGCTACCACAAGGCGTCCATGGAAGAGGTCGCCGCCGGTGTGGGCATCAGCGCGGCCGCTCTGTACCGGCATTTCCCGAACAAGTACGCGCTGTTCGCCGAGTGCGCCCACGTCATGGTGGACGGACTGGTCGCCGCGCTCGACGAAGTGCCGCCCGGGGCGCCCCTGACAGACGTGCTCACCGCGCTCACCCGGGTCACCGTCGCCCATCGCGCGTCGGGCGGCGTGTACCGGTGGGAGGCGCGGTACCTGAACCGCGAGGACCGTCGCCGCCTCGCGGTCAAGTTCGGGCGCCTCGTCGAGCGGGTCGACGAGGCGGTGCAGCGCGAACTCCCCCTGTCCGACGGACGCCTGCGGGCCATGGCGGCCCTCGGCGCGATCGGGTCCATCACGATGCACCGCACCACCATCGCCCAACGCCGGGCCGAGAGCCTGCTGGTGGCGTCCGCGCTGCGGGTGGCCACGACCGACCCGGCGGCGGGCCGGCCGGCCGCGCACCCCGTCGAGCTGCCCGCCCGGCCGGTGCCGCGCACGCGACGCGAGGAGATCCTCGCCGCCTCCATCCCGCTGTTCGCCCGCAACGGGTTCGCCAGTGTCACCAACGGACAGATCGCGCAGGCGGTGGGACTGACCCCGTCAGCGCTCTACCGCCATTACCCCGGCAAGATCGACATCCTGGCGGCGGCATGCCTCCAGGCGGCGGGGCTGCTGGCTCAGGGCGTGGAGCGGAACCTGCACGAGGTGTCCGGTCCGCACGAGGCCGTCGTCGCGCTGGCGGCGACGTATGTGGCCTACAGCTTCGAGTACACCGAGCTCAACAGCGTCGCCGAGGCCGAACTGGTCGGCCTGCCGGACGAACTGCGGCGCCCCCTGGTCCTCGCCCAGCGCAAGCACATCGCGGTCTGGGAGCGGCAGTTGCGGCTGGCCCGTCCCGAGCTGGACCCGGCCCAGGCCCGCGTGCTGGTGCACGCGGGGTTCGGCGCGGTGGTCGAGACGGGACGCAGGCTGCGGTGGCGGGACAGCCCCGGCCATCGCGAGTCCGTGACCGCCCTGGTCGTGGGCACGCTGGGGCTCTGAACGGCGGCCGAAACCCCGCGGCGACGGGCGCCGCGTCGTGCGGAGCCTCCGATGCCCGCCCCCTGGGCCCCGCTGCCGGGGGCGGGCACAGGTGAGGCTCAGCCCGCCCTGTTCCCGGTGGGTATCGTGATGGGGGTGGTGCTCCCGGAGGAGCCCTTGTTCAGGAACAGCATGGCCAGGGCGCGCACGAACTGGTCGAACATGTAGAAGGTGCCGGGCATGACGGGCGACAGCCCCTCACGGAACAGGATGAACGCCGGCCACGCGGTGCGGACCAGGGCCGCCGACGCGTAGTCGCGCTTCAGGCCCAGCCAGTCGCCGACCTCGTCGCTGAGGACGTAGCGCACGAACTCGTTGAGGAAGCCGCGCGTGACGCCGAGGTCGATCTGCGCGGTCAGACCGAGCAGTTCCTCGGCCAGTGCGATGCCCTCGGTCGACGGGGTGAGGATCGGGGTGAGCACCCGCGCCGACTGCTTCTCGGCCTCCGCCCAGGTGCGGGGGATGTGCTCGTACGGCACACCGAGCAGATGGATGGCGACCTGCCACGAGTGCAGGAACGCCTCCTGGTCCGCGGCCGGGAACGGGACCTTCCAGTCGAGCAGCTTCCTGTACACGTAGGTGCCCAGGCTGTGGAAGGTGACGAGGATGTCGGCCGCGCTGATCGGGATGGTCTCGTCGGCGACCGCCCGCCAGTGCGGCGACTGCGGCAGCAGATGGCGCACCGCGGCGTGGACCACGCGCGTCTTGTTGGCGGTGACGACGAACTGTCCCGTCGGCCCGAAGGCTCCCAGCTCGGACAGGTCGTAGCCGAAGGTGAACGTCTTCGCCGCACGGTCCTGCATGTCGGCGCCGCCGGCGGACCAGTAGACGCTCTTGGCCTCGCGCGGGATCACGGTGCTCATGATGCCGCTGCCCAGGCCGTACAGCATGAAAAGGTACGTGTCCTTGCGGCGGTTGAAGTCGGCGGCCCGGGCGAGCTTGGCGGGGTCGGCCCAGGAGGGCAGCCGGTTGACCTGCCGCAGATACGCGGCGAAGTCGGCCGGCAGGCCGCTGGGCAGTGGGTCGTTGTTGTTCACCCAGGACGCCCACGCGGTGTTGATCGCCGGGACGTGACCCTTGTCGAGCATCGACGCCATCAGCGGGTCCGCCGCGTCGTCCCAGATCCACTCCGGACCGGTCCCCGCGGCGGCTCCGGTGCCCGAGCCCGTCGACGCCCACGCGTGGACGGGGTTCGCCACCCCCACGAGGCCGAGCGCGACACCGAGCGACAGGGCCTTCCGCCTGCTGAGGTTCTCCATTGCCTTACCTGCTTCCCTGATGGGTCAGAGGGTTTCAGATGCCTTCGCAGACTTGCCAGTTGCGCGGCCGATGCGTGATGGACGACGTCGCGCAGATGTGATTTCTGATTAACATAGCGAGGTGCGTCACGGTCGGCAATGGTGAGGACGAAGGGCTCGTCGCGGACCCGCGGACCGGTGGCGGGCGACCGTCGGCGCCAGAAGTGTTGACAACGATGTCAGAGCGTGATCTAGTCCGCTTCCGTCCGTCGCCCGGAGATCACCTCTCATGTCGCGCAGCACATGACGGGTGAGGAACAGGAGACCGCTTCCATGCACAGACCCCTCCGCCGATTGCGCGACCGGGCCTCCACGGTCCTCGCAGCACTGCTCGTCGCGGGCGGCGCCCTGGCACCGACGCCGGCCGTCGCGCAGGCCCCTTCGACCGCCGGTCAACTCACCTCTCTGGTCAACCCGTTCATCGGCACACAGAACTTCGGCAACACCTTCCCCGGCGCGAGCGCCCCGTTCGGCATGGTCCAGGTCAGCCCGGACACCGGCGGCCAGGGAGGCTACGACTACCAGCAGGACAGGATCCACGGGTTCAGCCAGACCCACCTCTCCGGCGTCGGCTGCTCCGTCATGGGCGAGCTGCCCCTCATGCCGACGACCGGAGCGGTCGACGACGTCGACCCGGCCGCCTACCGTTCGGCCTACTCGCACGACGACGAGGACGCCGAACCCGGCTACTACCGGGTGGGGCTGAAGACGTACGGCATCGACGCCGAGCTGACCGCCACGCCCCGTACGGGATGGCAGCGCTACACCTTCCCCTCGACCGGCCGGGCCAACGTGCTGTTCAACACCGGCAAGGCCAACCAGAAGGTGTACGGCTCGGAAGTACACGTCGTCGGCGACCGGACGGTGGAGGGCCGTGTCGAGGCCGGCAACTTCTGCGCGGGCAAGGACCGGCACACCGTCTACTTCACGGCGACCTTCGACCGGCCGTTCGCGTCGCACGGCACCTGGCGGGGCACCACGCCCACCCCGGGTGGGCGGGACGCGGCCGGCGAGGGCGGGAACGGCGCCTGGGTGACCTTCGACGCCGGCTCCGACCGCGACGTCGTCGTCAAGGTGGGGCTCTCCTACACGGGCGTCGAGGGCGCCCGGAAGAACCTCGAGGCGGAGACGGCCGACTCGTACGACTTCGACGCGACGCGCGCGGCACTGCACGAGACCTGGGAGCGGCAGCTCTCCGCAGTCAGGATCGACGGCGGGTCCACCGAGCGCCGACGCGCCTTCTACACCGCCCTCTACCACGCACAGCTGCACCCGAACCTCGCCGGTGACGTCGACGGCCGGTACGCGGGCTTCGACGGGAAGACCCACACCGCGTCCGGTTTCACCCCCTACCAGAACCTGTCCCTGTGGGACACCCATCGGCCGCAGAACCAACTGCTGCAGATGCTGCAGCCGAAGGTCGCCCGCGACGTCGCGCTGTCGGTCGTCGCGATCGGACGGGACGGCGGCTGGCTGCCGCGCTGGTCACTCGCCAACAGCGAGACCAACATCATGACCGGCGACCCGGTGACTCCCTTCCTCGTCGAGGCGTGGTCCAAGGGCCTGCTCGCCGGCCACGAGAAGGAGGCGTACGCGCTTCTCCGGAAGAACGCGCTCGGCACACCGCCGGACGACTCCCCCTACAACGGCCGTGCGGGAGCCGCCGCTTACCAGGAACGCGGGTACATCCCCAGCGGGCTGGAACCGGGCAAGGACTGCCCGGACAAGGGCGGCGACAACGAATGCCGTCATCCCGCGTCGGCGACGCTGGAGTACGCGGCTGCGGACGCCTCGCTGGCGCTGATGGCCGAAGGGCTCGGACACCGCGCGGACGCCCGGCTGTTCGCGGCACGCGGCCAGTGGTACCGGAACCTGTGGGACTCCTCCCTCGGGCAGTTCCGGCCGCGCACCACCGACGGCACCTGGCTGACGCCCTACGACCCCGTCGAAGCGGGCCACCAGTTCCATGAGGGCGGCGCCTACCAGTACCAGTGGCTGGTCCCCCAGGACCCGGCGGGGCTCGTGTCCCTGATGGGCGGCAAGCGGGCGACGGAGAAGCGCCTCGACGCCTTCTTCGCGTACGAGAAACTCCTCGAGGACCCTGCCGGGACCGCGCGCGAGGACTGGATCTCGGCGCCGTACGACTACTACGGGAAGCCGACCTACAACCCGAACAACGAGCCCGATCTGCACTCCCCCTACATGTACTTGTGGGCCGGGGCGCCCGCCAAGACCGCCACCGTGGTCCGCGCCGCGATGACGCTCTTCACCGACGGGCCCGACGGCATGACCGGCAATGACGACCTGGGAACCATGTCGGCCTGGTACGTCTTCTCCTCCCTGGGCCTGTACCCGACGACGAACGGCGGCGACTTCCTCGCCGTCTCCAGCCCGCAGTTCCCCTCCGCGGTCATTCGCGTCGGCGCCCACGGGAACAAGCAGGGCGGCACCCTGACGGTCCGGGCCCCGGGCGTGAGCGACACGCGACGCTACATCGAGCGGGCGGAGTTCGGCGGGAAGGACCTGCGCGCCACCTGGCTGGACTGGGACGCGGTCGCCAAGGGCGGGAACCTCGCCTTCGAGATGGCCGGCGAGCCGTCGGCGTGGGGGACGGGCAAGGGCGCGGAGCCGCCGTCCGTGAACCGGGCGCCGGCCGATTCCCGCCGGCACCTCGACGCGTCGCTCCGCACCGCTTCGGACGTCCTGCCGACGGCTGACACGGCGCAGAGCCTCCGTCTGAAGCTGGACGTGCTGGGCCAGTCCCCCGGCACCCTGCGGGTGCGCATCGGCGCCAAGGCTCCCAGCGGCTGGACCGTGCGGACCTCCGAGCCGTTCTCGCTCACCTCCCACCGGCTCCCCGTCCAGCGGACGGCGGAGGTGGACGTGAGCGTGCCGGCCGGAACCGCGCCGGGCTCGTACACCGTGCGGGTCACGGCGACCGCGAACGGCGTGAAGGGCGTGGAACGGCTCGCGACCGTCGAGGTGCGCGACGCGGCCCGCTGCGCGACGGACGCCGGGAAGGAGTGTGCCGTGGACCTCGCCGAGGAGGTGAACCACGACGGGACCGCGACCGTGGCGGCTTCCGGCGAGGGGGACTTCGACGGAGCGGGATGGAGCTACGACGGTGATCTGCTGCCGGCGGCGGGCCCGGTCGTCTGGGACGGGGTCACCTACGACGCTCCCGACCCGTCCGGGACGGCCGCGAACTTCGTCGAGGCCCGCGGTCGGGCGATGCTGCTCCCGGCCGGATCGTACGGCGCGCTGCGGCTGGTCGCCTCGGCCCACCACGGCCCGGTGACGACCGCGCTCACCGTCCGCTACACCGACGGAACCACCGCCGAGGTGCCGGTCACCGTGGGCGACTGGGCGGGGGCGGCACCGCAGGGCGGCTCCGTGGTACTGGAGATGCCGCACCGGATCAAGCGCGGCCAGGGAGTGGACGGGCCGCCGGTGCGTCTGTTCGGTTCCTCCGCGGACCTCGACGCGTCGAAGACCGTCCGTTCCCTCGGACTGCCGGACGATCCCCGGGTGCAGGTCTACGCGATCACTCTGAGGTAGTACCGCGTTCGTTCCCCGGCCCCGTCCCGTGATCGGAAGGCCCCTCGGCACAGCGGTGCCGCCGATCACGGTTCGGGGTCGAGCCTGCCTTGCCGGGCGAGGCGGTGCAGCCGCAGGGCGACCTGGATCTCCAGGGCTCTGCCGGGGGTGTTCCAGTCGGGGCCGAGGAGTTGTGCGACGCGGTCGAGCCGCTGCACCACGGTGTTGACGTGGACGTGAAGGGCGTCCTTGGCCCGGGAGAGGCTGGCGCCGTGGTTGAAGTAGGCGGTGAGGGTGCGGGCGAGTTCCGTGCCGCGCTGCGCGTCGTAGGTGAGAACGGGGCCGAGGACGTGGTCCACGTACCCCGTGATGTCCGTCCGGTCGCCGAGGAGGACCCCGAGGAAGCCGAGGTCGCTCACGGCGGCGCCGTCGCCGGTGCGGCCGAGCGCCTCGAGCGCCTGGAGGCAGCGGTGTGCCTCGTCGTGGGTGTGGGGAAGGTCCTCCGGTCCCGTGGCGGGGCCCGCCGCTCCGACGGTGATGGGGATGCCGAGGCCGCGGGTCAGTTCGTGGGCCAGTTGCTGGGCGAGTGCGCCCGGATCCGAGGTGGGCGCGAGCAGGACGGTGTGCCCGCTGCGGGTGCCTGCCAGGCCGCCGAGCGCGCGTGCGCGGCGGGCGACCTCGGTCAGCAGCCGGGAGCGCAGGGCCGGGTCGCAGGTGAGGACGAGGACCGCGTGGGGCTGGGCGAGGTTGATGTCCAGCTTTCTGGCGCGCAGCGTCAGGCTGCCCGCGTTGCGGTGGCCGCCCGGGGGGTGGGCGGTGAGCAGGTCGTCGAGGAGTTCGCCTCGGACGCGGTCCTCCGCCTCGGCCACCGACCGGCGCAGGAGGAGCAGCAGCGCGGTGACCAGACCGGCTCGTTCGAACAGACGCCGGTCGGCGTCGGTGAGATCGGCACGGCCGGTGAGGACGAGACTGCCGAGGAGTTCGGGGCCGGCCAGGACGGCGCACACCCAGTTGCCGTCGACGGGTACGGCCCGCCCGCCTCTGCGGGACGCTTCGACGCCCTGCTCGGGGAGGACGACGGGACCGGTCTTCAGGCGGGCGAGTTCGGTGCCGTCCGCGTCGTGGACGGCCAGGCCGCCGTCGAGGAGGGCCGCGATCTCGCGGGTGACGTCGTCGACGTCGCCGCCCCTGAGGACCAGGTCGGTGAGCCGGTCGTGGGTGTCGGCCGCGCGGTGCAGGGCGTCGCTGTGGGCGCGGGCCGTTCCGTTCGCGGCGTTCAGTTCGACGAGGGCGGAGCGGGTTTCCTCCAGCAGACGCGCGCTGTCGATGGCGACTGCGGCGTGGTCGGCGAGGGAGGACAGCAGGGCGATGGCCTCGGGAGTGAAGTCACGCGGAGTGCGGTCCGCGGCGAACAGCACGCCGATCACGCGTCGGCCGACGCGCAGGGGTACGCCGAGGATGCCGCGCAGGCCCTCCTCGTTGACTCCCTCGTCGATGGCTCCGGTGTGCCTGAAGCGGTGGTCGGTGCGGTAGTCGGGGCTCGCGTAGGGGCGGGCGGTCTGCGCGACCAGACCGCCGAGTCCTTCTCCCATGCCGAGGCGCAGTTGCTGGAACTTGGCGGAGACCGAACCGGCGGTCACCCGCATGAACGTGTCGCCCGCGGCGGGGTCGTTCAGGGTGAGGTAGGCGACGTCGGTGCCCAGCAGGGTGCGCGCCCGGTGCACGATGGCACGCAGTACGGAGTCCAGGTCCCGCAGGGCGGCCAGGTCGCTCGCGGTGTCGAACAGGGCGGCGAGCTCGGCCTCCCGCCGCCGGCGCTGGGTCAGCGTCCGGTGGATGCCGAGCGCGGTCCGGGTGGCCTCGGCGATGACGTCCTGGTCGTGCGGGCCGACGCCGGCGGCGCGTGCCTGCGCCGCGGGCTGGGCCAGTTGTTCGGCCGGAGCGTCCGCGGCGAGAAGGGCGAGCAGCTGCTGGAGTGCCGCCGTCACCGCGGTGGAGGCGTCGTTCTGGGTGGTCATGACGGCAGTCCTACCTCCGGCGCCGCGGCTGATGCGTGGATGGTCTGAGGGTGGCGGGTCCGGAGGGCGCCGGGCCCCGTGCGCACCCGCGGCGGTCCGCCCGTCCCCCATGGCCGGGCGGACCGCCGCACGGTGGCCTCTCAGACCCGGTTGGTGTCGGCGACCGCCGCCTCCCGCTGCTTCGGCGGCGCATCCGTGGTCGAGACGGTCAGGTCACGGCCGCGGGTCTCCTTGATGACGAGCACGGTGATGGCGGTGATCACCGAGGCGGCGCAGAGGTAGAGGGCGATGGGGGTCGACGATCCGTAACGCCTGAGCAGTTCCACCGCGATGATGGGGGCGAGGGCGCCGGCGACGATGGACGCGAGCTGTGAGCCCACGGAGGCCCCGGAGTAGCGGACCTTGGTGTCGAACATCTCGGAGACGAAGGCGGCCTGGGGCCCGTACATCGCGCCGTGCAGCAGCAGGCCCGCGGTGACCGACAGGGTGATCACGGCGAACGACTCCGAGTCGACCAGGGAGAAGAAGAAGAACGCCCAGACCGCCATGCCGACGGCGCCGATCAGCGTCACGGGCCTGCGGCCGATGCGGTCGGAGAGCGCTCCCCACAGCGGGATGGTGACGAAGTGGACGGCGGAGGCGATCAGCACGGCGTTCAGCGCGGTGCTCTTCGGCAGTTCGAGGTGGGTGGTGACGTAGACCAGCAGGAAGGAGGTGACGATGTAGTAGGAGATGTTCTCTCCGAACCGGACTCCGATGGCCGCGAGCACCTCACGCCAGCTGCGGCGGAAGACCTCGACGACGGGCGCCTCCTCCTTGACCCCGTCTGCGGCGTCCGCCTCGGCCTTGGCCTTGGCGGCGAGGAAGACCGGGGACTCGGTCACCGAGATGCGGATCCACAGGCCGACCACGACCAGGACGCCGGAGAGCAGGAAGGGAACGCGCCAGCCCCAGGACTCGAACGCCGCTTCGGACTGCACCGAGGCCAGCACCGCGAGGACCGCGGTGGCCAGCAGGTTGCCGGCGGGGACGCCGCACTGGGGCCAGGAGGCCCAGAACCCGCGGTGCTTGTCGCCCCCGTGCTCGGAGACGATCAGCACGGCGCCGCCCCATTCGCCGCCCAGGGCGAAGCCCTGGATGAGGCGCAGGACGGTGAGCAGGATCGGGGCGCCGACGCCGATGGTGCCGTAGGTGGGCAGCAGGCCCATCGCGAAGGTGGCGCCGCCCATCATCAGCAGGC